>JBHPFF010000231.1:0-2039 GCA_042572165.1 Candidatus Latescibacterota bacterium | reverse complement strand
GGACGGTACTGTTCAACTTCCTTAACCATATTAATCGCGTCAATTGGAGGAATTCTTTCATGTACGTCGTGCATTAGTTCCACATCGTCACCGCAGGTAATCCGAAGGTGCTCGAACATCTTCGGGATAGATTTTACATAACGGCCAACATCGAAATATCCATCGGAAGGCATACCATATCCGGCATCTTTGAAATGGGGATCTCTGGATTCGTATCCCACACTGCATCTGAAATAACGGAAGCCCTCTTCCCTATATCTCTTGACACTTTCTTCCAGTTCTTTCAGGTCCCTTCCTCCGGGATGGGTATAGCAGTCAACCGCAAAACGGCATTTGCCTCCGAGCAGTTGATACACCGGCATATTGGCACGCTTGCCCTTGATATCCCACAGTGCCTGATCCAGACCGCTCATCGCATTATTCAACACTGGGCCATTGCGCCAGTATGAGCTTACGTAGGCAGTCTGCCACATATCCTCAATATTATCAACATTTTTACCTTTACAAAAGGGATCCAGATAGTCATCAACCGCCACTGCCACTGTGATGGGACGCTGCTGAAATGTGGCACATCCCAGTCCATAAAGACCTGGCTCACTGGTTTCCACCTTTACCACATTAAGATTACCAACGCGAATACATTTCACCTTTGTAATTGTCAGCGGGGGCAGTCCTTTTGTCGCTTGAGAATATGTCTGGGCAATTGCATCATCTTTTTTGCTGAAAATCCCTGCACTGCCTGCAGTTGTTGCGAGCACAAAGCTTTTCATAATATCACGTCGGTTCATGATATTCTCCTCCGTTTTTTAATAATGATATTCCCCATATAAAAATCAAAAATGATTAATTGGGTTTTCGTTACATAGTAGACGAAATATATCGATTTTTTGATGGTTCAAATGTTTTTAAACCCTAAATCTGAATTTGAATACTCTTTACGGCCTTACAGCCGTTCCGTCGCTTCTCCTGACCGGTCTCCAGAGGCCTCTACCCGGACCGCTTGCTTTAACCTTTGCGGCTAACTCTTCATTAATATCGACACCTAATCCCGGGGCTTCATTCACATACATATAGCCATTCTTTATTGTCGGGCATCCCGGGAAAATGTCCTGTATTTGCTGCGAAAAGATAATTCGTTCCTGGATTCCAAAATTCCAGACTGCCAGGTCAATATGTGCATTGGCCGCATGTCCGACTGGCGAAACATCTCCGGGGCCGTGCCATGCGGTTCGCACATTAAACCATTCGCCCAGACGAGCAACTTTCATCGCTGGTGTAATACCACCTATCTGCGATATGTGTATCCGTATAAAATCAATCAACCGCTCCGAAATAAGATTAACCCACTCGTGGGGACTGTTGAACAATTCACCCATTGCAATGGGACAACAGCTCTGCTCTCTTAAAATCCTGAAATAGCCGTTATCCTCCGGAGCGAATGGATCCTCGATGAAGAACGGACGATACTGCTCCAACTCTTTTACCAGGTTAATAGCGTCTATGGGTGGGATACGTTCATGGATATCATGCAATAATTCAACTTCATCACCACATTCTTTTCTCACATGTTCGAACATTCTGGGAGTAATTCTTAAATAAGGTCCAAGCTCCATATGTCCATCGGATTCCATCCCGAATCCTGCTTCTTTGTAATGCGGCTTCTCGGAAAGATGTGTTGAACCATAGCCGCCCAATTGAATTCGCACATGCCTGTATCCCTCTTCCATATATTTATGGACACTTTCCGCTGCCTCTTCAGGGGTCCGACCGCCGCCGTGCGCATAACAGTCAACCGCGAAGCGGCATTTGCCTCCAAGCAGCTGATACACCGGCATCCCGGCGCGCTTGCCCTTGATATCCCACAGTGCCTGATCCAGGCCGCTCATCGCATTATTCAATACGGGGCCATTGCGCCAGTATGAGCTTACGTAGGCTGTCTGCCACATATCCTCAATATTATCAACATTTTTACCTTTACAAAATTGATCCAGATAGTCATCAACCGCCACTGCCACTGTGATGGGACGCTGCTGAAATGT
>JBHPFF010000230.1:0-2086 GCA_042572165.1 Candidatus Latescibacterota bacterium | reverse complement strand
TCCTTCTTGACATTGTTTAAAAAAATATTAATATTTAAGTATATCTTATTAATAAGAGGATATTATCATGAAACATCTTATCTTAATTCTTCTCACCATAACTACTCTAACTTTCCAAGTTTTTGCTCAACCTGAACCCGACTGGGTGAAAAATAATGGGATTTCAGCACAATACCCCGAACGTTTATTTGTTACTGGCCTCGGTATCGGTGAAGACAATAGCCTTGCTAACCGAAGAGAGCTTGCTGAACAAAATGCTCGTACCGTCCTTTCATCGAAGTTCATAGTGAAAATCCAGGGTGAACTTTTATCGATAGAAAAGGAAGTTTCCGGGCGATACGACTCTGAATTTCGCAACACAGTCAGTTCACAGACTCAATTGAGCCTGATTAATGTCGATGTTCTACACTGGGATAATGCGAGACATAAACGAAATTATGCATTGGCGGTTATGAATATTGAAACAGCAATCAGGAATTATTCAAGCCGTTTTGATGAAGTGTTGAAACAAATTGATTCTTTAATTCAGTCTGCGGAAATGGCTGAAAAAAATAACAACATGAAGGAGGCAATTACCCAATATCGCAAAACCTTCCCTCTATTCATAGAAGTTGGCGAGACAGGGACAATACTGCAGTTGCTTCAAGGGAAATCAGCCTTTGCTTCATCGGTTGAAACGAACACTTCATTTTCAATAACCCACACTGAAATAGAATCGAAAATTAACGAATTAATCCAGGAGAAAATTGAAACTATTAGCAACGCTGCGGTATCGATCGCAGAGCAGCTTCATTCACAGCTTAATAAGTCTGAGCAACTGGCACTTTTTCCGGTTACATATCGAGACACTGATTTTTCTTCTTACTTCTCAGCATATTTTTTATCGATCCTTGAAAAAGAACTTGTACCTTATTTCCAGATTATCTCTCGTGATATAGCCGGATCACACGCAAAATATCCACAAAATATTTTAACCGGAACATATTGGGTAGAAGGCGAAACAATCCACCTTCTCACTTACATTACAAATGTTCAGAATGGTTCAAAGCTGGCTGCGGCATCTGTGAAGTTTCCTAAAGAGGTTGCTGAAAAGGAAAGCGTTGAACTCCTGCCCCGTAACTTCCAGCAAGCGATGGAAGACACGAAGGTTTTTCTTAAGCAGGATATTATTCCCGGGACACTGTCACTTGAGGTGTGGACATCAAAGGGAAACAAAAATCTTATGTTCAAAGAAAACGAAGAAACTGAAATATTCGTTCGAGTCAATAAGCCTTGCTACTTACAGTTCATATATCATATGGCTAATAGTATAAGGCTGATGCTTTATAATAATCTTTATGTTGATATATCAAAAGTCAATCAAGTATTTACTTTACCTGATAAATTTTACTTTGCACCACCACTGGGAGTTGAGCGTCTCCAGGTTTTTGCTAACACGGAAAATTTTGAAGATGCTAAAACAGTATCATCAACATATAATGGTGAACGATACGATAATGTCTTAGCTGAGAATTTTAAGCAGTACACATCCACCATGAGAGGAATTAAGAAAAAACACCCTGTAAAAGAAATAACTGAAAAAATCGTTACAATTACAACTATACCTTAATATTGAACTTTTTTATTATGAATGAGTAATTTTGGATACAGACAATACATATTATTTAAATACAGGAGGTTGTCATGCGTTCTCTAAAATGCTTTTTCATTGTTCTGGCATTAATATTCTTCAGCTCGTCTTTTTCACATGGATCTTCTCTACTTATCAGAAGCAAAGTCTCAGGAGCTTCTATTTCTATTGATTCACGAGAATTGGGTATAACAGACGAAAAGGGTATATTTTATATTGACAACATTTCTCCCGGTAGCCATAGGATAACTGTCACCAAAGAAGAATATGATGTATATTCAATGGAAATAAATGTCGATGAGCAACTCACCACGATTGTCAATGTTGTCCTTTTAACAAGCGATAAAGAGCCACCTGAAATAATGATCCTTTCACCCGGTTCTCCCCGTGGAATAAAACCCGTTGTAAGTGATGATCTGGTTGAAGTCATCGGTTTGGTGCGGGATGAAAGTGAAA
>JBHPFF010000229.1:0-2088 GCA_042572165.1 Candidatus Latescibacterota bacterium | reverse complement strand
GAATCGAGGTCGGAACAAGGAGCGAGAGGGTATACTTCATAACGCCGCTGGCAGCAGCAGAAGCCGAAGGGGTTACTATGGAAGAAGTAAACAGTATGATAATGCTGCTAATTTCTAAATATCCACAGTTCGCAGCTTTTGAGGATAAAATATTAGTGAGTATTGCTGACGAACAGGGTCCGATAACACCGACACGTATGATAGAAATTTTTGATACTTTTAAAATTGTAAACGTGTCAACAAAGTGAGGTCTAAATGAAAGGAATAAAACATAAAACAATGGATACATACAGGATATCAGCCATGAAAAGGATTGTTTGTTATTTTTATTTGAAAATTGTTCCTTTGATTCTTGTCCTTGCGGTCTTTGTTTCAGCAGAGGCTCTTGCTCAACAGCAGGAAGAAAACACAGTTGCAATTGTCATAAAGATTAATGGATCATTAGAGTACCGGGAGCAATCGGGTGGCGACTGGAAGCCTGCAAAAATTAAACAAGGACTTTATCACGGTTACCAGCTAAGAACAAGCGTGGGAGACAAAGCAATAATTGTATACACATCCGGAACACGTGTTCTGGTCAACGAGAATACAGAACTTGAAATTGAAGCACAGACGCCTCCGGGTAGTAATAGAAAACCGACATTGGAGCGAACAAAACTGCTGGTGGGTGAAGTTTACTCGACTATCGGAAAAAGAGCAGAGCCGACGAGTTATGAAGTGGAAACCCCGTCGTCTGTGGCATCGGTGCGCGGGACAAAATTCAATTCCCTGTACGGTAGTGGAGTTGCATCCTATCTCAGTATAGAGGATTTAGTTGGGATTATGAACCAGTTCGGCGAGGTAGTTCTTGAACAGTACGAGGAGGTAAATGTGCAGGACGGTGAAGCGCCTGGTCAGAAAAGAAAGTTATCCAAGGGTGATGCTGAAAACAGAGTCAAATGGACTGAAGGTGTCGAGCCGGCATGGAAGTTAAACGTTGTTCCGGAAGGCGGTCAGAACCAGGAAATCGACAAGCCTTTCTCCATTACGATTTGGGCTCAAAGTTCAGAGACCGGTTCGATAGACACCGATGCGTCGTTTACACTCACCTCATTCTCTTTTAATCCGGATATACTTGAGTTTTCTACGGATGGTATGAAAACCTGGACAAAAACTCCGGAAATTCTCCTGAACTATGGCCAGGCTAACCTGTCCGCCAGAGGGAATACTGAAGGAGGGGTGGCTATCACTGTCGAAGGTGAAAACTGTGAACCCGCTACAGCCTCTATCAATCTTAGTGTGCCAAAGGAAAAGAAACAGATTGAACTTCTCTTCACCGATCCGGATGGTTCCGGAGAAGAAACCATAATATTTGAATTTGAAGAAAAATAATAATAAAGACACGAAAGGGAGTGAGACATAAGATGAGTAGGAAACAACCAATCAATACGTGCTTGAAAGTTATGCTTCATACACTCCTCATGTCTTTGTGGGGTGTAGCTGGTACTGCCGATACCATGCCACCGCAGATAAACATGAATACTGGTATGGCACAGTACGAGCCCGGAGTCGTAAAAGCTATGGTCATGGATAATACCGATGTTTCCAAGGTAACACTGTATTACCGTGAACAGGGCAAGTCCTATTATAACTCAATTGAAATGAAGCGTGAAAACGACATCTATTACCGCAAACTCAATCGTGAATTCGGGGTTGATGGTATGGTGGAGTATTATATTCTCGCTCAGGATAATTCGGGAAACCAGTCTTCTGAGCCGACAATGAATCCCCAGGAAAACCCGATGACTGCTGCCATGAGCGCGGATGTTAACCAGTCCGTACCAGAGGTTAACTTGTCAAATCCTCTTCCCGGAACGGTTTTGGAGACGGGCGATGAATCGATCATGATAACGTTTTACAATACCGGACGGGAAATAGATTTCAATACCGTGCGGTTTAAAATCGACAAGCGTGACAGAACGCGTGAAGCCGAATTTATCGGAAATGTCCTTATTTGGGAACCTCGGCGTGCGCTCTCCGATGGCTTCCATGAAATTGAAATTGTTGTCAAGGATACCGACGGTGATTATATCGGGCCAAATATCTGGA
>JBHPFF010000228.1:0-2090 GCA_042572165.1 Candidatus Latescibacterota bacterium | reverse complement strand
CTTTATTTAGGAATCAACCGCTATTATGCATATATCATCTCGATTTTCCTGGTACTTGTACCCGGACAACACCTCTACAGCCATAAGCCATCGAGGGTCATGTTTATCGGTGCTGCCATTATTCTTTGCGGAGCCGGTGTGTTGTTCCGCTTCATCCGCACATACCCCATACCGTCAGAGGAGGTATGACATGACATCCGATATCAATCTGAAAGAACTGGAAAAGAAAGCGTGGATGTCCACGTACGAAGACGGTTTCGTCGACATCATTATCGGCATGTTGCTCGTTAATTTCGCGGTTGCGCTGCTTATCGATGAGTTGATTGGACGCTGGTATATTCTGATAATGGTTCCTATCCCTGTTTTATTCGCTTTACTACTCAACTATTTTGGTAAAAGAAACATAACGGCCCCGCGGATCGGTGTCGCAAAATTCGGTGCTGAGCGCAAAGCAGCGAAAAAAAATCGGTCAGGCTGTCGGTTGTGTCGCTCATCGTGCTCGTCACGCTGGTCAGCCTCACGGTGTTGGGTAAGTTCACCGATGTATTCGGTGTGGCGATTTCCGGCTTTAAGGTGCCGCTTACCATCGCGGTGGGAGTTGTGGCTCTTATGTCGATCAAAGTACGGCTCTTAGGTATCCCGCGCCTGGAGATTTACGGTTTTGTCATCGGTTGCGGTGTTCTTGCCGTTGAGGTCCTGCGTGACATGGTCGGCCGTCCGTGGCACTACATGATTTCGTTCGGCATCCCCGGCATTTTTATCCTTTTCTATGGAATACGACGGCTTGTGGCATTCATGCATAAATACCCGCTTCCGTCCGAAGGGAGTGAGTAATTTGGTCAAAAACAAACATACTACCAGCGGGGATAAGCCCGTTGGTGCAATCGACAGGCTCATCCACGAACCCGCGCGATTTAACATCATGGCTCACCTCTATGTGGTCGAGAGCGCCGACTTCCTCTTCCTTATGCACCAGACAGGGCTCACTAAGGGGAACCTCTCATCGCATATGAGCAAACTCGAGGCTGCGGGCTACATCGAGGTGGAAAAAGAATTCGTGAACAAAAAGACGCACACCATGCTCAGCTTGTCCGATGAAGGGAGAAAAGCGTTTCAGGAATACCGTGAAAGTATGAAGCGTGTTCTCGCGGAGCTGCCGTAATGAACATTGTAATTATATGGACTATCCTGTAATATCATTAGATGGAAAACTGACCTGCCCCCACTCTTTGCACCAGTTATTATGTAAGGATTTATGTAACAAATTCTGGAAATAGGAGGCTAAGGTAAATGCCAAACATTCCTAGGTCATCGATGAGAGCAAGTGTCTAACAATAGATGAAGTAGCACAATTTAAAAGAGCAGTGTGGATAAGTTCTGAATTAAAAGGAATAGTCAATTCTACCTTAAATATAAGATAAAATTCGGCAATGAAATTACTGAAGATTCATACCTATTAAATGATACGGGTAATAATTTTAACATGGGTTCCTCACAATCCTATCTCATCCGCAACCTCGCGCATACCCATGATGACATCGGTGAAAAGGTCGTTTAGTTCCACTTCGAGCATCTCAGCGCCCTTTCTGACAACATCCCTGTCAACCCCTGCGGCAAAGCTCGGCTGTTTCCACTTTTTCATGACCGATTTCGTTTTCATGTCCATGACGCTTTTTGAGGGGCGGACAAGGGCAGTGGCTACTACCAGCCCGGTCAGCTCGTCTATCGCAAAGAGGGTTTTTTCCAAAAGGCTTTCAGGTTTCACATCGGTGCATATCCCCCACCCGTGGGAAGCAACAGCGCGGATATAATCATCCGGCCATCCGTGTTCCTCGAGGATATCTTTGACCTTTGTGCAGTGCTCGTCGGGAAACTGTTCGTAATCCAGGTCATGAACGAGACCGACGACACCCCACATATTTTCGTCTTCGCCGTGCTTGCGCGCCATATAACGCATCACTGCCTCGACAGCTCTGGCATGTTTTATCAGAGCTTCGTTTTCATTGTACTTTTTTAACAATAAAAGGGTTTCTTCACGGGTGGGTATATGTTTTTCCATGGCATCCTCGAATTTTTAATAATGTTTTTTT
>JBHPFF010000227.1:0-2124 GCA_042572165.1 Candidatus Latescibacterota bacterium | reverse complement strand
AGTGGTGGTAAATCCGATAGCCGGACAGTTAGCAATGATGGGAGTTACTCGTTTACAGTAGAGCATGGTGGCAGCTATACGGTTACACCAACAAAAGTTGGTTACACGTTTACTCCTGCAAGTCAAATATTTAACAATGTGACTTCTGGTCAGACTCAAAATTTCATAGCAACTATTATTACCTATACGATTACCGGTACAATTACCGGTGCTGATGGGGTGACTGTTACTTTAAGTGGTGGTAAATCCGATAGCCGGACAGTTAGCAATGGT
The DNA here is from genome assembly GCA_042572165.1 of Candidatus Latescibacterota bacterium. Taxonomy (GTDB): domain Bacteria; phylum Latescibacterota; class Latescibacteria; order Latescibacterales; family Latescibacteraceae; genus JBHPFF01. The sequence goes on along the minus strand of JBHPFF010000227.1, from coordinate 1,851 downwards.
GGGAGTTACTCGTTTACAGTAGAGCATGGTGGCAGCTATACGGTTACACCAACTAAAGAGGCTTACACATTCATACCATCCAGTAAAAATTTTAGTAACGTAACTTCAAATCAAACTCAAAATTTCACAGCGACTATTATTACCTATACGATTTCCGGTACAATTACCGGTGCTGATGGGGTGACTGTTACTTTAAGTGGAAGTAAATCCGATAGCCGGATAGTTAACAATGGTGAGAGTTACTCGTTTACAGTGGAGCATGGTGGCAGCTATACGGTTACCCCGTCGAAGCACGGTTACACATTCACACCTTCAAATAGTTCATTTTACTACGTGAACTTTAATCCGATTCTGAATTTCACAGCTGAAATTATTACCTATTCGATTTTCGGTACTATTTCTGGTGCTGATGGTGTGTTGGTTACCCTAAGTGGATATGATGTGGGTAGTCAAATGGTTGATGACGGTGGCTCTTATTCATTTACTGTAGCTGAAGGCGGTAATTATACAGTAACACCATCCAAAGCAAACTACACTTTTACTCCTGCAAGTAAAACATTTAATAATGTGACTTCCAATCAGAAACAGAATTTCACAGCTACTATTATTACATATACAATATCAGGTACTGTAACTGGAACTGATGGTGTGACAGTTACACTGAGAGGTGATAAAAAACATTATCTTGTTGTTGATGATGGTGGAACATATTCATTCACTGTAGATTATGGTGGTGATTATACCGTAACACCATCATTAACAGGTTATACATTTATTCCTCCATACCGAACCTTTAGCAATATTACTTCCGGTAAGACTGCGAATTTTAAGGCTGAAATAGTTACTCAAAAAAGTAAAATTGCTTTTATATCAAACAGGGACGGCAATTATGAAATATATGTTATGGACGCCGACGGCTCATACGAGACCAGGTTAACAGATAATCCAGCTCATGATTCTCAGCCCGTTTGGTCGCCAGATGGAACTAAAATCGCTTTTTACTCTAGGAGGGATGATGAAAATGCTGAAATATACGTCATGAACGCGGACGGCTCATATGAGACCAGGTTAATAAATAATCCTGCTTATGATTATTATCCCTCATGGTCGCCGGACGGCTCTAAAATCGCTTTTATTACTAATAGGGACGGCAATAGGGAAATATACGTCATAGATTCAGACGGTTCATTCGAGACCAGATTAACAGATAATTCAGCTAATGAGACAAAGCCCTCATGGTCGCCTAACGGCTCTAAAATCGCTTTTAGTACTGATAGGGACGGCGATAGGGAAATATACGTCATGGACACGAACGGCTCAAATCCTCGTAACCTGACCAATCATCTTGGTGATGATGGTTATCCCTCATGGTCGCCGGACGGCTCTCAAATCGCTTTTAGTACAGATAGAGATGGCGATAGGGAAATATACGTCATGGACGCCGACGGCTCAAATCCTCGTAACCTGACCAATCATCTTGGTGATGATGGTTGGCCCTCATGGTCGCCTGACGGCTCTCAAATCGCTTTTTACACTGAGAGGGACGGCAATATGGAAATATACGTCATGGACGCCGACGGCTCAAATTATCGTAACTTGACCAATCATCCTGGCGACGATCTGTGTCCCTCATGGTCGCCGTTTTGATTGAAAAGACAGGCATTAGGGAGAAGAAAAGGTATTAGGCAGAAGGGGTAAGGGATGAGAACCAGGATTATTTGGATTAAGCAGATTGCCATGATTTAAAAGAAACAAATCAGGGTAATCCTGTTAATCGTGAAAATCGTAGTTCAGACAATTGAAGCTCGGGATTGAAAAAATGAAATATGAAGAATTAACAGGCAGGATTAT
>JBHPFF010000226.1:0-2130 GCA_042572165.1 Candidatus Latescibacterota bacterium | reverse complement strand
GTGTTCGCATACATCTGCTGCCAGATATCCTCGATATTATTGGCATTTTTACCCCGGAAAAGCGGATTCATGTACTTATCGATCAACGTGACCACGGCAAGAGGACGGAAAAAATACGAAGCACATCCGATACCGTAAAGCCCCGGTTCGCTGGTCTCCACCTTTACGATCACATACGGCATAAATGGCATACTGGTGGGGGCTGTAAGAATTGACTTTACATTGGTAATTTTTAATGGAGGCAGTCCTCTGGTTGCCTTTGAATAAGTCTGTGCAACAGCTTCATTTTTATCCCGTAGAATTCCGGAAACTCCCGCTGCTGTCCCAAATGTCAGGTTTTTCATAACATCACGTCGTTTAATGGTGAACTCCTTTCTCAATAGGTAATTGTAACCAGATTAGAGTATAAATTGCGAATTTGGTCTGCCTGTAAATATAATACTATATTAGCTTAGAACGGGCATACGCACCGGTAGTTATAAGTAATGCAAAGTATAATTTTTTAAACTAATACGCTGAAAACTTTCCCCGGATTATATTAGTGAAATTGCTTGTGAAAAATGTATAACCTTTAGGGTCTTCTTATTGTTCCATCATTATATCTCGTCCGCGTGTACCAGCTGAAATGATCCTCTGCCAATGGGTATTTGGCTGCAAGTTTCTCGTTTATATCTATGCCTAATCCCGGTGCCTCATTCACGTACATATAGCCGTTTTTTATTGTCGGTGTGCCTGGGAAAACGTCGAGTGTCTCCTGTCTGAAAATCACCCGCTCCTGGATTCCGAAATTCCTGATTGCGAGGTCAAGGTGCGCATTTGCCGCATGTCCTACAGGGGAATTGTCACGCGGCCCATGCCATGCAGTGCGGACATTGTGCAGTTCTCCCATAGCAGCGATTTTCCGTGCCGGAGTCAAACCGCCGATATACGGTATATGTATCCTGATAAAATCAATCAAACGCTCGGAAATGAGGTCCACAAATGTATTGGGATTAATGAATTTTTCTCCCAGTGCGATTGGCACGCCGGTTCGCTGACGAAGAAGTTTTAAATAGCCCTTGTCTTCCACGGTGAACGGGTCTTCAATGAAGAAAGGACGATATGGCTCCAGTTTCTTTATCATATTAATGGAATCGATCGGTTGTATCCGTGTGTAGATCATATCATGTAATAATTCGATTTTATCCCCGCATTTATTTCTGATATACTCGAACATTCTGGGAATGGTCACCACATAAGCAGCCGGATCGACGTAGCGATCATCATCTGCGCCGAATCCAGCTTCCTTGAAATGGGGTATTTGATTCTGTTCACCGTACCTGCGCATCTCGATACGAATGTGACGATAGCCTTCTTCCATATATCTCTTGACATCCTCTTCCAGCTCGGCAAAATCACGGCCGCCTGCATGTGCATAGCAGTCAACAGCAAATCGGGACTTACCTCCGAACAGCTCATACACCGGCATGTTTGTACGCTTGCCCTTGATATCCCAGAGCGCCATGTCCATACCGCTCATTGCACTGTTCAATACGGGGCCGTTCCGTGTATTCGTGTTCGCATACATCTGCTGCCAGATATCCTCGATATTATTGGCATTTTTACCCCGGAAAAGCGGGTCCATGTACTTGTCTATCAACGTGACTACTGCAAGAGGACGGAAAAAATACGAAGCACATCCGATACCGTAAAGCCCCGGTTCGCTGGTCTCCACCTTTACGATCACATACGGCATAAATGACATGCTGGTAGGGGCTGTAAGAATTGCCTTTACATTGGTAATTTTTAATGGCGGCAGACCTTTTGTCGCCTGAGAATACGTCTGTGCAACAGCTTCATTTTTATCCCGCAGAATTCCGGAAACTCCCGCTGCTGTCCCAAATACCAGATTTTTCATAACATCTCGCCGTTTCATGGTGAACTCCTTTCTAAAGAGGTAATTGTAACCAGAACGATTAGAGTATAAATCGGGAATTTTGTTTGCCTTTAATATGACGCTATATTAGCTGAGAGCGGGAATACCTACCGGAAGATATAAGTAATGAGAAGTATAATCTTTTTAAAGTACTACATTCAAAGAGCTTATCAAAAAATAATTTCCTTACCACCCAAGATATACTTTAACGAAGG
>JBHPFF010000225.1:0-2168 GCA_042572165.1 Candidatus Latescibacterota bacterium | reverse complement strand
ATCATAAAATCATTCCCTTTTTCTTTACCTCCCAAAGAACTCACTACAATAGGCTATGTAATTTTTAAAGTACTTCCTAATAATAATTTAACTGAATTTTTAAGGGGTGCTTTTGCTGGCGCAATTATCGGCTATTTCATTGGGTTAATACCATATTTCATTGCACAAAAAAGAAAAAATAACAAAATTGGAAATATTTCATTAATAATATGTGTTCTGGTCGGAGTAGCTTTCGGTTTAATAGCAGCCCCTGTCGCACTTATTTGCACAATTTATATCCTTTTGCAGAAACAAACGAAAAGTCAGTAAACACAGTAAGGATTCTATTAATAATTTTTAATACATAATATAGAGCCTACCACTACTTTTACAGTGATAATGCTATAAAAAGCTATCTAATGTATATCTAAAAAAAGTTTCCATAACACTTATTTACATACAAAATGCCGTAATCACTGCCTGAGCGCAGCCTTTGTTAACATGTGATCCGGTATTGTCACATCGAAATCGATGGATTCGATGATATATTCGGTTCCTTTGCCTCTGGAGAGCATGTCCTTGAATGTCATTTTTTTCGGGTACCAGCGGCTGCCGACCTCAAATACCTCGTTCATTTCCATGGTTTTCAACAGCCGTCCGCTCCTGGCATACCGCTCCTCTTTAAGCGGCAGCCAGCGCTCGGTATCCACCCAGACCTTGCGGGAATGATACGCCACATCCTTCTTTTTTGCTGTCAATTCCAGCACCCAGCAGGAACGGTCATTAAGTTCCTCTTCACCAGCTACGGTGGCATCATAAACTTCCGTCATTTTATCATTTTCCATCATGTCTTCATACGAAAGATCGGAACCCATGAGGGACTGGCGCAGGAGGTGCCCTGAAATAGTGATAATGCGGTCGTTGGGTTCAGGGGAATAGTTCCAGAGCATATCGCCTATCCTGAGCATCTTTTTGCCTTTTTCACGGGGAGGAGAGAGGTATTCGACAAATGCCTGGTCTTCGCCTTTCGTCCAGGCTTTGGAGGTAATGGTGCGGGTGCCGCTGCGCCCGTGAATGATCATCGTCGAAACGCTGATAGCCTGATCGATCACCATGTTCTCGTCAATACGTTTCAGTATTTCCACGCCGGAGAGTGTCTGGGCCAATGATGATTCAACTAATAATATCAAGAAAGGTATAATCATAAGCTTTTTCATGTTTCCAGCTCCTTGAACAATTGTGCTGTTTGCCTCTTAAAGATTCCGATACCGGAAATCATACTGCCGAATACGGTTGCCAGCAGCCCCGGTACAAAGCCGATATAGAACGCCGCGGGTGTGATCCGTGACCGGAAAACACTCGACATCAACATGGTGGAGCCCTTCATCATACTGGAAAAGTCGATACCGACCTCCTGCATGTAATAGGAAAACCCCAGCCCTATCGCGGTACCGATGACGGTGCCGATACAGCCGATCAGAACCGATTCATAAATCATCGAACGGTACACACCGCCTTTTGATTCGCCGATTGCCAGGCGGATGCCGATTTCTCCGTACCGCCGTATACCGGACATCAATCCGGTGTTCCATAGTACAATAGACATCACAAAAATAAATATGAATGTAATAATAAAAAGTTCATAATTCATCATGGTCAGAATTTCTCCCAGTCCGTTTTGCTCCATCAGTGTGATCATAACAGGAGAGAATTCATTTTCGGCATCGTTAAACCGGGCGTTAAATTCTTCTGCAAGTTTATCCGCGGCAACCTTGTTGTAAATAAGATTGGGGAAGTATCCCAGGATTTCCGCAGCCCCATCCTCCATATCCAGAGCATACTGAATGTCGGAAATGTCTGCAAGCATGGCATTATGGTCCATGGGGCCGATACCGAAACGAATGGTTCCGACAACCGTGAAGTTTTGAATTGCCATACTGCCGTTGGCGGTGGAACTGATAAGTGTCGCCATTTCACCGATCGCAACATCGAGATTGCCGGCAAATTCTTCGCTGACCAGAATTTCTCCGGGTGACTGCGGGAGACGGCCACTGACGAGCGCGTTTTCGAGGTTAAACCGCTCCTTTTCACCCGAATCTGGATTGAGCAAATCAAGGGCTATGCCAAAAACAGGCCCATGAGAAATTAATTAATCTGAAACCCATTTAAAAGGGTAATACCATGTTAAT
>JBHPFF010000224.1:0-2202 GCA_042572165.1 Candidatus Latescibacterota bacterium | reverse complement strand
ATGAATTTCTTTCGTTATTTGTTTGTGTTATAATAATTTAACTCAAATATACGAAATAGAACCTCTTTATTTAAACGTTTTTGCACTTTGTTCTCATATTTTATAGGTAGTTATATTATCTTATAGTTTTGTTTGTGGTGCGTTAGTTGCATAAAAACTGGTTTATTGTGATTATTTTCAAATTATCATAGCATTTTATTCTTTTCTTTGGTTGTGTTATGGAATATTTAATACATTTTTTTATTTTTGTTAATTGTATATATATTCTCTGTGTAGTACTGCTCATTGCAGGTGTTCGGAGGGTTTGCAGCGGAGTATCCCCAGAACAACCATCAGTATCGGTCATTATTGCCGCACGAAACGAACAGACAGTCATATCTTCCATTCTTTCCGCACTGAAAAACCAGGATTATCCCGAAGAGATGTATGAGGTGATCGTGGCTGATGACCGTTCCGCTGATGGCACATTCGAGGTGCTAAAGAGTTTCAGTGAAAAATGGAAACGACTCAGAATCATCCGGATCGACCGGATACCGGAGCATGTTTCTCCGAAAAAACACGCACTTTCTGAAGCGATACTTCAGGCTCAAGGTGACATTATTCTCCAGACTGACGCCGACTGTTTAGTTCCCCGAACATGGATCTCAGGTATGGTGAAAAAATTCGAAAAGGATGTGGGCATAGTAACCGGTATGGCTCCCTACCTGAAAGAACCGGGGCTGTTAAATTCGTTTGTCCGCCATGAATACCTGTGGAACGCGGTTCTTTCTGCTGGAAGTATCGCTCTCGGCCGAGGAACACATGCCAGCGGCAGAAATCTTGCATTCAGGCGGGATGCCTTTGAGAAATGCGGTGGGTATGGATCTATGAATAGGGTGCTGTCGGGGGATGACACCCTGCTTTTGCACCGCATCAGCCGGCTGCCCGAATATCGTGTTGTGACTGTGCCCGACAAATCGACTCACGTGTATACACGGGCACCGAAGGATTGGGCTACATTTCTGCATCAGAGGATACGTCACATGTCAACGGGGAAATATTTCGATCCCAGTCTTATTGCTGTGGGATTTGCAGTGTACGGATTTCACATTCTTCTTATAACATCACTCATTTTCTCCTTTTTTTCGCCGCCGGTTTTTTTTGTATTTGCAGTTCTCTTTTTACTGAAATGTGCAATCGATGCGTGTGCGGCGCGGAGTGCAAAAAGCACTTTAGGATTGGATATCCGGTGGAAACCCTTTTTCATAAATGAGCTGTTCATCACAGTATATATGGCGGTTATGCCTGTCCTGGGGCTTGTAATTCCTGTGAAATGGAAGGAAAATACTTGAAATTCATGTGCATTAATATTATATTTCATTGACACTAAATGTGCGCTCATGGCCCAATGGATTAAGGCATCTGACTACGGATCAGAGGATTGGGAGTTCGAGTCTTCCTGGGCGCACCATAAAACAGATTAAATAATAGTCACTTATGGAAATTCATGAGTGGCTATTTTATTTGTAGATTGGCTTGGGTCTACTGTGGGTCTACTGGGGGCAATAGTATTATTCTCAATAATTGAATCAATCATCAATGTGGGAATCATTGCGAGAGTGAATTGTGGAGAGGATGCCCGAACCGTCTGAGTGTTTGATGTTTTGGTTTACTCCCCAAATGGATCGAGGGATTCCTTGTTGTCCACTTGGAATATCAGTCTCGTAGTGATAGTGGCATCCTTTGGGGTACCTCCTTGTGACCTAAAATATGAGCCAACGCAGCCGCGAGCCTCGAAATGCTCGGTGTCCCCTAGGTTTATCCAATTGTATAGATCCAACGCATATATGCACATCCACTGGCCGCGGTCCGCCTGTGCCCACAGACATTCGTAGATGCACTTACCGTTGCGACAGACAATACGATCGAGTGTCTTTGTAGCTCTATTACGCTTAATCTCCATAATGAACTTCGGTACCACTTCAGAAACTGGCTTCAACTTGCCACCCTTCTCGGGAGGATCACCCGCTTGCAGTGGAGTTGAGGTCATGAACTGGCTTTTCGGATGTTCAGGAAGGTACTCCTTGTACAAAGCAGCATGAAAACCGCGCACCCACCTACGAATGATGGCTCGAAGGTCTAAGCCTTGTACTGTTGTGTCAATTCCTTCCCCGATGATTTGTACTTCTATTCTGCAATACAGTAGAGATATTTATGTCCCCT
>JBHPFF010000223.1:0-2207 GCA_042572165.1 Candidatus Latescibacterota bacterium | reverse complement strand
AGATGGTCCCCTTTGATCTTGAAAACTGGAAACGATTAAATGCTGATTGTATTAAAAAACTCAATGCCATCGGGGACTCAGGGGAAAGGTGGAGATTAGAAAAAAAATTAGCTAAGGATATAAATAACTGGGAAATATATACGCCTGATAAAATGGCTGATCAGGATGATTTGTACGTTGAATTCATGTTTTTACATGCAATTCGAAAGTATGGTTTGGATGTCACTGCCACCGAGATTGCCGAGGAATGGGTAAAGTATCTGAATCCTGAGCGAATATGGTGTGCTAATAGAGGCGCTTATTATAATTTTATGAAAGGCATCTGGCCGCCAATGTCTGGACATCCACGGTATTCACCTTGGGGGGATGCCATCGATTATCAAATTGAAGCTGACTTATTTGGCCTTTTATCACCAGGATTACCACGTATTAGTAATTTATGGGGCAATAAGGTTGGTCATATCATGAATTATGGTGATGGCGTATATGCCGGTATGGCTATGTCGGCTATGTACGGTGAAGCTTTTTTTGAAAATAATCCTCGTAAATTGGCAGAATATAGTCTACGGGCTATTCCTGCTGAAAGTGCTTATGCTCAAATGGTCAGGGATGTGCTTGATCTTCACCAGAGGTACCCACGATGGGAGGATGCCTGGGAAAAATTGGAACAGAAATGGGGAAGAAAAGATGGTAAATTAGTGAGTGGTGTTGATGTCAGGATAAACGGTGCGTATGTCTATATGGGACTGCTATACGGTGAGGGTGATTTCTGGAAAACGATGAATATATCCATGCGCTGTGGCAGGGATAGCGACTGCAATCCATCAAGTTCTGCGGGAATTTTAGGAACCGCATTGGGTATGAAAGGTATCCCCGATATGTGGTCCATTCTGAGAGACCTGCCAATTGAAAATATTGCGATAAAAGATATTTATCCTCCTTCTATTGAATGGGACGATATTATTGATGCAACAATTGAAACAGGTAAATGGAATATTCTGGAGCATGGTGGATATCTTGAGAATGGTATTTTCTACATACCCTATCAAACGCCAACATCTCCACCTTTAGAACAGACAATCTGGGAAGAAATACCGCAGAAATAAAAAATATTTATTAAACAGAACGGAATATTTTTTATCACTTGACCCGCTTCATTGATTATTCAAAATCAGTTAAATGAACTGTAGGATTTGTGTGTCTTCAGAGCAAGTTGGACACTCTTAGTTAAAAATTTAAGGTGTAGTTTCCAATAATCGCAACTATTTTTTCAAGCCTCCTTTCCCAAGGTTATATACTCGCCTCATTTTCAATGTTTCATGTTTGATCATATTGCGCATTATCCCCTCAGCACGTAACGCCATTAGTCCCAAGAATCAAGCTACCCCTGTTAACCCCTGGGGACACCGGAAGGCTTATGTATGGTGGGCGGATTTGATGTCAAGTGAGGCGCACAGAACATTGAAATTTTATTTTTAGACCGTGTTAATAGGAAAAACCAGCTAATCTTACAATAGATGAATCATTGCGGGCGTGGATTGTGGATTAGCCACAAGCGGAAGATGCCCAAACCGTCTGAATATTTGATGTTTTTATCTAACGTTGCGGTTAAGTGACCCAAGTAGCGAGTTAGCTTGAACCGCTGGTTAGCTGATGTTTTGGTTGGCATAAGGCGGTAATCTTACAGATATCAATAACCTCCCGTAAGGCGATCTATACGCTGAGCTTGACAGCTGTGCCGTAAGCCAAAAGTTCAGCCGCACTCCCTACAACACTCGTAGTCATATAGCGAATATTGATTATTGCATCCGCCCCCATCTCTGCAGCCTGGGCGATCATCCTGCTGGTAGCTGCTGCCCGAGCCTTCCCCATCATCTCTGTGTATTCAGTCAATTCGCCGCCAAGGATCAACTTTAATAAGGCGGATAGATCTTTGCCAAGCCAAATGGCAAATACCGTATGGCCCTGAACGAGACCGAGAATCTCAGTGATCTCCCGGCCAGGTACTGCTGTGGAATTCAATAGCAAAACCGTGCGATCAGGCTCAGTCGTCAGCGGCTCCTCACCTGATGTCTTCATTTTCCTTTGTTCGATAGCCACTGTCAGCAGAACCACAAGGATACCTCCCAGAAGGCAGAAAACGGCTGTCTTGAGCCACAGGGGCACGACCGGATCATCGGCAACCATCACATGCCATGGTATCCCGG
>JBHPFF010000222.1:0-2207 GCA_042572165.1 Candidatus Latescibacterota bacterium | reverse complement strand
AATTGTTTGCATTTTTTATTATAGCAGTATCATCGGTTGTTTATCTGATCCCCCCTCAATCCCCCATTAATAAGGGGGATTGACGAAGTCCGGGGGAATAAAAGAGAATTTAACAATATGGAAACTATTTTACACTCCCAGTAGTAATAGAGAAAAAATTGCTGAATTTCAAAAAATGTGATATAGCGTACAGTATTTATATTTTATTTTAAGTATATATTATACTGTCTCAATATAATTTTTTGTAATTATGATTTGCATTTGTTGAAAAATAATAAAGATATAATTTTTTAACTTGACAATAAACTAAAAAACTTTTTTGTTAATTACTACCTTTAATCTATATTTTTGATATTAAGGTTAAATAATTTATTATAGAAATTTAATTTAGAGAAACAATAATCTCATGCTTTGCTTTAGCACAGGAGGATATGTTATGAAATACCTCACAAAGCTCTCTGCTGCGGCGGTCATGCTTGCCCTTCTGGCAGGCATACCCTCGGCACCACAGGCGAGAGTGATGATGACAGGAAGCGTCAGCGGCTTCGGTATGAATATTATGCCGACCGCAAACTTTACTGTGGATGACTGGTTTTCCAACCCGGGACTTTGGACAATAACCATAACCAATACAGGTGACCAAAAAACCGTCAAAAAAGCTATTATTCACATAAACATTTCTTCCGGGCGCTTCGGACAAATTCTCGATGGAGATTTAAGTGTAGTCGGAGGCGGACCCAAATACTACCTTACGGAAATGTCTCCGGGGGGTGTCTTTACTATCAATAATACTATGCTCGATGAATCTACTGAGCAGATGTCCGGGGGTACATGGAATGATAATTTCGAAAGTGAAGTGCTTCGTATCGGTTATCTACCCGAAGGAACGTATATATTAACGTTTACCCTGAGTGGAAATTATGGACTAAAAGAGGATGGTACAAAAGACGAGTTTGATGATGCTGTATCACCCCTTGAGATAGTTGAGACCATTGAAATCAAGAATCCTTCGCCGCCTGAACTTATGGTACCGGAAGATATGTCTGAGAATGTTGTTACGGTTCCTCACTTTGCATGGCAGCGGCCACAGGTTTCTGATTTTTCAAATCTGACCAATCCAAGCCCAATCGTGATTTTTTACACGCTTAAAGTATGGAAAATGTTCGATGAGAGAGGGACAACACTTGAAGAAGAAGATGCCATCACAAGAATACCTATATGGGAAGCAAGTGATTTGATGATGGAATCTATAGATTATGATCCCGGTACAGCCAATGAAGAACTTATAAGCGGAAGGAAATACTGCTGGCAGGTGCAGGCACATGATGGAACCGGCCGTCCTGTCAGTATCATTAATGAGGGAAAAAGCGACGTGTGGCAGTTTACTGTCATGTTCATGCCACCAATTATCAGTGAACAGATAACTTTTTACCCGCTCAGTTTTAACTGGTCGCCGGCACAGGCAGGAGGAGGAGTTGTTCAATATCGTATAAATATCGCTGACAACTCTGAATATACTGATGCATACAGGGAGGACGGTCTTGTTATGACATCATTTGTTTACCCTCAGGATGCCCCGCCGTTCCAGCTGGGTGTGCTTTACTATATCGAAGTGCAGACCACGGATGAATTAGGCATAACCATAGGTGAGGCTGCAGAAACGACATTTACCATCCCAACACCCGAGATAAACCTGCAATCACCTGCAGATGGTTCCACTATTTCGACAGAAACTCCTAATTTCTCATGGCAGGGTAATGCAACTTATTATGTGGTAATTATTTCCGCTGAAAATAGTGACTGGACTTTCACTTCCGGCAGTATCAGCGAAGTGAGCTGGATTTACGATGGAGAAGATTTTAACCTCGGCACTACTTATACGTGGACAGTTTTACCTTCAAACGAGATGGGTGATGTAATCAGTGAAGGTCCCGATCCCTGGCGTTTCAAGCTTCCCGATCCGGATCAGATGTCGTTGATAGCTCCGATTGAAGATAATGTTACAACAATTTACCCGCTGTTTGAATGGAAACCGCTCGCTAATAGAGAAGATGAGGATATTACCTACAATTTTGTTTTGGAGACTGCGGATGGTACTTCTGTTCATACCGCCTCCATGTCAAACACAACTTTCCAGTACCCGGAGGAAGCGCCGGAACTGGGATTTGCCCAAATGTATTTCTGGAGTGTTAACGCAGAACTGAATG
>JBHPFF010000221.1:0-2225 GCA_042572165.1 Candidatus Latescibacterota bacterium | reverse complement strand
CGAAGTCGATGAAGATCATGCACTTCAACTGTATTCCCTCATATACAACAACACCAGAAATTCTTCCGAGCAACGTACAAAAGCACTTTTTAACTTTGGTGATATCGCTTTAAGAAAGGGTAACCGCGAATCCGCAGTAACTGCTTATGCGAAAATTATAAATGGTGATGCCGATTCTATAGCCGTATCGGAAGCAAAACAAAGAATTTCCCGCATACACGAAAATATGGAAAATCTACAAACTGAGAATCCATAAGGATAATAACGAAAGGCAGTCCTATGTCAAACAGGTTTACTGTCGACACAAAAACTCACACGGAGTTTATTGACATCACTCATAAAGTTCAGAAAGCACTCACTGAATCCGGCATTCAGAACGGAATGTGCACTGTTTTTGTTCCCCACACCACTGCGGGAGTTACTATAAACGAAAACGCAGATCCGGATGTAAAAACCGACATCATTGCCACTCTGGAGCGCGCTTTCCCCTGGCGTGGAAGTTACAGGCACATGGAGGGAAATTCTGCAGCGCATATTAAGGCATCCATGATGGGATTTTCCCTATCTATACCTGTTGAAAACGGAAGGTTTGCGTTTGGCACATGGCAGTGTATATATTTTTGTGAATTTGACGGCCCGAGGTCGCGAAAGGTTATTGTTACGGTAACAGGAATTTGATGAGCTTATTTACTATTCTTTTGCTTTCCGTAATTTTCGTCATGCCATGCGGTGAAGCCCGAAGCGGTGAAAACCGCAATAAGACGTTCCAATTTGAAGGGTACGCCCAAACTGATTCCCTTGAATACAGTGCGGAAAAAATTAAATATTTTTTTGATGAACGAAAAGTAATCCTTATCGGCAATGCCAGCATGAAAACCCTCGGTCTTTCATTGAAAAGCCATCAAATCACCTATTACGATGATTATAATTACCTTGAAGCTGTCGGGGAAGCAGACTCGACCGGCACTCTTATTAATACACCTGTTTTTACAGATAAAAACGGCGAGGAATTACGAGGTAAGGAAATTAAATATAACATCACAACCGAAGAAGGATATGTCAGCCGCGGGAGAACCGAATATGAGAAAGGCTATATGGGAGCAGAAGTAATAAAGCGTACAGCCGAGGACACCCTCTTCATCGCAAACGGGACCTATACGACATGTGAACTTGAAGACAATCCCCATTATTACTTTTCCGGTAAAAAGATGAAATTCATTATTAACGAAAAGCTTATTATTAAACCCATTATCGGCTATATACATGATATTCCGGTATTCTGGTTTCCGTTTTATGTCTTTCCTATAAAAAAAGGCAGACAATCCGGATTTTTAGCCCCCCGTTACGGTTCTTCACGGAGGGATGGTAGATATTTTTCCAACCTCGGTTATTATTTCGCACCCTCAGATTATTACGATTACAAAATCGCCGGCTCCCTGAGAGAACGCAACGGATGGCTTGCGAAAAACTGGTTAAATTACAACAAAACAGACATGATGCGTGGCTCCCTGTATGGTTCTTTCGAGGACCGAACCGACTCAAAGCAATGGAGACTCAGATTGTCACACTCCCATTCAGTTTCTCCGACGCTTAAAATTAATGGTAACGGAAGTTTCGCAAGTGAAGAGTACTCACGTTACAATTCGAGAAATATGTATGAACGGCTCAACAGGAACATGAGGTCATCGTTTTCGGTCACAAAACGATGGAAAGACAGTGGAAACAGCCTGGTAACGTCAGTAGCGTACAATAAGGACCTTGGCACTAAGAACACAAGTTTAACAGCACCGGATATATCATTCAGAACACCATCAAAACTTCTTTTCGGTTCCGATAAAACCAAAAATATAAGACGAAAATACGTAAGGACCGGTTCCCAAAAAGAACAGGAATCATGGTACAATTCCATATATTATTCTTTCAACACCCGTCTTAACAGCATAACCAACGAAAGAGAAAATTCCTCGGATTTCACGCGTAAATTGAATTTATCTGCAAGTCTTTCAAGCTCACGGAAATTCAGGGGATGGCTTGTTACTAAACCATCCCTGAGGCTCAATGAGGAGTTCAGTGCCACCAATAGAAAACAACAATCCGAACGATATGAAAGACTGGATAATCTGTCGATGGGTCTTTCTCTCGGCACAACCATTTATGGCATGTTTAAACCCGCCTTAGGGAATCTTACTGCTCTACGGCATGTGATTACACCAAATATATCCTAT
>JBHPFF010000220.1:0-2229 GCA_042572165.1 Candidatus Latescibacterota bacterium | reverse complement strand
TTGGTTGAAATGGCCTTTGGTAATATTAATTATCTTGATTGTTTTTCCAGCTGTTTGCAGTCGATTTCTCGGCTTCGGTCTTTTTAAAGACGATCCCATACCCAGCTTCCAATCTTTCGTAGATGATGCAAGAGAAAAAAGAGACAAGGTTATAGTAGACACTCCAGCTCCCACCGCAAATATTCCAACCCCTGCTCCAAAGGGGAAGTATGACCCTATAGCCAAGTATGGGAAAGAAAAGGTGGATGCGGCAAATAGGGTGATGAATATGGTAAAACAAGATTGTAACGTTTATGTAGACGGCGGGCTGGTAGTAGAAATGAGCCATTATGTTAATGACAAAAATGAACTCTTCAAATATGTCACCGCGATAGCTAACGCCGATGCTATTCTTTTTGGAAGTGCAAGAAGAATTTTTGTTTACGACCCCTCAAAAAAAATGATTGCCTCGGCGGATGCATTAAGAGGAATTCGATTGAGAGATTAATTACCGGTTTAATCCTCAACTTAACGCAACCAGCGGAACGGTCTGGATAACATAACAAGTTTAGAAAAGATGGAGGCAGGTCATTACTGCAACGCCTGAACCCGATATATGCGGACAGGACTGAGGCGTATGATTGTGGATGTGCCGGTAACATATTCGGCTTGATTATAAGGGATGGCTATGGTAGTTTACGATATTAAGGTGTTCAGTAGCAGTATTTGCTGTATAGAGGTTCTTAGCATAGAAAACTGTATAAGCCATAGTTAAAACACAGGATTGATTATGACCAGAACCGCAGTACGCGCAAATTGCTTGGATGCTTCGGCTCTTGTAAAACTGTATGTCAACGAACCCGGAAGTGACAAACTAAGAACATATATGAAAAGCAATCCGACGTATTATACGACTCTTTTCTGCTTTTTTGAAACATTGAGCGTACTCAAAGTGAAGTGGCTATACAAAAAGGAAATAACTGAAGTAGAGTATAAAAAGGCCACTTTTTCCTTAACTGCGTGGTTTTCATCGGTATCGCAGAACATAGAGGACTTGGATTTCACGTCCCAAACAATTTTTACCGAAGTGCAGAAAATTGTCACACGCTACACTTTGGATCTATCAGACGCATTCCAAATATTGAGCGTTAAGGAGGGTTTCTTTTCAAACATGGTAGATGAATCCAAGACTATATTTATCACTGCAGACGATAAACTAGCGAAAGTTGCAAGGCAAGAAAACATCAAGGTATGGAATTTACTTTGCGAGCAAGCACCATAAATAATGTTCTAACGATCAAATCCAGCGAACGGGCTACCGCACACCGCTGAGCATCAAAGTTGGGATAGAAAGATATGGAATTCACATCAGAGGAATTAAATCGGGTAACATTGTTGCGTGCTCTTGAGTGGGGCTACATGCCTCTCTTCGGAACGCAGGTTTTTGTACCAGCATCGTTCCTGTTCGTGACGTGGTGGTATGTGCCCCTGGCGTTGGTAGGTGCGACATGGCTATGGCATCCGTTTAAGTATGCCCTTGTGAGTTACCGTGCAGCAGATCTGCTGTGCCTAATCAACAATCCGTTTCTCCGGTGGCCGATGGGATTGGGCTTCGGCATATTCTACCTTGTACGGGGACGTTACCTACTTACAGGGCTGGCCGTCTTTTGGCCATTGGCTGTGATCATACTCATGCAAATATGTCCGCCGACCAAGAATGGAATATTGCAGAGCAAGTTTGCAGCACAGATCCTCGGTGAGGAAATGTAGATCCCAACAATGCCGCTGCATCTGACAGCTATTCCGCTGACGATCCATACCAGCAAGTGATCCAGGTCGTTATTCCAAAACATCAAATGCTCAGAAGGTTCGGGCATCCTCTCCACAATCCACTCCCGCAACGATTCATCTATTGTGAGATTAGCTGACTTTTTCATTAGCACGGTCTAAAAACAAATTTTCAATGCTGTGCGCGCCTCACTTGACATCAAAATCCACCCCACCATACAAGAGCATTCCGGTGTCCCCAGAAGTTAACAGGGGATAATCCCTTATTGTTTATTGTCTGGCGGGTCTCGCGCCTACTGACCGTTCATTTATTTATAACCTTACCTATCGACCCCCTCCGGCTCCTTGCCGCGTAAGCGTGATGGCATTATCCGAGAATGCCGTCGGGCGGGGCCTGCCGTTATACCCCTCGAGCATTATGGTGTCGTTATCGACAAACCGCACGATGCCGAGGAAGGGAGT
>JBHPFF010000219.1:0-2251 GCA_042572165.1 Candidatus Latescibacterota bacterium | reverse complement strand
TACCCGAAAGCCTGTTACTGATTGTTTTCAGAAGTGACCCGAGGTGACCGTCGTGTAATTCCAGATCCAAAATTTCGCGCACAAATTGCTCTGCGGCATCACCGGCAAGTTTACGGCGCTCCTCATCCACTCTCTCCGATTCTCCGGTGATAAACGAACCCTGCCCGCGGCGTGTCTCGATGAATCCCTCCCTCTCAAGTTCCATGTAGACACGCGCGATGGTGTTGGGATTGACACCTATCTCTTTCGCCATATCGCGCACAGAGGGGAGCTTTTCTCCCGGATTATAGGTTCCTCTGACCGTGCGCTTTTTGATCTCCTCCATGATCTGGAGATATATGGGGCGGGTTGCGTCAAGTTTTATGCTCATAAAATTCCGGTCTTAAAAACATGTTTGTTAGGTTTGTCTCTCTGAGCAAAGCGAAGAGTCTGCTGTTTACTTATTTTAGATCCTTCACTTCGTTCAGGATGACAGGCTGCTTGTTTCATGGCATCGTGTGTTTTTATTCTCAAATGTACTACCTATATAGTACACTATTACAGATTTGTCAAGAGAAATATTTCATTGAAGTTCATTTTTTAAAAAATGGATTGTTTTTTCATCATTTTATACCTTACATTCAATAAAATTTGAAACTATCCGCC
Organism: Candidatus Latescibacterota bacterium; assembly: GCA_042572165.1. Taxonomy (GTDB): domain Bacteria; phylum Latescibacterota; class Latescibacteria; order Latescibacterales; family Latescibacteraceae; genus JBHPFF01. The sequence goes on along the minus strand of JBHPFF010000219.1, from coordinate 1,606 downwards.
TGACAACGGAAACGGAGGAAAACCCTGTGGAATCATACGGTATACTGTCGATCGTACCTCCGGTCACAGCCATTACTCTTGCATTTGCCACAAAACAGGTGCTGCCCTCGCTATTTATCAGCATCTGGGTTGGTGCATCCATCGTAAACCACGGCAATCCTTTTGCAGGTTTCGCATATACGATCCAGGATTATATCGCAGGCTCGATAGCACAGCCCTGGAATGCAGCTATCATAACGTACAGCCTGACTCTGGGGGGTATGATCGGTATTATCACGAAATCAGGAGGCATCAGGGCTGTCGCAGACAGTATTGCCAGAAAAGCCCGTACTGCCAGAAGCGGACAGCTTGCCACGCTGTTGATGGGTTTTATCATATTTTTCGACGACTATGCGAATACCCTGCTTGTGGGAAATACCATGCGTCCGCTCACGGACAAACTGAGGATTTCCCGCGAAAAGCTGGCATATATCTGCGATTCCACAGCAGCTCCCATATCCAGCATGGCTCTCATTTCAACCTGGACAGCGTACGAAATGGGACTGATAAAAAGCGCTTTTGAGACGATCAGCGTTGACATGAATGTTTATAAAGCATTTCTTCTGTCCATTCCTTTCAGGTTTTACAGTATCATCGCCCTGTTTTTCGTGGGCGCGGTCGTGTTTTTCGGCAGGGATTTCGGTCCCATGCTTCGTGCGGAGCGAAGAGCGAGAGCCACCGGCAAGGTCATTGCTGATGGTTCCATCCCGCTTGCATCAAAGGAACTCACCGACATGAAAATCAAAGCGGGAATTCCGCTGCGATGGTTTAACGCCCTCATACCCGTGATTACTGTTGTACTAATGGTTTGTGCCGGATTGTATCTTCACGGCTACAGAGAGATTATCAGCGGTGATAACAGCGAACTTGTCACAGCCATAAGGGAGCATCCCTTGTCGATTTCCACTGTACGTGACTGCATTGGTCATGCCAATGCTGCTGTTGCCATGATGTGGGCGGCATTTACAGGAACACTAGCAGCCCTGGTCCTGGTAGTTTTCCAGAGGATTCTTACACTTAAGGAAGCTGTGGATGCCTGGATCGAGGGCGCCAAATCGTTTATTATCGCAGTAATGATCCTGGTGCTCGCATGGGGAATCGGAACCCTCTGCAAAGATATGGGAACAGCTTCGTTTATGGTCGGCTTACTGGAGGGCAGGGTTAATCCCGCTTTCATACCGGTAATGGTGTTTATCGTCGGATGCATCATAGCATTTGCCACTGGAACCTCATACGGTACTGCAGCGATTGTGATGCCGATAGCTGTCCCGCTTTCCTATCATTTGAGCGGCGGAAACACCGGCGGGCTTTTATTCGCTACAATCGGTGCAGTTTTTACCGGCGCGGTCTTCGGTGATCACTGTTCACCTATCTCCGATACTACAATCATGTCTTCCATGGCATGTGCGTCGGATCATATCGATCATGTAAAAACACAGATGCCCTATGCGGTTATTGTTGCGATTTGTGCTGTTATCACAGGATTCATTCCCGCAGGATTTGCTGTCAGCCCTCTTATTTCACTCCTTCTGGGAATCGGGATGGCTTGGTGTGTGGTCAGGTTCAT
>JBHPFF010000218.1:0-2252 GCA_042572165.1 Candidatus Latescibacterota bacterium | reverse complement strand
CTCTATAAGAACTAAAAGCGATTTTTAAGCCGTCTGGCGACCATGAAGGATTCGTATCAATACCAGGATTATTTGTAAGTTTATGTTGATTGGATCCGTCAGCATTCATTACATATATCTCATAATTGCCATCTCTCTCTGAATAAAAAGCGATTTTTGAGCCGTCAGGCGACCAGGAGGGACATCTATCTATAGAATAATTTATTGTCAATCTTGTCTTGTTTGAATTATACATATCCATGATGTATATTTCCCAATTACCATCTCTTTCTGATGAAAAAGCGATTTTACCCGTGAGAATTTCTTCAGAAGCAAAATTAGCCGTAACGGTTTCATCCTCAGTCATAGTCACAGTAGTCGATGAACTGTTTGCATCGGCAACATCCCCTGTCCAATTCACAAACCGGTAACCTTCCGCCGGTGTGGCAACGATTGTTACTTCCGTACCTTTTTCATATTTATAGTCTCCGACCGGAGCAATAGTCGTACCCCAGCCTGACTGGTTTACAGCTATAGTAAGGGTATACCGGATTATTATAGCATTGAAATTCAGCATCTGATTGGCTGTCAGATTGGTAAATGTCTTGCCGGAAGGGGTAAACTCGTATCCGTCTTTTGAAGGTGTTACTACATAATTATTACCATGCACCACAGAGAACGAATAACTCCCCCCGTCATTCACCTCCTGGCTGTCTGTAGCATCACCGCTCAACATAATTGTTACACCATCGGCACCGGTTATCGTACCGGAAACTGTATATCCGGGAGTGAATGAACCACGGACAACACGGAATCCAAGATTGCTGACACTGCCGCCGCGATAATACCAGCCGCGGTAAGCCGACCGGCATTCACCGGTATTACTGCCATAACTGCCGCCGCGAACAACCGGTTGAACGCCGGATGGCGGCCCTGTTGGATTATGAGAGCTGGTGTTTAAGTAGTCCGCTTGATACGCTGAAACAGCAGACCAGTCGTGGCACCACTCCCGTATATTGCCGTACATGTCGTACAGTCCCCATGCATTCGGTTCTTTCTGGCCAACGGAATGAGTCTTTTTTTCGCTGTTGCCCTCATACCATCCCGCTTGTGCAAGATCGCTCTCGCTGTCACCGGTATAATACTTCGTCGTGGTGCCCGCCCGGCATGCGTACTCCCACTCAGCCTCGGTCGGCAGCCTGTAGCCGTTCTTTGTAAAATCGCAATCCCATGAGTCCTCATCATAGCATCTTTCTAAACCATCCTTGTCGCTCAGACTGTTGCAAAACTTAAGTATATCAGTCCGGCTTACATCTTCTACCGGCAGATTGTCACTGCCACTGAAATACGAGGGATTCTCTCCTGCAACCGTTTCGTACTGACCCTGTGTTATCTCGTACGCGCTCATTTCAAACGAATAATCCAGAGTCACCGTATGAACCGGCTTTTCGTTTTCCGCGCCATCATTCGAACCCATCTCGAAACTGCCTGCGGGGATTGAGACCATTACAATTTCTTTTGGAGCATCCTCTGTAGCAGTGAAATCCTGCGTTTGACCAGATGTCATATTATTGAATGTTTGACTTGTCGGCGAAAAAGTATAGCCATCTTTTGAGGGGATTACTAAATAACTGCCGCTGTGCTCGACAGTAAAGGAATAACTGCCACCATCAGTAGCAACCAACTGACTATCGGAAATATCGCCGCTTAAGGTTACCATCACTCCGTCGGTACCGGTTACAGTACCGGAGATGGTATAACCGGGAGTAAAAGCACCTCGCACAACTCGGAAGCCGAAGTTGAAGTTCTTGTACGTCAGATCGATCCCGGAACGGCCCGCCGACTGGCAGTCCCCAGGGGAGTTGTTCCAACTGCCGCCACGTACCACTCGGAGGGAACCCGAAGTTGACCCCGTGGGATCAGTTGACGGAGACGAATCATTGTAATCACTGCTGTACCAGTCGTTGCACCATTCCCACACGTTTCCGTGCATATCATAAAGCCCCCACGCATTTGTTGTCTTCTGGCCTGCCGGATGGGTTTTACTGCTGCTGTTACTGATGTACCACCCCGCAGAAGAAAGATCGCTTTCGCTGTCTCCAGTGTTGTACGCCGTAGTCGTACCGGCACGGCAGGCGTACTCCCACTCAGCCTCTGTCGGCAATCTATAGCCATTCTTGGTAAAATCGCACTCTCCCGTACTCTCGTTGTAGCATTTGTCAAGACCCTCCTCCGAGCTTAACTCATTGCAGAACTTGATAGCATCCCACCAC
>JBHPFF010000217.1:0-2327 GCA_042572165.1 Candidatus Latescibacterota bacterium | reverse complement strand
GAGGACTGAAGATCTAATTTTCCTCAAAGAGCTTATTGAGACCGGGAAGATAAAAACAGTCATTGATAGACGCTATCCGTTGGAACAAATTGCCGAGGCTCACAGGTATGTCGACAAAGGACACAAAAAGGGAAATGTAGTAATAACTTTGGAACATAATAACAAAACCTAACAAAGCGTTGCAGTTGACGGCGGGGAGCTGTGGTTTTTAGTAATGTTTTTAGGTTGCGACAGGTAACAGGATATTGAGATGCGCGCTAGTACGGACAAGAAGGACACGCTACCCCGAGGCTATCTCCTCGTGAGCTATTTCGTCCTGTGCTTTATCATTGCATGGTCTGCATGGATTCCTGCTGGCATGCTCAAAACTAGTAATACTGCCCTTGTTTTGCCTGGTGCATGGGCTCCGACTATTGCTGCGTTGCTGCTTACATGGTTTTCTGAAGGGCGAGATGGTGTACGTGAACTGCTCCGCGGACTTTTGAAATGGAGGGTGCGAGCAAGGTACTATGTCTTCGCCGTCTTTAGCGTGCTGGGTATCGCTGTGTTCGCTGTCGGCCTTCACGTTCTGCTTGGAGGCCTGCCACCTGAAGTTGAGGCTATTACTGCTCAGTTTGGCATACCAGAAGAACAAGCCTATTTGTTCGTTGCTATCTCGCCCATCATCTTCATCATAACTATCTTTGTCGGTGGTCCTATTGCTGAAGAGCTAGGTTGGCGGGGGTATGCGCAACCACGGTTGCAAGCCAGGCTGGGTGCAGGCTTGGCCGGGCTTTCTATCGGATTTATCTGGAGCCTTTGGCACTTGCCCCTGTTTTACTACTTTACTTCTGCAGTCGGAGAACTGCCTGTAGGTCACTACATCCCGCTTGTGTCCGCCCTGGGTGTACTTTTCGCCTGGCTCTATAATCGTACGGGAGGGAGTGTTCTCCTATGCATTTTGTTACACGCTGGCGTCAATTTTGCGCTGGGGGCTATTGGTAAAGACATATTAACCACAAACAGCCGATTGTTGACAATCTTCGTGGTGCTGATGGGATTTTTAGCGTTGATCTTGTACCTGCGAATTCGTTCGGTTAGAGACGTCCGCTCATCTGCCAACATTGAAGCGGCGGGAGATACCGCCTAACACCCCCTGCAGCCGACCATGCACTGGCGCGTTTGGCGGTTGAGCTTAATCGTTAAATGTGTAAACTTATAGATTCCATATTAGTTATATCAGTAAACAAGAAAATATTCTGGTTATCGCTTATTAAAACAATTCAAATTATTTTAACCTGCATTTCCCATATCAAACCAACAAAATGCTTTCATAAATTGTCATAAAATTTTATTATATAATAAATAACATTCTATTATGACTGACAAAGACTCTTTTCTTCGAAGCCTGCTCGTAAAACGTATCAAGATCAGAGAAAGTATCTCATCAACCGGACAGGAGCACACTAATGAAAACACTGTACACACTTATCACAGCGGTCATTATCTCCACAACCGCCTGGGCGGCCGACCCCTATATTTATCTCCAGGGAGACCGTGATCCCAACGAAACTAACGTCGACCTCTTTATTAGAAGCTGGAAGAATTCCTCCGGCCACATCGGGCATGGAGGATTCATTGAACAGGAATATTTTTTCCGGGGTGACCCGCAAAATCCCTCACGTCCCGGCGCTGTTCTAAAATACATCAAAGAATACAACCACGGCATTCTCGGCCCTAAGGACTCCACCAAACCCACGAAACATGACAAGGAGCAGGTATTTTTCTTTGTCCTGAGCGGTGTCGGCACAGTGGAATCGGGTGGGAAGACCGCCGAGCTGTCTGAGGGCACGGGTGTCTTCATCCCGGCGGGGCTTACCTATAGTTTCAAGAACACGGGCTCAGAACACCTCAACGTGGTAATCATTGTCGAGGAAATCCCCGAAGGCTTCGAACCCATAAAGGAAATGAAAACGGGAAACTACCACGACAACGTTCCGAGGTTTGGAGCCCATTATTGCCATGTCGGCTACAGCATCGTGCGTGGTGCTAAGTACGCCAATCCGATGGGTATCGGAGTTGTGGGTATCGAGACATTCGATTACGCCCACCCCCATGCCCATGTCGAGGGTGCTGAGGAAATATGGAACCAGTTCCGCGGCGAGAGCCTACTCATAATCGGCACTCGTCTCCGTCGCCAGTCCGAGGGAACCGCGTTTCTCGCACCGCCGGACGGTACTTCGCCTCACTCCTCCATCAACCACACAGGAGAACCGATGTACTGGCTATATGTCGGCAACCGACACGACAGAAGATAAAAATTTGAAATTTATTTTTTTGTCTTGTTT
>JBHPFF010000216.1:0-2327 GCA_042572165.1 Candidatus Latescibacterota bacterium | reverse complement strand
GGAAAGGGCATCGAAACTTATGGTTACCATATTGCCGACCTTGAACTCAGCAATATACTTTTCCGGTATACCCGCCTGAACTTTGACTTTGCTCACATCGATAATCCGGAATGCCGGAGTGCCCGGTCCGAGAATGGCTCCGACTTCCACATTTCTCATGGTAACCACACCTGAAAACGGCGCTTTAAGTTTTGCATCCTCATACTGTTTCTTCGCCATATCGTACGAACTCTGCGCCGAAGCAAACTGGAGTTCGGCAGCATCATAAGCTGCTGTGGAGATACTCCCATCACTATAAAGCTTTTCGCTCCGGGCAAACTCTTTTTTCTGATATTCCAGGCTGGCTCTCGCCTGATCGTAAGAAGCACTGAGGAGCGTATCATCTGTTTCGAGAAGAATCATGTCTTTCTTGACACGGTCACCTTTGTCAACGAGGATTCTGGTGACTTTGCCGCCGCCGACAAGACCGAGATTGACCTCCCTGTTCGGCATAACGACAACCGGAAGGGATATATAATCCTCAAACGAGGATGCGGTAACCGTGTATATCTCCACATTGGTGACTTTGGTGAAATCCGTTTCAGATTCAGATGCCTCTTTTTTCCCGCAGCCCATTGCAGCAATCAAGAGAAACACGATTACAAACAGGTTTCGTATTGAGTTTTCCATTATCAGTTTCCTTTCCTATATTTCGATGTCCACTATACCTAGGCTCTTTTTGAGCATAATCTCAGCTATCGTTCCATCATAGAGAGCGCTTACCATATTTGTTTTTGCATGTTCGAGAGCCAATTGAGCATCAAGAACCTCGAGCTGCGTAGCTCTCCCGTTCGCATAAAGTGATTCAGCCATTTCCAGCGCTTTTTCCGCCTCTTTGACATTCATGCGCTGGCTCTCAATAGTTTCAACCGCTTTGCGAAGATCTAAAACACTTTCCTGCACCTCGATCAGTACACTGTCGTGCATAGTCCGGAGATCGGTTTTTGCATTATAATAATCAACTTTTGCCTGTTTATATCTTGCTGAGTTCCTGAACCCGCTGAAAATGGGAAATGAAAGATTCAGGCTCGCGGTCCAGTAGGGATTCCAGTCTTCGGCATCATATTTAAACGTATCGAAGTTACCCATATACTGGAATGTTGATCCCGCAGTGAGAGTGGGCAGGAACTCACCCCTGACGATTTTAATATTTTTATCATAGAGATCCACGGTAAATTCGCTTGCCCTCAGGTCCGGTCTCTGATCAAGTGCAGTTTTAACTTCTGCCAGAGCAAGGAGTGATGTATCGGGTTCGGAAAACGAACCGGTGATGCTGACAGGTTCATCCGGCGAAATACCCATGACTTCTTTAAGTTTGAGCTGTGCGATCGTTTCCTGGTTTTTCGCATTCAAAAGAGCCGGTTTCATGTTTGCCACCCGGACCCGTGCACGGAGCAGGTCATATTCTGTCGCTGTGCCCGCATCAAACATTGCCTGAACATTTTTGAGGTTTCTTTCCCCCTGGGCAATAGACTCCTGGCTTATCCTGAACATTTCTTTGGCGAGAAGTACCGAATTAAATGCCTGAACAACCCCGGCAATGACATTCTGTTTAACCGAGTGAAGTGCACTGCTTGATATCTTTTTATATATTCTCGCCGCTTTCAAAGCAGTACCAACTTTACCGCCCATATAGAGGTTTTGTGAGAGTGAAGCACCGAGTCCCATGGAATGATCAGTACCCGCTTTGAAACGGTTTTTCTTTTTTATGCCTGTGAGAGGGTCCGGAAATTCGATGATAAAAATCATGGGTTTCAATACCTTGTCAAAATCCCAGAATCCGTTTAACGTTGGATATGCTGCCGATGCGGCTTCGGTTACCCTAAAATCCGCCCTAAAATCTTCCTCTCTGGCTTTTGCGATGTTCCTGTTATTTCCTTTAGCCACATCCACGGCCTCTTTCAGAGAGAGGTCTATGTAACTTTCCGCCCGAACCCAGCCGGCTTGAGCCAGCACCAGCAAAAAAAGGAAAATAGCAAAATAAAACTTTTTATTTATCACTGCCGGCCTCCCTCTTTTTTGCTATTCCATTAAAAAGTATATCAATGAATAAGCTTACCCCAATTTGCAATTCTTTCAGGGTTTTACAATCCCAGTGTGTAATCATCATGTTTTCCATGGCACCATGAATCATTCCATTCACTGCTCCGGGATTTATGTCCCTTAATTCACCATCATCAGCGGCTTTAACGATCCGATTGAGAACGATTTCATCGAATTGTTTATGTATATCATGTAGTTCCCCCGCTTTCTCCTGAGAACATGCTTTGAATCCCGATGTATGCTGG
>JBHPFF010000215.1:0-2330 GCA_042572165.1 Candidatus Latescibacterota bacterium | reverse complement strand
CCTTCGTTAAAATATATCTTGGGTGGTAAGGAAATTATTTTTTGATAAGCTCTTTCAATGTAGTACTTTAAAAAGATTATACTTCTCATTACTTATATCTTCCGTTAGGTATTCCCGCTCTCAGCTAATATAGCGTCATATTAAAGGCAAACAAAATTCGCGATTTATACTCTATTTTTTCTGTTCACAATTACCTCTTTAGAAAGGAGTCCACCGTGAAACGACGTGATGTTATGAAAAACCTGGCATTTGGAGCAACTGCGGGAGTTGCCGGTATTTTGGGCAGGAAGGATGAAGCTGTTGCCCAGACGTATTCTCAGGCGACAAAAGGGCTTCCGCCTCTAAAAATCACAAAAGTGAAAGCGATTCCCACATCCCCGTCCAGACAACGGCTTATCGTGGTAAAGGTTGAAACCAGCGAGCCGGGATTGTATGGGCTGGGTTGTGCCACGTTTACACAGCGTCCACTGCCTGTGGTGAGTGCGATCAACGATTATCTTGATGATTTCTGCAGGGGGAAAGATGCCGATAATATCGAGGATATCTGGCAAACCAACTATGTGAGCTCGTACTGGCGGAACGGCCCTGTCCTGAATAATGCCATGAGCGGCCTTGACCAGGCTCTGTGGGATATCAAGGGCAAGCGTGCGAATATGCCGGTCTACCAGCTTTTAGGCGGCAAGTGCCGTTTTGCGGTACCGCTTTATGCCCATGCCTCAGCAAGGAGCTTAGAGCAGCTTGAAGAAGGTGTCAAGCAGTTTATAGAAGAAGGTTACAGTCATGTGCGCATTCAGCTCGGCGGTTATGGTTCGCCGCAGTTGTCAAGTAGCGGGAAGCCACATTTCCAGGAAGCCGGTTTCGGGATGCCTAATGACAGATTAAACGACTCTGGTCCCTATTGCCGCGCCACGCCGAAAATGTTTGAGCATATACGGAAAACATGCGGCGATGAGGTCGAACTGTGTCATGATGTCCATGAGCGCATACATCCGATCGATTCTATTAACATGATCAAGGCAGTGGAACAGTACAGACCGTTTTTCATCGAGGACCCGTTCGCTCCCGAGGATAACGGATATTTCAGGATATTACGGCAGCAGAGTGCCTGCCCAATCGCTATGGGTGAATTGTTTAACAGCCCGCATGAATGGCTGACTCTCGTCAAAGATCGTTTAATTGACTATATACGCGTCCATCTCTCGCAGATTGGCGGAATTACTCCCGCTATGAAACTTGCTCGTTTGTGCGAATGGTTCAATGTCCGTACCGCATGGCATGGTCCCGGAGATGTTTCTCCAGTGGGGCATGCAGCCAATTGTCACATTGATCTGGCTGTCTGGAATTTCGGTATACAGGAACGGCATGTTTTCAGTGATGAAACCCGCGAGGTCTTCCCGGGGGCGCCGACAATAAAGAATGGATATTTCTATGTGAACGAGGTCCCGGGACTGGGAGTTGATATCGATGAGAAACTGACTGCAAAGTTCCCGCTGACGGTTCGTTCCACCCGGCGGAGTTCAACTAGAAAGAGTGACGGAACTCCTATCAGACCTTAAAATATATACTTCCGCCTGAAAATAAACAGTCAGTAAATGAATACTGTTGGCAATTAGCAGAATACTGCCGGTTACCGGCAAATCAAAATATATGGTGAGAGGTTAATTGCATATTGAGTAAATTTGCAGGAGGCACAACAATGGAAATTGAGGAAAAAAAGCGGTACGGAGATGTTTCCAGACGCAATTTTGTTAAAGTCATGGGCAGCGGCATAGCAGGCACTGCAGCCATTCTCGATGGTTTGATAGGAGAGAAAGCTGAGGCAAAAACAATAAGTGTTTATTCCAAACCCACTGCAAAACTATGTGGAATGTACCCCATCCTTCCAACACCTTTTCATGATGATGAAACCTTCGATTTCAAAAGCATGAAGAAACTCATTGACTATCTTATAGCCGAGGGTGTGGATGGGGTTGTTACACTAGCCAATGCAAGTGAGGGGCACCTTCTGAGCGATTCCGAGAAAGAGAGGCTGGCTGCTGAGGTTATCCGGCTTGTCGATGGTCGGGTGCCTACGATTATTTCAGCCACTCATTTCAGCTCCCGTGTCGCCGCAAAAAAGGCAAAGTGGGCTGAAAATGAAGGAGCTGATGCTTTACTCACGCTTCCCCCGTTCTTTGGAAGCTGGAGAGCCAATGTGAAGCTCATAAAAGATCACCTCCGCCGTATAAACGATTCTGTGAGCATCCCCATCATTCTCCAGGACCATCCTCTTACAGGTATCAGCCTCTCCGCTGGAGATTTGTGCGGACTGATTACAGAAATCCCTGGCG
>JBHPFF010000214.1:0-2345 GCA_042572165.1 Candidatus Latescibacterota bacterium | reverse complement strand
TATCATCAGCATAGCTCCATTGCGGAGTTCAGCGGTCTTATTTCCGGCTTTGACAACTCCTTTGCCGGACATGATGTAAAATATCTCCTGTTCTCCCTTGAGTGTCGTCGGCGTCGTTGTGGAGTATGAATCAAGCGTTGCGCGGGAGAGGCGGTTCACAACATTGAGCACACCACCTTTTCTCTTCGGCTTCAACGGGTCGCCGTCACACTTGGTTAAAATCGCCCGTTCCGTGATAGAACCGTGCGAATTGAACGGTATCGAATTCTTCCAGTTGTTCAGAAACATATCAATGTCAGGATCGATTACCGGGTCAAGAGGTCGGTGGTCAAGCTGGTTCATAGCCCGCTGATATTGCTCCTCTGTGTATTTTTTTTCGCTTTCCTGCCCGCAAACATCTGGAGCACCTGTAATAATAGCAATGGAAATTATAAGCATTAAAACAAGGCTCATGCCTGAAATGGTACGAATCATGAAACACCTCCTGATGGAAAAATGTATAAGCTTCTCTTTATGCTAACTTTATAATACACTTTCAACAGATATTCTCAGGCTTTCATTTCGTTTTATGAATTAAAATCCAGCAGATTAGCTCTACCTAGGAATAATCCTAAGTGGATAAAAAATTATTATCATGAGTATTCTTCAAACTTAGCATGACTCGCTAATGAGATGTTATCAACCATGACGTGAGTACTTGTTATTTCTTAAAACTTCCCGTTGTATTACATGTATCAACCAAAAAGGGTATCCGATCCTGCCAGATATCCACCATCTACTACGATTATCTGACCGGTAATAAAATCGGATTCTTCAGAACTTAAAAATTTAACAGAACCGATAACATCTTCTGGTAAACCAAAACGCTTGAACAGGGTGCGATCCGCCACCCATTTATTTTTCTCTTCATTGCCCCAGAGCAATTCATTAAATGGAGTCTTTATAAAGCCGGGAGCGACAGCATTAACCTGTATGCCGTATTGAGCCATGTCTACTGCCATTGCTTTGGTCATTTGACCAACAGCACCTTTACTTGTTGCGTAAGCTGATACAGTACTTAAGGCTATAAAACTGTTGAGAGAGGCTATATTAATCACTTTGCCTTTCTTTCGTTGAGCCATAAATTTGCATACTTCCTGTGTCAGAAAATAAAGCCCCTTGGCATTAACATCCATAACCAGGTCATAATCTTTTTCTTCAAATTCAAGAAAATGCTTCCGAACGTTTGTTCCCGCAGAATTGATCAATACATCAATCTTATTAAATTCATTTACTGCTTTCTTCACCGCATTTTTCATTGAATTCATATCAGTGATATCAAATGCAACAGGCAATACCTTGATACCGGATTCTCTAATTTTTTCTGCAGTTGAGTTAAGATTACTCTCATTGCGACCGGCTATTACTAAATCAGCGCCAGCATCGGCAATCCCCAAAGTAATTGCTTTACCTATACCTCCATTGGCGCCGGTTATAAAAACTGTCTTACCTTCAAGAGAAAAGTTATTTGCCATTTCTACTACTCCTTCACTTTTACAATGATTTTTATCGCCTTTTCTTGCCCGCTGTTTATCCTTGAAAGTAGATTCGAGAAATCATTGAGTTGTACCCTGTGAGTTATCATTGGTTCTACTTTTATCATTCCTCTTTCCATTAACTCGACTGCTTTCTTGAACGACCGGGGATACAAACGAGAAGTTATTAATTTCATATCTTTCTTAAAAAGGTCCAAAAGCGGAATCCCGGTGAGGTCGGGTTTTGGAACTCCATAAACAACTATATTTGCTCCCATATTGCTGATTTCAATTCCAAAAGATATAGTCTCTTCAATGCTGACTCCATCAATAACAGCATTAAAAACATTGCAAAAATTCGATTTTTGTACTCGCAATTCATCCGGGGTCATCATTATCTGTGCACCCAGTTCCTCAGCAACACGTAATCTTGACTCTATAGGATCAATGATTAGGATTTCTCCAGCACCGTACGCCTGAGCAACTTGCAAAACCAATAAGCCTATATTACCTGCTCCAAATATCGCCACATGTGAACCAGGTGTAATACCGGCCTCTTCTACCGCTCTCACAGCGACTGCAGTTGCCTCGAGCATAGCACCTTGTTCGTAAGAAAGCTTATCAGGAAGAAGTTCGATCATAGATTCAGGAAGCAATAATTCTTCGGCATAAGCGCCATTTTTATTTACTACACCGAGAACCTCAACCTCAGTACAATGGTTTATCTGACCGGTCTGACATTCTGAACATACACCACAATGAAAAATTGGGTTGGCAGTGACCTTTTGCCCTGCTTCTGCCTTTTTGCAATCCTTCACTTCTGTAATGATT
>JBHPFF010000213.1:0-2372 GCA_042572165.1 Candidatus Latescibacterota bacterium | reverse complement strand
CAGGCTTAATATTGAATCATGCAACTTTTTAAATCTGCTTATTGAGCGTGAAAAACTGCCGTTCGAGCCTCAGGTTTGGAAAATGTGCGTGCTATATCGGCAAGTATCTGAAGCTGTGCGCCCTCGTCACGAGTTGGTGTCAGAAGCATGAAAATAAGCTTTGCCGGAGCGCCGTCGATAGCGTCGAATTCAACACCCTCCTCCGATAGCCCGGCAACAACCACCGGCGATGAAATCTCAATAAGACGGGCGTGTGGAACGGCAATGGAACTGCCGAGTGCTGTGCCCATGATTTTCTCACGGTTCCAGACAGCTTTGAATATCCGTTCGGCTTCGATCCCCGTTTCCACGGAAGCGAGTTGCGCAAGTTCAAATATGACATTTTTGCGTGTCTTGCTTTCCAGAGAAGGTATAAATCCCGGAGATTTCAACAGATTCGCCAGCTTGAGCGATTTTTTCTCACGAATCAGCCATTCCATGACAGGACCCGATATCATTGTCGTTCCGATAGCCATGATGACAAGCGCCACGAACAGATCTTCATGAATCAAACCATATTCAAGTGCAAGCAGACCTAAAATAATTTCCATCGCCCCGCGCGAATTCATACCGAATCCGATGGCAAACGACTCTTTGCCCGATAACCCTCCCAACCGTGCTCCAAGTGTGCAACCGAAAACCTTACCAACACATGCAAGAATAAAAACCACAAGAACGAGGGGAAAATTGAAATTGGCGGCAAAGTTTATTCTTAAACCGATGAAAGCGAAAAACAGAGGAGCAAAGATGTTCATGGCAAACTGCGAGATCACATCTTTTGTCCGTTCGGTGAGATGTTCAGAGTCGCCTATCGCTATCCCCACAAGAAAGGCGCCGAATGTTGCATGCACACCGAGCCACTGAATTGCGGCGGCACCAATCATGGTAAATGCAAACACAAAGCCAAGAATACCGCCCGGCCAGACTGTCTTTCGTTCAAGCCACGGGAGTATACGGTTTACTGCCCATCTGACAACGGTAAGCATTAATACGGTGAAAACCGCTGTAAAAATCACCGTTTGATGGGGGCTGTGCCCGAATACTGCCCCTGCACCCATGATGCTCAGAACAACACTGAAAATGATCCACCCGATAAGGTCGTTGAATGCTGCAGAGGCTATGACAAGAATACCCATGTCGCTTTTTAGAAGATTCATATCCATCAGTGTTTTAGCAATAACAGGGAGCGCTGAAATCGAGAGAGCCGTGCCGAAAAAAAGCGAGAAAGTCAGCTGGTCTCCACCCGAGTCAAGTCCGAGAAAGTATGGCCAGATCTGCGATGTTCCGAAACCGATAGCGAACGGCACCATTATACCGAGAGAACTGACCAGCACAGCGGTTCTTCCCTGTTTCCAGACACTCGAAAGATTGATCTCGATACCCGCAACAAGCAAAAGAAGCACCACAGCCACAGTTGTCAATCCCTCGAGAGCTGTCAGTGTATTAGCACGCATGGGAAACAGTAACTGTTGAAGTTCCGGTGTCAGAGTTCCGAGGATTGTTGGACCGAGTATGATTCCGGCAAATATTTCACCGACCACCATGGGCTGGCGGTATCGCCTGGCAATCTCTCCGAGAAGCCTGGAAAAACCGAGCAAAATACCGATATCAAGAAGTACGATGGTTATGTCGTGGGTTCCGAGCATTGGTTAAGAAATCCCTCGCATTTTCACTTGTCGTTTCAACTTCCTATCCATAGGTCATTAGACATTACAAGAAAGAATGGAAAAATGTAAAATACTATAGAAAAAAGTTATTTCCTCTTGCGTTTACCCAATAATACATTGTCCCTTAAAGCCTCGACACTTTTCGCTGCAAGCCATCGATCATTAAAATGTGGATCCTGAACTATCTGAGCAATAGCAGAAAGAGCACGAAGATGAAAGTTTCTTTCATCTCTAGTTCCAGCAAGAACAAAAACGGTATTGACTTTCGTTGGTATATCGAGGAAAATAATACCTGGTTTGCACCGGGCAAGGAGAATATCAAATGTTTTTTCTCCTTCGATAATGATATGCGGTAAGGCGATACCGGATGTTATGATAGTGCTGCTCTCTTTTTCACGCTCAATAAGCAGATTTAAAAAGTTGCATGATTCAATATTAAGCCTGACACAAAGTTTTTCAGCTACCAGTTTAAAAAAATCCTCAATAAGGATTGATTTGTCAATATCAAGAATTATACAGTTTTCGATAATATGGTCGAATCTATCTTTGGTGATGTCATCACGTTCTCTGATGATCTCTTTCAATTCTGATTCAAGGGAAGGGGTTTTTATTTCTATAGGGGTAATACGTTGAATAAGATGTAAAAGTGCAAAATCCCTGGTGGTT
>JBHPFF010000212.1:0-2386 GCA_042572165.1 Candidatus Latescibacterota bacterium | reverse complement strand
CTTGCGGTTCTTGCCAGAGAAGATGTCAGGGTTCTGAGGAACATACGAGAACAATCCCATTAATCCTCCGAAAGGAATGATAAGCGCAATAACCCATACATAAGATAGGGCAGGGAAACCTGTAATTCTGAACATATAGAGATAGGCATCAAGATCAGGGAATGAATTAAGTGTCCAGAAAAAGGCGCCGTATATAACTCCAAACGAAATAATACCGGATATTAAACCCTGCAACAAACCCTCAACATAGAACGGTCGCCTGATGAAACTGTCCGTTGCTCCAACAAGCCTCATGATCTCTATGGTTTCCCTCCGTGCCAGAACTGTGAGACTTATCGTATTTGAAATAACCAGAATACATGCGGTTACAATAAGTACGGTAAGAACGGTTTCTATAGCTAAAAAAATCATAAAAAAGATGTCCATTTTCGACATCCATTCTTTCCCATATTCAACTGATTCCACTCCTTCAACTTTAACGATACGGTCAGCTACTGTTTCCATATCATCAGACATTCGGTATCTTTCTGCCATAATTACAACAATGGTTCGCGGAAGTGGATTTTCATCAATTGCGGTTAACAGGTTACCTCCGAAAATATTTTTAAATTCCTCTGCCGCGTCTTCCTTGCTTATTATCCTTGTCGACATGATTTCTTTCATGGACCTGATTGCGGCATCGAGTGCTAGCATATCCTCATCTGACATTGTTTCCTTTAAATAAACATTTATTTCTTCGCTTTTTTTCACCTGATAAACAAGCTTGTGGGCAAAAACGGTGACGATACCAAAAACACCGAATCCAATGAGAGTAACCGCTATAGTCACGATTGAAATGAGTGTCATATAACGCGCTCCCAACATACCCTTTATCGCTTCACTAAATGAATTCATCCGCACATTATCCCGTTGGCAATCTCTATCTTGCGTCCCAATCCACTTCCTGCTAACTCATTCCTGTGTGTTGCCATGAGGACAGCCGTACCGGAATGATTGATATTTTCAAGAAGATTGAAAATCGAGCGAGCATTGTCGTCGTCAAGATTTCCAGTCGGTTCATCAGCGAGAAGAATAAAAGGTTCAAGAACGATAGCCCGTGCTATAGCTACACGTTGGCATTCACCGCCTGAAAGGTCAACAGGTTGGTGGTTAAGCCTGTGCGACATTCCAACGGTATTGAGAGCCTGAAGAGCTTTCTGTTTAACAGTTCTCCTTTTTACACCTGTCACCTCCAGTGCAAACGCGACATTATCATAGGCGGTTTTGTCTTTTAAAAGCTTGTAATCCTGGAAAATAAAGCCAATTGAACGCCTGAGATAGGGAATCTTGGATTGGACAACATTTCTGGTGTCGATATTTTGTACAACAACACTTCCTGCTGTCGGAATTAAATCAAAGTGAATAAGTTTCAAAATTGTACTCTTACCTGCCCCGGAAGGGCCGAAAAGTTTGACAAATTCACCTTTTTGAACATGAAAACTTATATTTTCAAGTATTTTTGTTTTATTAATTACAAGGCTTACATCATTGAGCCTGATCATAGTCATACTCCGTCGCTATATATTTGAAAAGGTTACATATCACATGTTATCTTTGCAGGACAAAATGAATTCGATCCGAATTTTCGGTTCCGGGATTGAATGACATATCATCGTATAAACCAACTATCTTAAA
Organism: Candidatus Latescibacterota bacterium; assembly: GCA_042572165.1. Taxonomy (GTDB): domain Bacteria; phylum Latescibacterota; class Latescibacteria; order Latescibacterales; family Latescibacteraceae; genus JBHPFF01. Next base: position 712 of record JBHPFF010000212.1, on the reverse strand, counting down.
TTGTGTTTTCCCAATCATTTCATTTATTTCATCAATAGTGTAAATTTTCTGGTAATGACTTTCTACTGTTTGTTTTCCGTTCTTTTTAATAATAAAATGGTTTTCCTGTACCCGACGGGCAGTATTGAACTTACAGATTCTTTCATAGCTTATGCCACCAAAATCTTCAAAAAATTTATTATTTAAAAAGAACAATTCAGAGTTTTTCACCGTACAGACATCAAAAATAAAAAGTCCGTCAGGTTTGGTTATTCTTGAGGTTTCAACAACAACCCGGATGAAATCTTCAGATTCAATCATATAATTTATGGAATCGTAAATACATATAACTGCATCAAATTGGCATCTGAGGGGAAGAGTTTTCATGTTTGAGGAAAAGAGTTTGATAGGGATATTGATTTTTTTGAACTTACCAGCGGTATTTGCAAGCATTGATTGGGAAATATCCATACCGGTAATACTATACCCGAGTTTTGAAAGCTCTACTGAAAGATTTCCTGTCCCGCATGCTATTTCAAGGATTGAATTTACATTAATATTATGATATTTGAAGATCGATGACAGGTATTGTGCCCAGGAAATATAATCCACATGATCCATTATCCGGTCATAGATTTCAGCAAGTTCTGTGTACGATTGATTCCCCGTAACTGAATAACCGCCACCAGAGTTAGTGGAACCGCCGAACCTGTCATTCACTTGAAAAAAACTC
>JBHPFF010000211.1:0-2400 GCA_042572165.1 Candidatus Latescibacterota bacterium | reverse complement strand
ATAGGTAATGATCCTGCGCTCGATTTCGGGCATGATGCTCTGAACACCGGCATCATCTATACAGAGAATCACCGAACCAAAAAACGGAACTTTATTTACAAACTGCGTGAATGCGTTCCGGATGTCATCCATGTCCTTGTAGCAGTCAAGGTGTTCGAGGTCGATATTGGTGACAACCGCTATAACAGGCGTAAGCTTGAGAAAGGTGCGGTCGTATTCGTCCGCTTCAAGTACAAGATAATGACTCTGCCCGATTTTTGCCCCTCCGCCATAATCAGTAACACGTCCGCCGACAATGATTGTGGGATCGATGTTTCCTTTGGTGAGCATCTGTCCGGTCATGGACGTTGTAGTGGTTTTGCCATGTGTTCCGGCAATACAGATACCGTATTTCAATCTCATCAACTCAGCAAGCATTTCGGGTCTTCCGATAACGGGAATCTTTTCGACTCGGGATGCGACAATTTCGGGATTGTCACCCTTCACCGCCGATGAATACACGGTAACGTCGCAGTTTTCAACGTTTTTGGATGAGTGTCCGATAAATACCTTCGCACCGAGTGAAACGAGATGTTCGGTAACCTCGGTGGAACGCAGATCTGAACCCGTAACGTTAAACCCGAGATTCAAGAGTATCTCGGCAATTCCGCTCATGCCCGTTCCACCTATCCCGATCATGTGGATGTTTTTAATACGTTGTGTCAAAGGTCCCAACAACATGAACTTCAACTCCTGTCAATTCACTGCATACCGTTCCAAAAGCACACCCGCAATGACACCTGCAGCATCCTTCTTTGCCAACCTTCGTGAGGCTTCTGACATGGATGAAAGACGCTTTTCGGAAGTAATAATACAAGTTATTTCATGCTCAAGTTTGCCCGATGCAAGATCTCGCTCGAGGATCATGACCGCAGCATCAGCATCGGCGAGGGAACGCGCATTATATTCCTGATGATTCCCCGCCGCAGTTGGAAGCGGAATAAAAACGGCGGGCAGACCGCATACAGTAATCTCCGCAATCGTCATAGCGCCGGCCCTGCACACCACCATATCTGAAACTGTATAAGCGCTTACCATGTCATCAATGTAGGAAAGAACACGTACCTTTCCTTTGGAAATTCTGTCGAATTTACTGTATAAATCGTAGTCTCTTCTGCCTGTTTGCCAGAGCACCTGAATGTCATTTTCCGCAATATGTTCAACTATCTTTGAAACCGCGCTGTTTATGGCATGAGCGCCCTGGCTTCCTCCGAAAATCAACACAGTCTTAAGTGACGGATCGATATTGAATATTTCAGCAGATACCGCCCTGATACCGGTTCCAATTTCCGATCTTACAGGGTTTCCGGTTGTCATGGTTTCCACGCTTTTACCGAAATATTTTTCAGCATTGCCAAATCCGAGGAATACTAAATCAGCCAGACGTGCCAGTTTCCTGTTCGTTATCCCCGGAAAAGAATTTTGTTCCTGTATTACCACTGGAATTCCCATTGTAAAGGCTGCTATTATCGGTGGTCCGGAAACATATCCCCCTGTAGCCATCATCACCGAGGGCTTGAAACACCTCATGAACTTTCGCGATTTGAGAATCGATACCATAAGTTTCCAGGCAAAGGTCACGAGAGCCGGAGTGAGTTTTCTCGGAAGACCGGTTACCGGTATTGTTTTAAGCGGAAAGCCCGCATCTGTTACTATCTTACGTTCAATTCCCCTGTTTCCCGCCACAAAAAGGATCTCAGTTTCCGGTTTTTTATTCATAATTTCTTCCGCCACAGCAAGTGCCGGATAAATATGTCCCCCGGTGCCGCCGCCTACAAACATGACTCTCATGTCCATATAGTCCTCCGGTGAAGGCGAGATCCGAACTCTTTCGATAGACGCCGTTCATAATTTCCCTGCTTCGAGATATTCAAAAGTATGCCCGTCCCGACAAACGACAGTAAAAGTGATGAACCACCGTATGAAATGAACGGCAGGGTCATACCTGTGGTCGGCAATAATCCTGCCGTTACCCCTATATTGATAAATACCTGAAAAGCAATCATTGCAGTAATGCCCGATGCAAGCAAAAATCCGAATATATCAGGTGCTTCATTGGCTATTTTAAATCCTCTCAGGACATAGAAAAGAGTAATAGCCAGAATAATTGTCGTACCGGTAAATCCCAGTTCCTCGGCACAGATTGAAAACACGAAATCGGTATGATGCTCTGGGAGAAAAAGAAATTTCTGACTGCTGTTACCGAGCCCCACTCCGAACAGACCCCCGCTTCCGATACTGATTATAGACTGGTTTATCTGATGGGCTGCATCCCTGTAAAGTTCCGGATGAAGGAAAATATCTATTCGCTTTTTCATATATCCGACTTTAGTTGCAATGACCATTATCACGCTGATAGCA
>JBHPFF010000210.1:0-2412 GCA_042572165.1 Candidatus Latescibacterota bacterium | reverse complement strand
ATTCAGTGTAATACTGTTGTTGGTGACATGGTATATGCATCAAACTTCGTAAACCCGAACACCGAAAAAATATCTTTGAGGCCAATTCTAATAACATCATCCAAAAGAATGATATAAACATTCTCATCCTTTTTTGGAAGAACCAAGAACCGTGAAACAACTTTTACAGGAACCTCCATGAGAGCATGTTTCACCGTTGAGAATTTTTTGCTTTTCATTAGTCGAACCGCAAGGTAAATCGAATGGTCTTTTAATACAGGGAATTGCGAGAGATAACTTATCGTAATGGGAAACAGCGTGGGACGGATTTTCTGATGAAAATAGTTTTTAACAAAGTTTCTTTGTTCACAGTTGAGTTGTTTTTCGTTAATGATAAATACTCTTTTCTTTTCGAATTCTTTTAAAATATTCTCATATATATCATCAAATTTGTTTTGCTGATGAATGACAATCTTTTGAATATCATTGAGAACCCGCACAGGATCTTCCCCAAGGAGCACTTTTGCTTTTTTTCTGGCTTTAACTATGCGTTTGAGCGTGCCAACCCTCACCCTGAAAAACTCATCAAGGTTTGAAGAAAATATACCCAGAAACTTCATCCGCTCTATCAGCGGGTTTTTCTGATCAGCAGCTTCCTGCAGGACTCTGTCGTTAAACGAAAGCCAGCTGATCTCTCTGTTAATGTATTGTGGTCTGATTTTTGTCATAATCTTTTGTTATTTTTTCAGCCATGATCTGCTGAGCCACAACATAACCTCCCTTGCTAATCGCTGAAAATCTTTCGCTCCGTCTCCATTCGGTTGTAATCTGTCTGCAGTCATACCTGCTTGCCATGCTTCGTTGTAAACAGCCCGCTGGGGTATATCGGATATAAAAATCGGGATGCTCAGCTTCTCCAAAAAAGGTCGAAAATCCCGCCCTATTCGCGTTCGTCTGTCTATTCGAGATATAAGCAGGCGTGCATCGAGCTTTGGTCTTTTTTCCTTTTCATCAATATATATGTTCAAAAGCTTTTCAGTACTCCAAAAATCTGCCAGACCTGGGGAAACAGGAATAATCAATCTGTCAACCGAACGAATTACCGATTTCATGCTCTTTTTAAATGTTGGAGGCGAGTCAAAGAGTATTATATCATATTTTTTTACCGCTTTCTTTATTTTCTTATCAACTACCGGGGAAGGTTCGACAATAATATCAGGCTTATCCTGTTTTTTAATTTTTGCCCACTGTGCAATTGAACCCTGCTGATCGGCATCCACGACAAGCACACGGTTGTTATCCGATAATAATGCAGAGGCAAGGTTCAGGGTTATCGTGCTTTTACCAGTTCCACCCTTTGCACTAACAACAGCGATTACCATAGGGGTCTGTCCTTTATCCTTTTCGCCAATAATCATTATATCTGCACCGTCCGGCACCAAACCGAAAAGATTAATACCGGAATGTCATGACATATATCCAACTCTGCAAATACCATGTCACCAACAACAGTATTACACTGAATTGAAAAATTTATTTACTTTTTTTCTGTCTCTGTTTTTTAATAAATTCTTTAGCTATTTCTTTACTCGATTTCTTTATCGATTTTTCCAGTTTGTTTTTGACATCTGTGTCCACCTCATTGAGAAAATTTCCTATCTGTTCTGCGAGTTTTGCTTCCAGATTTTTCCTGATTGACTTTTTTGATACCTTTTTTTTAACCTTGTGCGGATAGTCAAACAATTCAAGTTTACCATGCCTCCTGGAAACTTCTTTCCAGGAATTGGTTTTTAAAACAATTCCAACTACTCCACCAGTAGGAATATGTTCTTTAAAACCCTTGATAAGAAACTGTGCAAAATACTCCATTGAAGGATTATGTCCCACAATCATGATGCTGTCGAACTTATCATCAATACTATGAACAACACTCAGGAGAGAATCATCAGCCTGTTCATAAAGTGCTTTACGTTTTCTTATGATTTGCCTGTATTCCAACTGATCCGCAAATATCCTGGCAGTCTCAAGCGCCCTCACTGCCGGGCTGGAGATAATTAACGATGGTTTTTTTTGAAGGTCTTTCAAACGCCCGGCAACCTGCAATGACTCATCTTTACCCGTATCTTCGAGGATTCGATCAAAATCGCCGATATCAGTAAATCTTCCGGCTTTTCCATGTCTTACAAGGTACACCTTTTTCATCTTTCACCTCCAGCAGATAAGGGTATAATAATGTTTAATTAAATTTATGGCTCTATTAAACATCTTTGTTTAAACTCTCCCGAAAGTCGTTTGATCTGAAATTTAACTGTCCTAATATTTCATAACAGTAATTTATAACATCTTTTTCTATTTGCAATGATAAATCTGCATCTGTACATATTTTCATGAATTTTGTGAAAAGATTTAAATATCAAACCTACCCATCATTAT
>JBHPFF010000209.1:0-2429 GCA_042572165.1 Candidatus Latescibacterota bacterium | reverse complement strand
TTCAATAAGTATTCTGTAAATACATAAATTTTATGATTCATTAAGTTAATCCAAACGAATATTAATATATGTTTCCTGATGAAGCTTCTGAATTACCCGTTCGAATTCCTCAATGGTTTTTTTCTGCTGCAGTATAAACTCTATTTCAGCATGGTCATCTCTGATGTTGAGTGTGTGTGGCGGTTTATAATCATCCAGTTTGAGAATACTAAATCCCATCTGGCTTTTGAAAGGCTGGCTAATATCTCCTACCTTTAACTGCTCACATTGTTCTCGAAATGCCGGAATGATCATTTCATCTTTTTTTAGCCATCGGAATTCACCTCCGAAATCACGTGTATCCCCATCATCAGAATACTGTTTAGCCATTTCCGCGAATGTCGCTTCTTTAGAAACTATTTTATCACGTATCTGTTGTAGTTGTTCAATTATTTTTTTCTCATCTTCTTCATCAGGTAACAGGTGAATAAGAATATGACGTGCATGAACTCTGTCACCCATGATATCTTCAATTTTTATCAGATGAAAACCATATATTGTTTCGACGATTCCCGACAGTTCGTCTTCCTGAAGGCCGAAAGCGGCTTCAGCAAATTCAGGAACAAATTCATTCCTTCGGAAATAGCCAAGATCACCGCCCTGTTCAGCATTTCCTGTATCATCCGAATACTGTTTTGCCATATCCTCGAATTTTTCGCCTTCAAGTATTCGCTCACGAATCTTTAGAAGTATTTCCTGTGCTCCTTCTTTTTTCTCTTCGGATACTTTATTCAACAGGAAAATATGACTGAGTTTGTACTGCTCCGGTACCTCAGTCAGTGAATCACGATTTGCATCAAACCAAGACTCGATGTCCTGAGGAGTAACCGAAACGAGCCTCCGCGTTTGTTCAATAATAACATTACGAAGATAATCCTTAACAATCATTTCACGAAACATATTACGCATCTGTAACTCAGTTAAACCAAATTCCTCCAAATCTTTCAGATACGCTTCTTCACTCCCAGCCTGTTTTTTATATTCCGCTATATATTCCTTAAGCTGGGTATCGACAGTTCTTTGATCAATTTCAATAGAATCGTTTCTTGCCTTTTCAATGAGCAAAAGGTCATCGACCATACTCTCGATAACTTCGTTCCTGAGAGCTATGAGCTGGTTTTGCGGGCTGTTAATAGTCAACCTTTTTTCTTTCATCTGTGTATTGAGCGTACGTTGCAACTCAGACAGAAGGATGATATCATTGCCAACGACAGCAACTATTTTCTCAACCAACTCTTCATCGGCTTTACCGCCTTGAACTCCAAAGGCAATAATAACCGCAAAAAACAATACAAAAGCCTTTACCCGGTTTTTTTGTTTCATATTATTCATCATTAAAAATGGTATGTGATTTCAGAATGCGATTTCAGCTTTTCCAAAAGATCATTTTTTGCTTTTTCACTCTCTTCAGCAATATAAAAATCCATCAGTTGATCTCGAACAGCCTCGAAAGGTTTTACCGAACCCTTTTCATATATCTTATCAATTATTATCAATCCAAAACCGTCAATAACAGGAAAAGTATCTGAAATTTTGCGCAATCCAAGTTTTTCATATGTATTCACAAGAGCTGACCAGATAGCCGGTTCTATAGATTCTTCGTTAACAATCCCGAGTTCTCCGCCGGATTTTGAGCTTGGATCCTTTGATTCAGTTTTGGCAAGTTCTGAAAAGCTTGCACCATTTTTTACATTGTTCCAGAATTTCATTGCATCTTTATAATTATCGAGAAGTGCATAACGTACCTGATATTCATTACTCTGTAACATAAAGTAGTCGTTATGTTCTTCGAAGTATTGTTTCAATTGATCTTCACCGGGAAGTTCGACAGTCGCCAGTTCCCGTTCCAAAAGTTCATTACTGATAAAATCCCGTTTTGATTTCTCTAACATTCTGGCAATTTCGGTTTCTCTGTCAATCCCGAGCCTTAAAGCTTCCTGATAGAGCAGTTCTTCATTAATCCATTCATTCATAATCGCTTTTTTATGCTCGGGTGTAAGTTTGTCATAAAATTCTGATGGAACAAGCGATTTGAATTCGGATTCTGTTAAAAAGCTGTTGTCGACACTGACATAACTTATCTCATTGTTTTCCCGGGTGTCTTGACTGGTAAAACAACTGGCAGAAAGAACACTGATAACTATCAGCACAGCTAAACCCTTATATCTGACTATGCGTTCCACGGCTCTCCGCTTCGCTTCATGTTGAAATGTTTTCATAGTTTATGCACCTTTATATTTCTGAAAAATCAAACAGTTATATTTCACTCATATTTTCTTTTATGTGCATAAAAACCTGGCAAACAACAGCAAATCTTCGAAATCAGTAACTGTTCAGTCCAAGCCTGTTACCCGGATTAATTACGATACTCAGAGATTCTACGCCTATAC
>JBHPFF010000208.1:0-2458 GCA_042572165.1 Candidatus Latescibacterota bacterium | reverse complement strand
CCATGTTATTGCAATGCACACTGCCGTTACCGATAAGCCATACTTTGATTCCGGCGTTTTCATACGTCTTACGAATTCTCAGGAAATTTTCGTACGTCGCATCCTTTCCACCTGTCCATACGCAGACATATTTGACTCCAAGCTGTTTGATCCATGTGAGTTCTTCCTCGTCCGGATTGGCAGGTGTTAACAGTCCAAGCCTGATATTCGAAGGATTCGGTTTCTGTCCCGACACATACTCACGGGCTTCACTTACTGAATTCGGTAATAAAGCTTTTCCGCCCAGAGCACCGGCAAGAACCAGTTTCCCTAAATTTCTCCTATTGAGAGTGCTGGTTATCATCTCACTTTCTCCCGGGGTTTCTTTCAAATTACTGAAAATACTCATAATAGAGCCCCCTCATATTATGCTGTAATATAATGGGATTCTAAAATCATATATATCAAGATTTATTTACTACCGGTAAAACAGTTACCCTCCAATTTCATCATTCGCTCTCTCCATAAGTGCCCTCATATAAGCAATACCGTAGGCAAGGTTAACCCTGCCGCCGCCAATAAATCCGGGTGAATGATCAAGAATAGCTATGCCGTCGAAATCAACCTCCCTCAGAGTTTTCATAACCTTGTACATGTCATAGTAACCGTTATCCATAAATGTTTCCTTAAAATGGGGCAGCGGCTGATCAACATTACGGAAATGGACTTTGAAAAGCTTTTTTCTCTCGCTGAAGTAATGTATAGCCTCTAAAATATCTTTCCCCATAAGGTCTCCACCCTCAAGCCAGCAGCCGACACAAAAACAAACACCAATATTTGGACTGTCGGCGATCTCCATGGCACGCTTGAAACCCTCGAAATTACCTAGAATACACCGCGGAATCCCGCCTATTTCCGGTAACGGCGGGTCATCCGGATGGAAACCTATCTTCACACCAGCATCCTCCGCCACAGGGACTATCTTTTTAATGAAATAGATATAGTTGTCCCATATCTCTTCTTCCGTGAAGACACGGCCATGAGTGAGAGGAAGCTCCCATGTCTGCCCCTTCCACCGGCAAATTTTTGCTTTACTTAAATCAAAAGCCCTGGCTCTCGCACCGCGGGTATATTCAGTCTCGGTACTCCAGATGCCGTTTGCTACATGAGTATACGTCGTGTAGTAAACGCCGGCTTTCCCCAGATTACGGATATGCGTTTTATATTCCTCGATTTTTTTGTCACGGCCGGGAAGGTTAAGTATGACCTCCTCCATCCCGTGCACATCAAGATTAATAATATTCCACAACGTCAAACCGTGACTTTCAACCAATTTGCGTAATCTCAAATAATTTTCGTATGTCGCTTCTTCTCCCCTGACTGTCCAAATACATATATCTTTCACACCAAGCTGCTTGACCAGAGTAAAATCATCCTCATTCGGATTGCCAGATAGCTGGGCAGCAAGCTTTATACCCGGGGTGTTTGGATGAACTATGGCAGAGCTGTCACCGGCAAATGATACCAGCGCCTTTCCTCCCAGAACACCGGCAAAGGCTGTTTTCCCAAACCTTCTTCTGGAAGGAACAAAACCATCATTAATCATTTTTCCAGATACTTTTTTAATATACTCAGAAATTTTCATAGCATCCTTCCCTTGTTATTACAATTTAGTGAATTGATTGTCTGGTAAGTTATTAAGTATTTATAAGATTTTATAAGAGGTTTGTCAATATATATTCATCTCTGACAATCCCCTTTTTCCTTCCGCCAGAATTCAGAATTAAGAATACAGGAGCAAGATGATAAAAAGACTATGTATAACATTCTGGTTTCTGACTCTTGAATTCATTCTTTTTATCTGGGACGGCTCTGACTTCTCATCCGGTGTGTATTTTTACAAGATCAAATCAGGTGATTTTTCAAAAATCCTCAAGATGACACTGCGTTCAAGTAAGTACTTATGTATTTGGGTGATATTAATGTGGTCCGCCCCTGTGAAGAGAGGCGGACTTTTTTTAATGGATTTGAATGGGATTACGGAGACACCGAATTACTATCCATAAATACTATTCCAATCTTTCAAGAAGGTATTCATACTCACTGCGGCACCAGTCGTCCCATGCAGAAATATTTGGTTCCCTGAGTTTTGCCGATTCTATTATTCCCTTCCTCACAAGGTGTTCCTTGACTATGTCACGGCGTCCCAGCCTGATAAGAAAATCGATAAAGGGAAGCCATTTCTGGAAAATGTCGAACGATTTGTCCTTTTTCCCTTCCCAGTATAAGTGAATGATGTCAGCAAGCGGTTTTGCGGGAATACATGCCGGCATTGAGCCGATTGCCCCTGCCTCCAATTCCCAGAAGAGACGCACACCGCCCATTCCGCCGAATATCCCCTGAAATGTTTCCGGAGCACATTTTAGCACCTCTCTGATCTTGACCGGGGATGTATCCACTTCCATCTTGAGGTATTGAA
>JBHPFF010000207.1:0-2542 GCA_042572165.1 Candidatus Latescibacterota bacterium | reverse complement strand
CGGTAGACATTGCAAGCCATTCGTCTTCAGTCAGCTTTCTCAACTCATAAATGTTCTGAGCATCCAACACACCGGTAAAAAACAGTAATCCCACAAGAAACAGCACACAAAAGGTAGCCCATCTCATAGCGTTATTCTCTCCGTAAATAATTTATCATTAAAAATAATATTTTTTTACAAGTCCTCTAATTTCTTAACAGAATCAGGTGCTTACAAAACTCTGGTTAGAATAAATATACACACTATAAATAGTATGTCACCAACTTTATTATACGATATGTTGTATACACATAAAAACTATTGAATAATTTTGCAAGTGGCTGAAAATTATATATAATAAGTATTCTAAAGATGTATAATATAAAAAGCAAGCAAAAAATTTAAATATTTAGTTAATAAAAATTTTAATCATCTGAATTTTTATGTAAGTTAAGAAATTACACAGAAAAAATACAATATTTATTCTGACTAAAATAATTCAAATGAATTAAAAGTACTGCCATCTCCGGTCTGAATATTTATCATAAACCTAAACTTTCTTAAATTCTGAATTAATGTTTGAAATTTTTATACATAAGTTTGATGACAATTAATGTAATAAATACTTGACATATTGTATCCTATACATTACATTATGTAATGTTGACAATACATATTTTCTACATAATCTCGAATAAGAGAAGGAGCTTCTCATGAATCGATATGAAAAAATTGCATGGTTTACCCTGGCTGTGATTTCAGTTTCCATTTTGCTTTATCTTGCAATGTTTTTCAGCTTGAGTACATCTTATCCCCTCAATGTCAGCCTGAAAGTATCGGTTGCGGCATTCGCGCTCATTGGTTTCATCGGATTGGGGCCAACACTGTTTAAAAAAAAGCGGGGCGAACCTCATGATACACCGCTGTATGACGCAGAGCTTGACGAGCGCGACATGCTGATTCAACGACGGGCTACTCTGCATGGATTCAGTGCTTTTTGGGTAATCTTGGTTTTTTCTGTGATGATCGCATGGGTGTTTTTGCGGTTAATAAATCCTGACGGAACCGGAGCCGGCCCGATATCGGTAACTATCGATGTCGATATGTTCCCGCTGATACTCATTCCAGGATTCATTATCTTAATGCTCGTCTATTCAATATCGACCATAATACAATATCGGAGCATAGCTTTCGGAGACAACGTCTATGAGACTGGAGCCGGACCCAGCAGAAAAACCATCGTTAACAGGTTAGTATTTTCGCTTTCCTTTATTGCTGTTAGTATTTTCATTGTTTCACATACGAATTGGATGTTTGCCGTCAAGTTTTTGATGCTTAATTTAGCCGCTGTTCACTTATCTATCCGGTCACTCAGATATAATCCGAGCGGCAATTACAGCGAAGGCGACTTTCGCGTATTGAAAATCGCGGAGTGGACGGCGAGCTCGCTTTATACTGTAACCAAACTGGTCATAGAGCTACTTGAATGCCGGGAAGAAAGGAGGTTGCAAAGACTCCAGAAACAACTGCAGCGACTTCAGGTACTTCTTCTTGATGAATTGGGATATGTCCCTTTTACCAAAACAGGAGCTGAACTCCTGTATGAGCACCATAGCCTCATTGTCACTTCTAATCGGCCCTTTTAAAATTGGACAGAGATCTTTGGCTCAGAGAGGTTGACCCTCGCTCTAATGGATCGTCTTACACACAGATGCCATATACTTGAAGCCAACGGGAAAAGCTACCGTCTGCGTCAGGCCGAAAAACAAACAAAACGCCGGATAAATAAATCACATCCCAGGATAGAGGAACAATATAGCAATAACACTATGGCCATCCCATCCGTAAAGAGTGAGAAGAAAAACAACTACTAATTAACTACAACAAAGAAGTATTTGACAAGTTAGGTTATTGAGTCTAATTTATTAATCAGGTGTCACAGTATTCAACCGCCACCTGTCTCACTTTTATTCCGCCCTTAGCAAGTAGTAAAAATTGGACTGATAAATGATGCATCTTCTTATTATATTTGGTCTTATTATTGGTGTTTTTATTCTTTCTCTTCTCCTACGGCAAAGAAAGCTTATTAAAAAGTTAAAACAACTTCGAGATAATTGGGGTAAAATTCCCGAAAAAAGATTGGACCTAGAATCATCCAAATTATTTTTCAAATTTAATAAAAATAATCCGATTGATCATAGTTATTGCGTTGATAATGATACATGGGATGATCTGGATTTTGATCAAATATTTCAGTTAATTAACCGAACAATAACACCAATGGGGTCTCAGTAGTTATACTATTTAATAAGACATCCAGTATTAAAGAAAGAAATATTGAACAATAGAGAAAAACTCATCAATCATTTTACAGAAAATAAAAACTTAAGAGAAAAAACACAACTTACTCTTCAGAGATTAGAAGATAACAATGCCCAAAATTTACTTTATTCACTTTGGAAACCTTTACCAGATAAACCAGGATATACAAAAATATTACCATTTATAAGTTTTATTTCTTTATCTGTTCTTACTATTGAAGAAATGACTTTAACAAAAGGGG
>JBHPFF010000206.1:0-2585 GCA_042572165.1 Candidatus Latescibacterota bacterium | reverse complement strand
CTGCAGCATCGGCAGTAACATTCGGTCGTGACTCATAAATAAATCCGATAAGCCCAATAGGGACACTCATCCTGCCAACACGTATACCGGAGGGGCGCTGAACCATGTTTGTCACAATACCCACCGGATCAGGGAACGAAGCGATTTCCCGAAGCCCTTTTGCCATGCTTTCAATACGTGCGTCAGTGAGTGTGAGCCGATCGACCATTGCCTTTGAAAGACCAAAATCATCCGCACGGGAAAGGTCTTTTTCGTTCGCCTCGCGAATGACCGGTTTGCTGTCAAGGATTGTATCGGCCATGGATTTCAGCGCATTGTCTTTCACAGCACTTTCAAGGCATGACATCCTCATGGCGGCTTTTTTCGCTTTTTTCGCTTTTTCGATAACATGGGAGTAAATATCCATATGAAAGCCTTTCCGGATTCTTTGCTGTTTACCGGGTGAATACCATATCGTTACGGTGCACGATGGTAGTACCCTTTGAATATCCTAATATCGTATCAATTTCATCGGAATGCCTGCCCATTATTTTCTCAATTTCCATGGAATCATAAAGTGTCACACCCCTGGCGATCTCATGACCATCGGAGTCAATAACCACGACCACATCCCCCATTTCGAACACATCCTCGATACCGGTAATGCCTTTAGGCAGGAGACTCGCGTTTTTATTTTCAATAGCGCTGACAGCACCCCCGTCTATGTAAATTCTGCCGCGTACCTTTGCGGTTGTCGCAATCCAGTGCATGCGGGCATTTAACCCTCCCCGCTCCGAGCGGAACAGCGTACCAACCTCTTTGCCCTTTAGAATCTCGGAAAGCGATGTTTTTCTACCGTGAGTTATAATCATCATTCCACCACCGCTGAGAATGCGTTTTGCCGCTTCTATCTTGGTGCGCATACCGCCGACAGCGGCTTTGTCACCAGACTCTCCGCATAATTCCTCGATTTCAGGCGTGATTTGGGTCACCTCAGAGATAAGAGTCCCTGTCCCTTTTTTAGGATCGCGGTCATACAAACCATCCACATCGGTGAAAATAACAAGCAGTTCGGCATTGACAAGACCTGCCATATACGATGAAAGGTTGTCATTGTCTCCGACCTTGACCTCTTCTGTTCCCACGGAATCATTTTCATTAATCACGGGTATTACACCCATACTAAGCAGTTCATTGAGCGTATTCTGCAAATTCACATACTCCTTGCGGTAATGGAGATCGTCAATAGTCAAAAGCACCTGCCCTATGGGTATAGAATACATGCCCAGGGCATTTTCATAGGCGTTCATAAGGAGATTCTGTCCAATGGATGCCAGCGCCTGGAGTTGTGGTATCGATGTGGGACGGTGATGAAGATTCATACGGCCCATCCCTGCGGCGATTGCGCCAGAACTTACGATTACGATCTCGTAGTTCTTTTTACGCAGGTCGGCTATATCGATAGCCAACCGCGCGAACATCTCCCTGTCCAGAGTATATGGGCCGCTGGTGATTATTTTGGTTCCGAGTTTCACTACAACACGGCGTACTCCTGACAGTACACTTTTCCTGGAACGTGTGCTCAAAGTTTCTTACCCAAGATAGGATGAAAGGTGTAACCGAGTTTCCGGATACGGTTTATGACATGCTCTATTTGTTCCCTTGTGGCATCTTTTTTTATTACGACAATCATTAAAAATCAACTCCCTGATATGTAAAAATTCTCAAACTGCAAAATACCGGTATTACTGAAGGAATCATTAAAGCCGCACCGGCACTCCGCGTTCCGCGAGGTACTCCTTGATTCCCCGTATAGAGTACTCCCGGTAATGAAAGATAGAGGCGGCGAGCGCCGCGCTTGCACCTCCTGCGGTTAAAGCCTCGTAAATATGTTCCGGTGTTCCGACACCGCCGGATGCGATGACTGGTATATTTACCACATTCGTAATAGCCCTGAGAAGATCAATATCATAGCCCTCCTTTGTGCCATCCCTGTCCATGCTGGTAAGCATGATCTCTCCCGAACCACGCTCTTCAACCTCTTTCGCAAATTCAACGGCATCGATACTTGTGGACGTCCGTCCGCCGTGAATATGAACCTCGAAGTGGCCGCATTCTCCCTCAGGCACAGTCGTTGAACGCTTGGGATCGATTGCCGTAACAATACACTGACTGCCGAATCGCTTCACACTCTCATTAATAACATCGGGAGTCTGAACCGCAGCAGTGTTGATCGAAACCTTGTCTGCTCCCGCTTTCAATATATCCCGGATATCCTCGACAGTCCTGATACCGCCGCCAACGGTAAAAGGAATGAACACCTGCTCGGCGGTGTGACGCACGATGTCAAGGACGATGTCACGGCCGTCCGATGATGCGGTGATATCGAGGAAGACTAGCTCGTCCGCCATCTCGGCGTCGTAGAAACGAGCCAGCTCCACAGGGTTGCCCGCATCACGCAGGTTTACATAGTTGACACCTTTGACCACGCGTCCCTTGTCAACATCCATGCAGGGTATGATTCGTTTGGCTATCATGAGTAATTATTACCAATTTGCATTCCGAATATATTATCAATTTCCTCATGTCTTTTTTTATAATCATTT
>JBHPFF010000205.1:0-2597 GCA_042572165.1 Candidatus Latescibacterota bacterium | reverse complement strand
GATTTACATTCATTTTTATTCATTGCAAGCTCCTTATAACAAGTTTATAATTAAATATCATGGATTTATAAGAAAACAAGACAGATTCAATTAATGGAGATAATATTATGGCACGCTTAATGAAGACGTTTTCCGTTCTGATGATGGTTCTTCTCTTGAGTTCGGTTGTACAGCCGCAATCACGCCAATTTGTATGGGGAAAGGATGTTTTAAAAGGTCTGAAAAGTGTGAATGTTATAGTAGTGAATAGAAGCCCTGATATTGAAAAAGACGGATTAAAAACAAGCTCAATACAGACAGATGTGGAACTGAAATTAAGAATGGCGGGCATCAAAGTTTTAACAGAGGAAGAAACTCAAAAAGAGCCGGGAAAACCTTATTTGGTTGTTAGAGTGAATAGTTTTAAAGAGGAAGAAAAAAGGTTGTATTTTTACAATATCGAGGTACAATTAATAGAAGTTGTATGTCTTGAAAGAGATACAAAAATGATTTGTAATGCTGCGACTTGGTCTACTATAGGAAATGGGAGCGTGGATATACCTGAAGTTGCTTCCCTTAGAGATATAACTCAAAACTATGTTGATAAATTTATCAATGCCTACCTTGCAGTGAATAAAAATGAATGTAAATCTAAAAATAGAAAATATTACCATTCGAGAAGTGTAACATATATTTTGTCGAATCTTCTACCGAAAAAAATGACTTTCAAAGACATGCTCTCGAGAGGCAAAGGCACCGAATATATCATCGAATCCATCGATTTCGATGTGACAATACCGGGTCACATGTTGATAAAGGTGCGTTTATGAGATGAATCTTTGCGAGAGGGCATTAATGATTTTATATGGTTGTATACATTCAATATAAATTTTTTTTTTAAATATATTTATGGAGACATAAAACTTCTTGAGAAATGATTTTAACACACGGATTATTAGGTTGGTGTTCTTGATTATTCATTAAAGTGCATTCGTCGAGCTAATTTATTTAGCTTCCTTTTGTCAATTGATCTGAGTAACAAAGTCTCAACATTCTCTATGTATATATCGCATTTATATGCTGAAAAGAAACTCGATATACAAATAATTAATAATAACAACAGTTTCCATGAACATCCAGAAACCCAAAAAAAATAATAAAACGCACCAAAGAAAGTGATTATCCCTGACATATAAAGGAAATTGATACCGGCTGATGTAATATCAACATGTCTAAGTCTGTTTTTTAATTCTATTTCCTGGATAACCTTCCAAAATGCTCCTGCATTTTTTTTATCTGATATATTATACCATATCATCAGAGTTGAGCGAACATTATCGGAATATCTTTTTTCTATAAAAGGCTGGATTAGAAGATATATGGAATTACGGTAAATTAAAAAAAATAAAAAACCAAAAGCAGTTACAAACAGGGATATACCAGTAAATCCAAATTTATTGTAATAACATTCTGCCATGTCGGGTTTTACGAATAAAAATGTGATGTAGCCAACGTATCCAATCAGTATGTATCGTAAAATATCTGGTATAGTAAACTTATTCATCATATCGCCAATAAAATTTAATATAACAAGTGATTATTCTTGATTATTGAACAATATATCAACGAAATATCAATAAGCAATAAAATAATAAAGATTTATTTTAAATTTACCATCTTTTCAATATAAAACTATACTTTTCACAGAACTTTTTTATATTTTTTACCGCTGCCGCAGAAGCATGGATCGTTGCGTACCGTGTCGAGGGGTGGGGGAGCGATAGACGAAAGGCTGTTTGCCGAGATACTGGCTCGGATTGAACGATTGCGATACTATTCTGCGTAACACACTCCATTACATCCCGATATGAATCCAATGGAGAGATGTCTCTAATTGGGATATTTCAATGTTTATCAAGCACGTACGTAGAAAAATTTATCGATTAGCATGAAGATAATACTTGAAAACGGACTTGGAATAAGTAATATTTGTTTTTAAACAAAATTGTGGGGAATTTTGACTACTCATGAATTTGATATGGTGAATGTCGGATTATTCATTTAAACCGGATTATTCATAAACTTTTAACAATTTAAAGCATAATAGATAATAAGTGCTTTAATAACAGCTCCCTAAATCCAGCGAATGGGGGCTTATCCCTGCTCCCATCGGGGAAGGGTTGTGAAAGGGGGTGATAAGTAAGCTTTCTTAAAGAGTAGTTTTCACATGAATTTTATGAATCTTCTCTTCAAATTGGAGGAACGTACCATGGTATCGAAATTATTGAAAAAAGAAACACAAGGATTTTCAGGACCTCTTACACGCCGTGACCTTTTAAAAGGCACTGGAGTGGCGGCATTTACCGGAATTGCGGGTCTTGGCACACAAGCATCTACCGCTGCAGCAGCGACAATGCGCAGCAGAATTCCAACCTACAAATCAATCGGTGTCAACACCGTTATTAACTGTATGGGAACAATGACCCATCTGGGCGGCTCCATCATGCCTCCCGATGTTGTAGCGGCAATGGTGGAAGCGGGTAAAAATTTCATTCCAATGAATGAATTACAGGCAGCTGCGGGAAAACGGATGGCTGAGCTCCTGGGTGTCGAATCAG
>JBHPFF010000204.1:0-2630 GCA_042572165.1 Candidatus Latescibacterota bacterium | reverse complement strand
TTATTATTTTCTTCCCAAACACTTTTTTAGCCTTGACACTACTCGGTGAAAACCGGATATTCACAGGTATGAATCCTCATGGAAAAACGCTCTCCGAAACAGGCGAACTGGAATTTATCCGGCGCATTAGGCGTTTTATGCCACCGGAAAGTGAAACTGTCATCCGTTCAGTCGGCGACGACTGCCTGGTTACTAAATCATTTGGCAAAGACTACATTCTTTCGACTACTGATACCTTCGTCGACGGTATACATTTCACTCGTGAGCATTTCAGCTTTGAGGGAATCGGTAAGCGATGTATGTCCGCCTCGGTAAGCGACATAGCAGCCATGTCGGGGATACCGGTTTACAGCCTGGTTTCGCTTTCCATGCCGCCGGAGACATTGTGTGATGACGCACTATCGCTTTTCACAGGGCTTCAAAAATCAGCAGGGCGATACAGATGTCCTGTTGCGGGCGGTGAAACCACCTCGACCACCGGTCCCGTCACTGCCACAGTAACCGTCATAGGAAGGGTTGAACCGGATCGCGTGGTTCTTCGCTCAGGAGCTATGGTGGGTGACAGCATTTACGTGACCGGGACAGTCGGGGATGCAATGGCCGGACTCAAGGCATGTGAAGGCAGCGAGGAAGGATTCGACGCATTGAAAAACAAATTTCTTTCACCGAAAGCCAACGTTGAACTTTCGCGGGCTCTTACAGGTTCATACAGAATTACTGCCATGATCGATATTTCTGACGGTCTCGCTACAGACCTGGGACATATTTGCGAGGAAAGCCGCTGCGGAGCGGAAGTGTTTGCCGATTTGATTCCGGTTTCGAATGAATTTCTGCAATTTTCCGAAAGGTATAAGCTTGACACTGTTGATTTTGCGCTTTCTTCCGGCGAGGAATTTGAACTCCTGTTTACCTCCAATGATACAGGTATTCATGATAAGCTCACACTTGGTGGACATTCAGTCACCCGCATCGGGACTGTACTTGAGTATTCAGATGGAATAAAACTCCGTAAGGTTAACAATCAGACCGAATCCCTCAAATCGAAAGGATATGAGCACTTCTCAACATGAAGAAAGCATATGACAATCTTGTTGCCCTGGCAAAAATCGGCGAACTGGTTACCAAGACATTCAATACATCTGAACTGCTCAGGCAGGTGGTCGCTATTACAGCCGGAATAATGAAGGTGGATGTGTGTTCCATCTACCTGTACGATCAGGCAGATAAGACACTGGTTCTTGAGGCAACAATCGGGCTCAGAGAGGGCGCTGTCGGGCGTGTACGCCTGAATCCCGGCGAGGGGATTACCGGACGCGCCGCCAAACAGGGGAGGATTGTTGCAGTGAGGGATGTGACACTGGACAAACGGAACAAATACATATCTATCACCGGTGAAGAAGAATACCGTTCACTCCTGTGTGCCCCGCTTAAATTCCATGACGAACTCATCGGTGTTATCAATCTTCAAACCCATAAGCCGAGAACGTTTCAACAGCACGAACGCCGCCTTATCAAAACAATCGCCCATCAGGTCTCCGGTTCCATCAGGAATGCCCGATTGTATGAAAGTGTGCTGTCAGCCAAACGAGAGTTGGAACGCACCCAGATACGCCTTGTCCAGTCAGAAAAAATGGCTGCACTGGGCCGCCTTGCTGCGACACTTTCTCACGAATTAAGAAATCCGCTTGCAGGATTGAAAGGTGCCACGCAGTTACTGAGCAAAAAAACCGATAAGAAAGACGAACGTATTCAGTATATTCATCTCATTCTTGAAGAAGTTGAGCGTCTGGGGAGAATTGTCGAGGATCTGCTCCATTTTGCACGGCCCCGGGAATTGCAATATGAACTGATAGATGCGACTAAAATCATTGAAGATATACTGGTTCTCAATTCCCAGGAGCTTTTACTCAGGAGTATAAAAATCCATAAACGCCTTTCCAAACTACCGTTGATCAAAGCTGACAGGGATAAATTCAAACAGGCGATAGTAAATATTTTACTGAACGCAATGGATGCGATGCCCGAAGGCGGGGAACTTATCATTAGTTCCGGTTTAATGAGAAATGAAAAGGAAGGCAGGGATATTACTACGTTTCAGTTCAAGGATACCGGTCACGGTATTTCGGATGAAATCCTGGCTCATGTGTTCGAGCCGTTTTTCACTACAAAACCTACAGGTGTGGGTCTGGGTCTCGCAGTATGCAAAGCGATTATTGAAGAACACGGTGGGTGTATTTCAGTTTCTTCAAACATTAACAACGACTCAAAAGGAACGATGGTGACCATAGAGATTCCAATAAATGAAACGCAGAAATCATTGACAAATTAATTTATTTATAGTATAATATTAATAATACAATTGGCATTATGACCTCAAAACAAAAGGATATGATATGGCAGCTCCAAAAGACATGAAAAAAGTGATAACACTCTGGGAAAAAGTAAAAAAGTCGGTCGTTGAGGGCGTTAGTGTCGCAGCCGGAAAAACAGAGGAATACACGAAACTGGGAAAAGCTAAACTTGACTTCCTCGCAGTGAAACGAAAAATTTCAAAACAATTCGCTGAATTGGGCGGTATCATCTATGATGCTGTCAAGGCAAAGAATGTCGACGAAGTTCTTGACTCACAC
>JBHPFF010000203.1:0-2636 GCA_042572165.1 Candidatus Latescibacterota bacterium | reverse complement strand
GTGTTTTTTGCTGTTTATGTTGGTTTTGTGGATGTTATTCCCTCAAAATTTATCACCTATGAATTACTACTTATCTTTTCGATTTGCAGGACATTAAGTTCAACAGGCGTGGGTCTTCCAAAAATAGAAACAGTGACTTTGACTTTGCTTTTCAGCGGATTAATTTCTTCCACCTTTCCGGTGAAATCAATAAAGGGTCCATCGACAACCTTGATTTTATCACCGTGACTGAACTTCATTGCAGGAACTTCCTGGATTTTACTGGAATTGATATGACCGAGTATCCTTTCAACTTCAGATTCCTTTAACTGTTCTGGTTTACGCCCCGGCCCGACAAAACTGGTAACGCTCGGAACGTTGTTGACAAAATACTGGGTGTCTTTATTCAGCTCCATCTCAATCAGAACATAGGATGGAAGAAATTTACGCTTGGTGGTTTTCTTCTTTCCATCCTTCATCTCGATCGTATCTTCGGTCGGAACAACCACCATACCGATCTGATCTCCCAAACCAGATAAGGGGGCCTGAGTTTCAATGTAGGCCTTAACCTTATTCTCGTGACCAGCCAGTGCATGAAGAACATACCAGTTCATAGCTATGAATTAACCCATCTTCTTTCTTGAACTTTATTAAAACAAACTACGGAAGTATGAGAGAATAACATCCACAAAACCAACATAAACAGCAAAAAACACCGATACGATAATAACAAGTATCGTTGATCCTTTAAGATCTGTCCAGCTTGGCCATGTTACCTTGGACATCTCACTTTTGACTTCTTTGAGAAATATTTTTAACTTTTCTATAATTCTAATCACATTCACCACCCGCTTATATCTAATAAAATATTAATTTCTATGTCGGTATATGCAACCAATGTAAAGCCGGCAATTACTCCATTAGATTTGGCAGGCCAGGAGGGACTCGAACCCCCAACACCCGGTTTTGGAGACCGGTGCTCTACCAATTGAACTACTGGCCTGCAAGCTTTATTTAACATTCATAAACCGCACAAGGATAGAGAAAAACTCTTCATAGACCATGTGAATGAACTTATCGGCCTTCCTTGTGGATAGTATGCTTTCTGTCAAACTTGCAGTACTTTTTGAATTCAACCCTGTTCGGGTGTAACCGCCTATTTTTATCAGTAACGTAGTTTTTACGTTTGCATTCCTGACAAACCAGATATACCAGTTCTCTCGCCATTATTATACCTACTCAATTATTTTAGCGACCACACCTGCGCCGATCGTGCGTCCGCCTTCGCGGATTGCGAAACGGAGGCCATCGTTCATGGCGATCGGTGTTATCAGTTCTCCAATTATCTCCACATTGTCGCCGGGCATTATCATCTCAACGCCTTCAGGAAGTTCCAGCGTCCCAGTCACATCAGTCGTCCTGAAATAAAACTGCGGACGATAACCGGCGAAAAACGGTGTGTGACGGCCGCCCTCTTCCTTCGTTAAAATATATACTTGACCAGTAAACTTCGTGTGCGGCGTTACCGACCCGGGAGTCGACAATACCATGCCACGCTCAACTCTTTCCTTTTCTATACCACGCAGAAGAATTCCCACGTTGTCTCCAGCCTGACCATCATCGAGTATCTTGCGGAACATCTCCACTCCGGTACACACCGTCTTCACCGTTTCCTTGATACCTACCAACTCAAGCGGGTCGCTTACATGAACAATCCCCTGCTCGATTCGACCAGTCGCCACAGTCCCGCGTCCCGTGATCGAAAAAACATCCTCAACCGGCATCAAAAACGCCTTGTCAAGCACTCGCTCAGGTATCGGTATATACTCGTCCAGTGCATCCATTAACTCAAATATGCACTTGATATCAGGATTCTCAAGATCCTCGCCGTCCCAGTTCATCGCCGCAAGTGCAGAACCCTTTATTATCGGTATCTCGTCTCCCGGAAACTCATACTTCGACAACAGCTCACGTACCTCAAGCTCCACAAGCTCTACCAGCTCAGAATCATCAATCATATCCGTCTTGCTCAAAAATACAACTATTCGAGGCACTCCTACCTGACGGGCAAGCAGTATGTGCTCGCGGGTCTGCGGCATCGGACCGTCAGCCGCACTCACTACCAGAACTGCACCGTCCATCTGTGCCGCTCCGGTGATCATGTTCTTCACATAATCAGCATGTCCCGGACAGTCAACGTGCGCATAATGACGATTCTCAGTCTCATACTCAACATGCGCAGTCGCTATCGTTATCCCACGCTCACGCTCCTCCGGCGCCTTGTCGATATCATCAAACGTCTGATGACTCGCAAATCCCTTCTTCGCCAATACATTAGTTATTCCACTCGTCAGCGTCGTCTTACCATGATCAACATGCCCTATCGTCCCCACATTAACATGGGGCTTCGTCCTTTTAAACTTCTCCTTGGCCATGAGATACCCCTTATAATATCACTGCACCCACGGTTAAAACTATACTTATGGAGCCCACAACCAGATTTGAACTGGTGACCTCGTCCTTACCAAGGAAGCGCTCTACCTACTGAGCTATGTGGGCTTTAGGATAAACGTTAATAAAAAATCCCCAGTAAATAGAGAATATATGAAAAAATATGGAGCGGGAAACGAGACTCGAACTCGCAACTTTCACCTTGG
>JBHPFF010000202.1:0-2681 GCA_042572165.1 Candidatus Latescibacterota bacterium | reverse complement strand
CTCGGGGAGATGATACAATTAATGCTGTGAAAGAGTATTTGGAGATGGTTGCTTGAATTGATCATACAACATTAACTGGTCCAACTTTCGGGGGTAAAGTCAGGTGAAAGTTACTGTCTGCGGCAGACAAAGAAAACCTCCTACTTACTATTAATCCCCCAAAAGAAGTAATTGACATGGTATGGTATTGAGTCCATTTGATTTAAAGAATGAATATTACTGTTACTTTATTTCAGTTTAACAAATTTGACCGCATCGGCAAACACATATGGTCTTTTTGATTAATCAGGTAATTCAACTTTCGCTATACCGTTATAAAAGGAGTATTCACAAACAGCAAGTGTTTTCTTAGACCTCCTTTCCCGAGGTTATATACTCGCCGTAGTTTCATTGTTTTTAAGCATCAAATCACCTTGACTTTCCCCATTATTCTGATAAATTGATGGTGGGATGATTAGAGATTCAACCCTCAGAATAAGAAAATATGAAAGGATAATACCATGTCAATCACACGTCGTGAACTCTTTGGAATACCTTTAGCTTTTGCATTTGCTGGAATGAGTAACACTGGAAGGTCAGAGGAAAAGAAAAAAATTGCTGTTGTTATAACAGCATATTATCCAGTATCGCATGCTGATGGAATTGTTGGCCGTTTGCTCGATGGTTATTATTACAATGGCAAACATTATGATCCTCGTGTACAAGTTGTTTCCATGTACGTCGATCAATTCCCTGATAATGATATGAGTCGTGATAAGGCTGCTGAACATGGTATTAAGATATTTTCTTCTATCCGCGAAGCACTTACGATGGGAGATCGGGATTTAGCTGTTGATGGTGTGGTACTCATAGGAGAGCACGGCAATTATCCCTGGAATGAAAAAGGTCAGCACCTCTATCCACGCTACAATTTTTACAAGCAAATCATCGAGGTTTTCCGTGAAAGCGGCCGCGCTGTCCCTGTCTTTACCGATAAGCATTTATCATATGATTGGGATGAGGCAAAATGGATGTATGACCAAGCGCATGGACTAAATTTCCCTCTTATGGCTGGTTCTTCATTACCCTTAACCTGGCGCTTTCCACCGCTTGAACTGGAATTTGGTATACCGGTAAAAAAAGTTGTTGCTTTGTGGTATGGGGGTAAGGAAAGTTATGGTTTTCATGCCCTGGAGATGCTGCAGTGCATGGTAGAAAGGCGTAAAGGAGGTGAGACCGGAATTGCCTCAGTACGCTGTCTTGAAGGTTTGCAGGTATGGGAATGGACGGATGCAAATCCATGGGCAGAGCGCTTACTTGAACGAAGCCTAGCATGCTGTCCGGACCGCAAGTCAGGTTCTCTAAGAGACAATGTAAAAGAGCCGATACTCTTTCTATTAGAATACGATGATGGTCTTCAAGCAGCTCTTTACCGTCTGAATGGCCACTTGGGAACCTGGGCTTTTGCAGCAGACATTAATGGAAATAACGAATCAGTTTCCACACAGTTCTGGGTTCGGTCCGGGAGATATTTACACAGCCAATTCAGCGGGCTCGTTTTTTTCATTGAACAAATGATGTTAACCGGTCAGACATCTTACCAGGTGGAGCGAACTCTTCTGACAACAGGAGCTTTAGCAGCTTTGATGAAATCATCTTTTCAAGATGGTCGTTTGATTGAAAAAGGGTGCATAGTAAAAACACCTTATCTTACAATCCCCTACCGTGCTCCTGAAAAATCTCTGTTTACGAGAGAAGAAGTAACAGACTGGGAGAAAGTTCGATCTGCTGTAAAACGGACAAGTGGATAAATTATCTAGAAAATATCTATAATCAGAAGTTCATCGATTAAATGTTTCAGTTTATTTTGCAATGGCATGAAATATATCAATATCTTTCAATTTTCTAACCTTGCCAATTCTTGCCATCATTCATGTTAATTCGTGACATCTGTGACATCTGTGACATTACTCTAGAAAATAACAGGTGCAGCAGCCATGCTGTATTAGATTGAATATCAATAGTTTTTGATGATTGTGAAATAGCAATGACCACCTGACTGGCAGTCAGACGCTCACAATCAAGAAAAAGATTTGTACATTTTTCAATAATTAACATAGTAAATCCCGCGGAAAACGAACCCGCGTTTTTTTCAATATAGATTTTTTCGCTCATTTCTACTTTTTTGACTCTTTGATTTTCTTCACTAATGGATTATTTTCTTAATGATGATAATCCACCTACCTTTTTTACACGGAATATCTGATGACAAATGATGTTTCCTATAACCAGCTTATTTCACTTCGAGGATCAACAATCAAGTGCTATGCACTTCTGGGATCGCATGTGTCTGAAGGTAAACTCATACTCATAATTGGGAATAATAAAAAAATTGCTATTGATGGCAAAGATATTGAGGTGACCGGACAAACGAAACGTATTCAAAAAATTGTGGCACTGGCAGTAGAAAAAGGATTTGATATACCCGAAAAATCAATCAAGCATTATGCTAAAGAAAAAGGGATAGAGTACGTATTAGTGAGATTGAAATGAAAGAGACAAATCATTGATAATATCAGTGTATCACAATAATACTGTTTGTGACCACTTTTCAAACGATTTGTGACTACTTTTCGAATTATTATCTATTATATCTATAATATCTTGTTTATTTTAAATATTTTAATTAAAGAGGTAATTAC
>JBHPFF010000201.1:0-2698 GCA_042572165.1 Candidatus Latescibacterota bacterium | reverse complement strand
AAGGTTGTAGGACTCATAAGGAAATATTAATCAGCATCTGATGAGTTTCATAACCTCGAACATCCCGACAATTCATTTATCAGGTTAAAGAAGCAAAGAATTAGAAATGGCTGTGGTTGTTTGTTCTGGGTGGGAAACGATTCGGACTTGCGTTCATATTCCAGCTATTTGTATGTAATTGGTCACTCGTTCTTACTTACCTCCGATATTAATACTTTTTCCTTAACATTCGTACATACCTAAACATGAAAACAAGCGGCAGGTGACTGAACACCGGCTCTGCACCTTTTATTGGTAATATCTTTAATTGTCATTTAAACCTTCCATTAATTCCCCCTTTATTTCTTATGACAGAATCCCACTTGAAAAGATTAGTATTGATTTTGGAGTAGATGTTTATCATTTGGATATTCCTCTTATTCTTTCTATATTTAATTTTCAAATGTAATAGGAACCGTAATAATAAGGACATGCCGATGGAAGGGACATGGAAACTCAGGCGTATCAGTATCCTCTCAGCGATGAAGATCGGCGGTGTTGTATCGGGCGTTTTAGGTTTCCTTTTTGGGATTATCCTAGGAATAGTAATGGCGTTTTTTTCATCAATGATTACAATGGTACTGGACAAACCTGCTCCTGGCATGAGCGTGCTGGTATTGCTCATTATGCCGTTTCTGAGTGCGGTTTTCTATGGTATCCTGGGTGTTTTCTATTCTTTTTTCATCACCCTCTTGTATAATCTTGCTGCCGGATTACTGGGAGGATTCGAATTTGAAATGAGATATGACCATAAAATTGAACACAAAGATGACACACAGGATATATATGGAGTTAAATAGAAGGAATAGTGAACAGCTGAGGTATGCCCCGCCTCCGACCGGTGAATCCCGTATTACAACGCAAATGAAATAATTGACAGTATTATTCTAATCAAGGTAAAACATGAATGAATAAACCGAATATCGAACATTTCGATAACAAGAAAAAAATTAAAGATAAATCCGAAAATAAAAAGGCAAATAATGGTATTCCACTCACCAATTTTATACGCGCTATTATCGGTGAAGACCTGAAGGCGAATAAAAACGATGGCCGTGTTCATACACGGTTTCCGCCAGAGCCGAACGGCTACCTGCATATCGGTCATGCAAAATCCATCTGTCTTAATTTCGGACTTGCCGAAGAATATAACGGTCTGTGCAATTTGCGGTTTGATGATACGAATCCGAGCAAAGAGGAAGTTGAATATGTGGAGTCCATTAAATCAGACGTCCGATGGCTGGGATTTGACTGGGAAGACCGGCTATTCTATGCATCCGACTACTTTGAACAACTCTACCAGTACGCAGTGCAGTTAATCAAAGATGGAAAAGCATACGTGTGCAGCCTGAATGCCCGTGAAATCAGGGAATACCGCGGCACATTAACTGAACCGGGGAAAGACAGTCCGTACCATAATCGTTCGGTAGAAGAAAATCTGGACCTGTTCGAGCGCATGCGGGCTGGAGAATTTGAGGACGGTACACATGTGCTTCGGACAAAAATCGATATGTCGTCCCCGAATTTGAATATGAGGGATCCGGTTATCTACCGCATCCTGCATGCTGAACATCACAGGACGGGCAGCAAGTGGTGCATTTATCCGATGTACGATTTCACCCACTGCCTCTCCGATTCCATCGAGGGGATTACCCATTCCATCTGTACACTGGAATTTGAAGACCATCGCCCGTTATACGACTGGTTTCTCGACGAATTGAATGTGTATCATCCGCAGCAGATCGAATTTGCACGGCTCAACCTCAGCTATACCATAATGAGCAAACGAAAACTTCTGGAACTGGTCGAACAGGGGTATGTAGACGGATGGGATGATCCACGGATGCCTACATTGGTAGGTATGCGGCGTCGAGGCTATACACCGGAGTCGATCAGAAACTTTTGCGACCGTATCGGGGTAGCCAAAAGGGACAGTATGGTCGATATTGCACTTCTTGAATATTACATTCGCGAAGATTTGAATAAACACACCCCTCGTGTGATGGCTGTGCTGCGCCCGCTGAAATTGGTTATTGAAAACTATCCGGAAGACCGGACAGAGGAGTTTGAGTCACTGAACAATCCTGAGGATCTCAGTGCGGGAACCCGGAAAGTTCCCTTTTCACGTGTTCTGTATATTGAACAGGATGATTTTCTTGAAGTTCCGCCGAAAAAATTCTACCGTCTTGCCCCCGGACGCGAGGTAAGACTGCGCTATGCGTGTTATATCAAATGCGTGGGGATTGTCAAGGATGAACGGACCGGCGAAATCATCGAGCTCCGCTGTACCTATGATCCTGAAACACGCGGCGGTTCATCTCCTGACGGGCGCAAGGTCAAATCCACACTGCACTGGGTTTCTGCCGCCCACTCGGTACCGGCGGAAGTTCGATTGTACGATCGTCTCTTCACAGTAGAAAATCCACTTGGCGAAAAAGATGATTACAAAAACTATTTAAATCCGAAATCGCTGGAGACATTGACCGGCTGCCGTGTGGAACCGGGTCTTGCGGGTGCTGCACCGGGAAGCCGTCACCAGTTCGAAAGACTTGGCTATTTCTGTGTCGATACGAAGGATTCTTCCGATAAAAAACTCGTTTTCAACAGGACGGTGGCGCTGAGGGATCCGTGGGGGAAGATAAAGAAAAAAGGGTAAAGG
>JBHPFF010000200.1:0-2759 GCA_042572165.1 Candidatus Latescibacterota bacterium | reverse complement strand
GTATTCACCTGAGGGCAAAAGGATGGGACATGCCGGAGCTATTGTCCGCGGCTCGAAGGGGACAGCAGAGACCAAGCGGGAAGCTCTTGGTAAAGCGGGTGTTGAAATCCTGAAAACTCCGGTCTCTGTACTCGACTGGGCAGGGAAATACTCATAACCTTGAATTTCTATTATGTACTTTATTTATAATGATACGTTATATTCAAGATACTGTAATTCTATGTCTGCGCATTGTGCCGTTTAACGGGGAGTTTTTATGGTAAAGTTTCCCTCTATGATCAGGGTCCGTCAGCTTTTCAGTGACGAGAGGATCGAAAACCTGCCAGAAACCCTGTCACAAAAGCTTATTGACTCCGGCTTGATGGGACAGGTGAAACGGGGTTCACGGATTGCAGTTACAGCGGGCAGCCGTGGTATCAGCGGAATACCCGAAATCCTGCGTACGATAGGTGATAATCTCAAAGCTTCCGGAGCGAAGCCGTTTGTAGTTCCCGCAATGGGTTCACATGGCGGAGGGACAGCCGGGGGACAGTTGAATATGCTCGAAAGCCTCGGCGTAACTGAAGATAGTGTCGGGATACCGGTCATATCATCAACCGATACGGTCGAACTGGGGGAAACAGCCTCCGGAGCGCCGGTTTACATGGATAAAAATGCATATGACTCGGACGGTATCGTTGCTGTCAACCGGATCAAGCCGCATACCGCTTATCACGGGCGGATCGAGAGCGGACTCTGCAAGATGGTCACTGTCGGCCTGGGTAAAAAGGGAGGCGCGGAAACAGTTCACCGCATGGGGCTCGGCGAGGTGATTGTCGAGAGCTTCCGGCTCGCGGCAGCAAAATCGAACATTATCTTTGGAGTGGCACTCCTTGAGAACGCCTTTGACCATACGTTGGATATCCGTGTGGTGCCACCCGGTAAATTCGAAACCACTGACAGCGAACTCTTAGAAAGAAGCCGCAAAATTATACCGAAAATCCCCGTTCCTGAGTTTGACATACTCATTGTAGACGAGATGGGTAAAAATATATCCGGTACCGGCATGGATACGAATGTGATCGGTTTCTGGAGGCGGTTCGGCGGTGAGAAAATACCGGATTACACAACTCTTATTGTCCGGAACCTCACACGCGAGAGCCACGGAAACGCCATGGGCATAGGGCTTGCCGATCTCACCACTCATACACTTGTTGATTCGATGGATATGAAGGCTACATACACCAACGCTATTACCTCGGAGTGGTCTATGGGACGCATTCCAATCACCCTCAAAAGCGACAGTGAATGTATAAGCGTGGCTATTGAAAAACACCCGCCGCGAACAGCCCGTATAGTACGTATAAAAAACACCCTCCATCTTGATGAATTTTTTATCTCTGAAAACCTCCTTGAGGCCTTAATTGAATTTAAAGAAATTGAGGTAGCAGGTGAACCGGAACCCATGAGATTTGAAGAAGAAGGGGGTCTTATATAGGAATTTTTTTAAGATAATAGTTTACAAACAGGAAAAAATTTCTATATTGTTGTAAAGTGAATAATCAATTAATTATTTCATCTCATTTTAAAATTTCAAAAATTACTGTGACAGGTGAGAAGAACATGGCGGGAATATCCTGCTGGTTATCTCTATTGATCGTATTTGCCGTCTTTTTCCCGACCATGGTGATCGCTGCTGAAAATCAGGCCGGTTATGCCCGTGATCGCCTCCAGATGGTGGATCAGCAGATAGTCGCCCGCGGCATAAAGGATACAAGCGTTATTGAAGCAATGAAAAAAGTGCCGCGGCATTACTTTGTTCCTGAGGGACGCCGCCATCTATCCTATGTGGATTCTCCTCTGCCAATTGGTGAGAGACAGACCATTTCTCAGCCGTATATTGTGGCGTTCATGACCGAGGTTCTCAAACTTAACCCGGAGGACAGGATTCTTGAGATCGGCACAGGTTCCGGTTACCAGGCAGCGATTCTCGCCGAGCTGGTAAAGGAAGTCTATACTATTGAGATTATCCCGTCACTCGGCAAAAAAGCACGGAAACTCCTTGAAAACATGGGATACAGGAATATTTTTGTCAAGATCGGTGACGGTTACAAGGGCTGGCCGGGGAAAGCCCCTTTCGATGCGGTAATAGTTACCTGTGCACCGGAAAACATCCCCCGCGCGCTTATCGAACAACTTGAAGATGGAGGCCGTCTTATCATACCCGTCGGTCCGGCGGGGACAGTTCAGGAACTCATCATGGGAGTTAAGATAAAAGATCAATTGAAAACCGAAAGCATCCTGCCTGTCATATTCGTTCCCATGGTTAGAGGGAAAAAATAAGAAAGTTAAGTTAATGAAAACTGAGACGATTACTCAGAAAGACAAAGCCCTGGCTCAAAAATGCCTTGAATGCGCAGCTTGCAATTACGCGCGTAAAAAGCAAAAAGGTTTTGTTTTTTTGTTTGTCAGGATCATAGAAGGAAGTATCTGCCCGTACTGCAAGGCATACGAAAGAGTGTACGGACGCAGGGCACATGAACCTGTTCCTTCCGGGTAAATTTTAAAGCAGGGCACTGAAGGGAATATTTTTTCTCTACGAAATAAAATGTAAACACTAATGTTGCAGGGGCAGGGCTTGTATCTGTCCATATTGCAGATATTCAGGGCAACCGCAAGGGTTGCCCCTACAACATAATTACTTATTTTAGTTATATTAATTCAAAATTAATATACCCATTTTTAAAAGGGCTTGCCGATCTCACCACTCATACACTTGT
>JBHPFF010000199.1:0-2759 GCA_042572165.1 Candidatus Latescibacterota bacterium | reverse complement strand
ACCATTACTAGAAATAAGGCTAGAATAGGCAGTGGAATTTCTGTCGCTAGTATTTTTAGTTCTCCTTATATAATAAACTCAATAATTTCAAATAACACTGGAGAGTATGGATTTCATGTTGAGGATGGTAATCCATCCATATCTTATTCAAACTTTTGGAATAACGAAGGTGGAAACTTCAATAACATTGGAGAATTCATTGGCAAAAACGTAACAACAAATGCAAACGGTGACTCATGCGACGCATACAACAATATCCAGTTAGACCCTCAGTTTGTTGACCCGGATAATAGTGACTATCATTTGTTGGATTATAGCCCTTGCATTGGAGCAGGGATAGATGAAAACTCCCCAGAAAATGATATTGAAGGAAATCCGAGAGGAACGCCACCTGATATTGGAGCATATGAGAATTCACTTAATTCACCTGCGCAACCACCATTTGTTACATTAACTTATCCGCAAGGCGGCGAAACTTGGACATATGGAGAAAAGAAAATAATTCGGTGGGATAGTAATATTGATGATAATGTCACAATTGAATATTCGGTCGATAATGGTGATACATGGGGGGAAATAGCTCATACCGTGCCTGCATCAGATTACAAATATGATTGGGAAGTTCCAAATATAGATTCAGAAGAATGCCTTTTAAATATACACGCTATGAGTGAAACATCAACTAATGATACCTGTGATACTTTCATTATGCAAGAATTTGCAACTAATACGCTCATTTTCCATGAAGGTTGCGAAACAATCGAATATAACTGGTACTCATATATTCCATCAACAATCTCGAAATCAAAACAATGCTATATTCTGATATCTGGTGCCAATGGAAAATTCAGGGGGGATTATGAAAAATCAACTGAAGAAGGAATAAAATTGGCAGAAAGAGAGATATATCGGACAAAAAATTATGAATATGTTCTGCTTACACCTGTGATTCCAAGAAACATAGAACCAGACCGGCTTATACAGACCTATTATTCAGTTGCATTTGATAGAAATACTTTTTACGAAACTACTAATTCTTTTGATAGGAGAGCTGATGAGAAAGTAAACAAGATGATAGACAATTTGATATATGTTCTTCAAAAGGAAGGTTACAACGTTTATGAAAAGGTATTTATCGAGGGTTTTTCTGCGGGAGGAATGTTCGCTCAACGTTATCCATTACTTCAGCCAAACCGTGTACAGGCAATCGCTGGTGGTCAATGCGGTGGTTCAATTGTAATGCCTGAAAATACTTATAAAGGTTATGAAATGAACTGGCCTATCGGTGTGAACGATTATACAAGTCTTGTCGGGTCCGTCCGGCCAAAATTGTTATTAAGAAAATCAATCTCATCGTAATACCGTGCAGCTGAGTTTAAGTTGTCTTCACTACCTATGTATATAAAGTGAGCAACCAGTTTATATGTTTCCCTATCAAAATCATAACCGACAAGACTTGTATAATCGTTCACACCGATAGGCCAGTTCATTTCATAACCTTTATAAGTATTTTCAGGCATTACAATTGAACCACCGCATTGACCACCAGCGATTGCCTGTACACGGTTTGGCTGAAGTAATGGATAACGTTGAGCGAACATTCCTCCCGCAGAAAAACCCTCGATAAATACCTTTTCATAAACGTTGTAACCTTCCTTTTGAAGAACATATATCAAATTGTCTATCATCTTGTTTACTTTCTCATCAGCTCTCCTATCAAAAGAATTAGTAGTTTCGTAAAAAGTATTTCTATCAAATGCAACTGAATAATAGGTCTGTATAAGCCGGTCTGGTTCTATGTTTCTTGGAATCACAGGTGTAAGCAGAACATATTCATAATTTTTTGTCCGATATATCTCTCTTTCTGCCAATTTTATTCCTTCTTCAGTTGATTTTTCATAATCCCCCCTGAATTTTCCATTGGCACCAGATATCAGAATATAGCATTGTTTTGATTTCGAGATTGTTGATGGAATATATGAGTACCAGTTATATTCGATTGTTTCGCAACCTTCATGGAAAATGAGCGTATTAGTTGCAAATTCTTGCATAATGAAAGTATCACAGGTATCATTAGTTGATGTTTCACTCATAGCGTGTATATTTAAAAGGCATTCTTCTGAATCTATATTTGGAACTTCCCAATCATATTTGTAATCTGATGCAGGCACGGTATGAGCTATTTCCCCCCATGTATCACCATTATCGACCGAATATTCAATTGTGACATTATCATCAATATTACTATCCCACCGAATTATTTTCTTTTCTCCATATGTCCAAGTTTCGCCGCCTTGCGGATAAGTTAATGTAACAAATGGTGGTTGCGCAGGTGAATTAAGTGAATTCTCATATGCTCCAATATCAGGTGGCGTTCCTCTCGGATTTCCTTCAATATCATTTTCTGGGGAGTTTTCATCTATCCCTGCTCCAATGCAAGGGCTATAATCCAACAAATGATAGTCACTATTATCCGGGTCAACAAACTGAGGGTCTAACTGGATATTGTTGTATGCGTCGCATGAGTCACCGTTTGCATTTGTTGTTACGTTTTTGCCAATGAATTCTCCAATGTTATTGAAGTTTCCACCTTCGTTATTCCAAAAGTTTGAATAAGATATGGATGGATTACCATCCTCAACATGAAATCCATACTCTCCAGTGTTATTTGAAATTATTGAGTTTATTATATAAGGAGAACTAAAAATACTAGCGACAGAAATTCCACTGCCTATTCTAGCCTTATTTCTAGTAATGGT
>JBHPFF010000198.1:0-2776 GCA_042572165.1 Candidatus Latescibacterota bacterium | reverse complement strand
CGATTACCAACGAGGGAAATATAACGCTTACTGTGAACAGCATTAACTGCCCAAATACTTTATTTCCTGTATCCCCATCAACTGCTTCAGTAGCTGTGGGTCAGAGCCTGACAGTGACTATAACATTCAATCCGGTAGAATATGGTGAAAAGAGCACGGTAATATACGTGGAAAGCGACGACAATGATGAGGGATCTTTGACAGTTAATATAAGTGGAACAGGACTTGCTCCTGAGATTTCACTTTCAAGTACCGCTATTGCACTCGGTGATGTGAATGTGGGAAGCAGTGTCAACGGGATGTTTTCCATTTCAAATGAGGGGAATTCTCCACTGACTGTCAGCAGTATAAGCAGCGATAACCCGGTTATTACAGTGAATCCACCATCAATGACAATTGAGGCAGGACAGAGCACACCAGTAACAGTTATATTCAGCCCTGTTGTAATGGGAGAGCAGAGTGCGGTAATAACAATAGTAAGCAATGACAGTGATGAGGGTACACTTACTGTACAGGTGAATGGAACCGGCCGTGCGACGGAGCTTTCACTGTCGAGCACCAGCCTCGCATTTGGTAATGTCGATGCAGGAAGCAGCGCAGCCGATACATTTACTATTTCAAATAACGGGAATTCTCCTCTTTCGATAACAAGTATAAGTAGCGATAATGGAGTTTATACTGTGAATCCTCCATCGGCTACAGTTAATGCAGGTCAGAGCACAACTGTAACGGTAACTTTCAGTCCTGTAGAACGTGGTGAGCAGATTGCAGAAATCACAATAGTGAGTGATGAAAAGACACTCACGGTGCAGGTGAATGGAACCGGTTCTGCGCCTGAAATAGCGTTATCGACAGCCTCAATTTCGATTGGAGATGTGGAAGTCGGAAGCAGCGGTACCGGCACATTTGTTATCACCAACGAAGGTAATAAAACCCTTGAAGTAAGTAGCATCAACAGCAGCAATATTGTGTTCAGTATGGATACTCCATCGGCAACCATAGAACCTGGTGGAAACCGGACTGTAACAGTAACCTTCAGTCCTGTAACAATAGGTGAACAAAATGCAGTAATATCAGTAACGAATGATGATACTGATGAGGGAACGTTAAATGTGAATGTGAGCGGAAAAGGCCTTGCGCCTGAGATCACATTATCGACAACCTTTCTCTCGATAGGCGATGTGGATGTCGGGATAAGCGGTACGGGAACTTTTATGATTACGAACGAGGGTAATAAGCCACTCACGGTAAACAGTATATCCAGTGATAATGGTACATTCAGTGTGGATCAGACTTCGTTGACAATTGAGCCTGATGGAAATCGGATAGTGACAGTTAGTTTTACACCTGAAGCTATGGGTGAACAGACAGCAACTGTATCAGTAACGAGTGATGATACAGATGAAGGGATACTGACGGTGAGTGTAAGCGGAAATGGAATGCTGGCGCCAGAGGAAGTGTCATTCCCCGATCCGAACCTCGAGGCAGCAATACGTTCGACTCTGGGCAAACCCGCAGGGCCGATAACCGATGAGGACCTTGCGAAATTGACGGATCTCGATGCTTCAGAGCGAGGCATAAGCGACCTCACCGGTATCGAGCATTGTGTGAATCTGCAGAACCTAGTTTTGCACTCCAATCAGATCAGTGATCTCAGCCCACTGATCAATCTGACCGACCTTTGGAGCCTGAATTTGGTCAGCAACCGGATCAGCGACCTCAGCCCATTGAGCAGCCTGACAAATTTACAATCACTACATTTTAGTGGCAATCAGATCAGTGACCTCAGCTCATTGAGCGGCCTGACTAAGCTTGATTTTCTGTCTATGAGTAGCAACCAGATCAATGACCTCAACCCTCTGGTCAACCTGACGAACCTGATACTTCTCTACCTTGGCAATAACCAGATACAGGACATTTCTCCCCTTGCAGGACTGAAAATGATTGGAGAGTGGGAAATTTGGGAAGAATGGGAAATTGATGAACGAGAAGGAGTCAAGATTCATCTTGGTCTTTCAAACAACCGAATCAGTGACATCACTTCTCTTGTGAGCAACACCGGAATCGGAGCAGGCGATGGGATTGACCTGAGAGGAAACCTGCTCAGCAATGAGGCTTATAACAATCTCATCCCTGCCATTCAAGCAAGAGGAGCGAATGTACTTTTCGATCCGCCTAAACCAGTGACCATCTCAGACCCGAACCTCGAGGCAGCAATACGTGATGCGCTGAACAAACCCGAAGGATCGATAAATGATAAGGACCTTGCTGGATTGACGGATCTCGTTGCTTCGGAGAGGGACATAAGCGACCTCAACGGCATCGAGTATTGTGTGAATCTGCAGATGCTTTATTTGGACAGCAACCAGATCAGTGACATCAGTCCATTGAACAGCCTGACTAACTTGGATGAACTGGGTTTGGACGACAACCAGATCAGCGACATCAGCCAATTGAGCGATCTGACCAACCTGTGGTACCTGGGTTTGGACGACAACCAGATCAGCGATATCAGCCCATTGAATAGCCTGACTAACCTGGTTGAAATGGGTTTGGGCAACAACCGTATCAGCGACCCCAGCCCATTGAGCAATCTTACAAATTTACAACGGCTACATTTAGTTTATAACCAGATCAGTGAACTCAGCCCATTGAGCAGCCTGACCAATTTACATTGGCTATTTTTGGGGGGCAACCAGATCAGTAACCTCAGCCCATTGAGCAGCCTGACCAACCTGGAGAACCTGAGTTTATATGAAAACCAAATCAGCGACCT
>JBHPFF010000197.1:0-2784 GCA_042572165.1 Candidatus Latescibacterota bacterium | reverse complement strand
CGTACCGCTTCTCTCACAAAGAACTTTTGAGCCTGGGGCTTGGTTCCTTCCTCCATGATATCGGTAAAGTAGTCATCGAGAAGATGAATGAATCAAAGGATCCCGAGAAAGCAAAAGAACTGTACACCGAACATCCGACATTCGGCTACAAGATGCTGGACAATATGCCGAACATATCCCCACTCGAGACACAAATTGTCAACCAGCACCATGAAAATCAGGATGGCTTGGGATTTCCTACCGGACTGAAAGGCCAGAACCTGCCGCCTACAAAGTCAGAGGATCGTGTCACCAAGGGACATATATTCCGGCTTGCGGAAGTATGCAGCGTGGCGAATGCTTTTGACAACCTCACCTACAATCCTCAGGACAGGGAGAATAATGATCCGGCCTACGCTATCAAGCAGATTATTCTCGATGCCGGCACGAAATACAACAAAGACGTGGTAAAGACGCTTCTCAAGGTTGTCCCGTATTATCCTGTGGGCGCCACTATAAAAGTAGTTGATATAATGGACCCGGACCTCATAGGTTACGTGGGCGTTGTTGCAAAACTTCATGAAGATAATATCAACAAGCCGGTTATCATTCTTACCAAAAACAGGTATATGAAACAAATCAAACCGATAATTATCAATACACTGCAACTGTCAAAAGTCTTTTTGAAAATAGTTTTATAATCTCCGTTGGACCGTCTTTGTTCAACGCAGCCAAATAAGGTGCTCAAACTTTTTGTTGCTTTATCGCTTTTCTCTATAATATTTATGAATAATACATGCTAATAGAAACATTTCAGGAAAAGGATATTATCATGGTTAATAAAAGAAGGGACGAGCGATACCAGATATCATTTTTTTTACGGATATTGGACAAGGATACTGATGAAGTCATGGGGCATGTTGTTGATATTTCTGTCTCCGGCATGCGTGTGCTTACCGACAGGCCTGTGAGTCAGGGCAGGGATTATACGCTGGCTATTGACCTGACGAAAGATATTAATTTCGAACAGGAAGTCATTTTAACCGCTAAATGCGTCTGGATAGAACAGGACTTATCCTCAGGCGCGTACAACTGCGGATTTCAGCTCCAGAATGTTACAGAGAAGGATCAGGCTATCGTCCTTAAGCTTATCGAACAGTTCGGGGAGTAGGATTTGACACGGTGTCAGTCTTCGGTCATTCGCCAGTATTTATCATATAGCTGTGCAAATGATGCAACATGATAATCCATCGGCTGTGTTTACATTGGATAATCAATACCGTTTATTTGAGTACCAATCACCCGAACCAAAAATCCTTTATTCATATCATCAATCTGATATCATGATTATTCCTTAAAATGACTGCTTTTGACTGTGGGGATGAGAAATTTGCCATTAAACATTTTTATTGGAGAAAATCGCTCAATTTAGGAATTAGTAAAATGAAAAAGATGCGTGTTCGATTACCGCCGCCTCTACCATATCAAATTAATAGTATTATTCGGTCTATCTGGGAATAGCCAAATAAAACCCGGAAAAGTCCACTTTTAACATTTTTTTGCATACATTTGCATACTTTTATAGTATATACACTGAACTAAAGAGACGTTATCTTAACGGAAATTTCTCATATAACACCACCTCAACTCCCTCTTGACTTTCTCTAATATTGTGATAAATTGAAGGCAGGATGTTTAGAGATTTTGACGACGTACACTTCGTCTCACAACAACGGTCTACTAACTAACTCTATTAGTGGTACAAATGGTTGTGGTAGGTCAGTGGTCAATCATGAATTTGATATAGGGAATGTCGGGTTTAATTGTCTAGCTTCTTTTATGTAAAAAAAATAGTTGTGACCTACTTTTTGTAATACTTTAAAAAAACAGGTTTTGACAAAAAAATGGAAAACTCATACCTGCCTATAGATACACAAACTATTCGAGGTGGTACCGGTCGATCGTTTGATTTATTTTTTCAAACAAGAGAAGGTAAATTTGTGCTTTATTGCGCTGGTGGGGAAGCGGTTGGCGATGATATACGTAAGAAAATAACAGAATATAATATAGATAAATTTTACATAAAGAAGATTGACAAGATTAATTATGATCTCTATATCCAAGAAAACCTGATAAACATTTTAAAAGATCCAGATATTAGTGATTCTGATAAAGCTAAAAGCGCATATAATACAGTAATAACTGCTGCTCAGTCGCTATTTGAAAGTCCTGGAAAAGAAATTATTCAGGGATACAAGAAAGTCATTTTTAATACTCTTAAGTTTGTTTTTAAAGACGAAAGTAATTTACAAAAATTGATCGGTCTTACTAACCTGGATTTTAGTAACTATAACCATAGTATAAATGTCGGTATATATAGTTTGGGTCTTTCTAAAAAACTTATTAGCAATGAGTTTAGTCATGATTTAAAACAGATGGCAGCAGGGTTTTTTCTCCACGATATTGGTAAATCAGAAATCCCCAGTGTTATCCTGAATAAAAAAGGCCCACTATCACATGTTCAATGGGAAATCATGAAGAAACATCCGGAAAAGGGTTACAAAATACTCGAAAAATCCGGTGAAATGTCTGAAGAGATTGAGATAATTGTTATGCAACACCATGAACGTCATGACGGAAATGGTTATCCGAGAGGATTGAAAGATGATCAAATCCATATGTATGCAAAAATATGCTCGATAGCCGATGTTTTTGATGCGCTGACATCATATCGTAAATTCAAAAATAATCATTCAACATTTAATGCTTTGAAAATCATTAAGGAAGAGATGAATAAAAATTTTG
>JBHPFF010000196.1:0-3060 GCA_042572165.1 Candidatus Latescibacterota bacterium | reverse complement strand
ACGACTTGGACGGTTACGCCAAGCTCACCCGTGCCACCGAAGTCCGTATTGCTGCCGGGGAGCAGGAAACTTCCCGCTATTCCTTCCTCGATCTCATGGACCGCGGACAGATCGATATTGTCCAGGTTGATGTTTCACGATGCGGGGGGCTGACAGAAGCGATGCGCATTGCCAGCCTTGCTAAAGATCGCCATCGTCCGGTTGTGAACCACTCATTCACCAGTGGAATTAACCTTGCCGCATCGCTTCACTTCACTGCAGCTTTGCCAAATGCTTTTATTCTTGAATACTGTGTCAGCCAGTCTGAATTACACAAGAGCCTGACCAAACAGTCGTTCGAGGTTGTGGACGGGATAGTTAAGGTGCCTGAGGAACCTGGACTGGGAGTCGAACTCGATATCAAAACAGTAGAACGTTACCATATTGAATAACGCCCCCGGAACAGCACGGTGTTAATGAGGCTGTTGTGCACCTCACAATAAAAGGATAAACTTCCTTATTGGATAAACAGGGGAAACAAAAAGGCAGGACTCGAACAAATTAAATCTGTCAAACCCTGCCTTGATTCCTGTTGCAGTAAACTGAGGTAATAGTTGCCTGTTTATTCTGTACTTCGGGTCAACGTTATAGCATTTTTTGAAAACTTTTTCGGACGACCCTTACCGTTGTATCCCTCAAGCGTCATTTTATTACCTTTGTCGGAAAATGAGACGATTCCCAGAAAAGGCGTTTCCGGAAGCCGATAATTACGCAGGTTAACACCGGTAAACTCTTCAGATTCAAAATCATCAATATCAATCGATATCGGATCTTTAGAATAGTCGGTCTTGTACGGTGTATCCCAGGTAAATTCACGCAACATTACTCTCAGAGTCATGTCCTTTTTGAAAATCAGCGTAACCGACCAGTTAGTCTGATCGTACCCTCTCCACGTCCCTACAATGCTCGCTGATTTTTGAGATTCTGTGATTCCCGGAAAAACAAAACTCCCTATAATGAGCCCGATAACAAGCGAAATAGCAATGAAACTCTTTTTCATAATCTTTACTCCTGAAAAATGTGAACGCATTTTAATCGAACCTTTATAGTTATGAAGCAAGCTGAATCCAGCTAAAAACACTGAACACAATGACAGCCACAACCAACCCTATAATTA
Organism: Candidatus Latescibacterota bacterium; assembly: GCA_042572165.1. Classification (GTDB taxonomy): domain Bacteria; phylum Latescibacterota; class Latescibacteria; order Latescibacterales; family Latescibacteraceae; genus JBHPFF01. Next base: position 1,904 of record JBHPFF010000196.1, on the reverse strand, counting down.
AAAACCAGTGGGGCTTCAACAAATTCCAGGCTGCACTGGATAAGAGTTTCGGTAAAACCCATAACAAGCCTATTAACAGAAACAATGCCTGGAGTGGTGTAAAGAGAAGTCCCTCAAGCACAGCACTGAGTTTAACGAGGAAAACAGGATTAATACCGAGTGTAAACACGACTATCATATTTGTGAAAAAGAATATAGTTAGTATTATTTTAAACTGCGTTGACCACTGAAATTTTTTGTTGAACGCGGGAATACAAATCCTTAATCCATCGGCAACAAGCCTCGGCCAGCCGGCAAAATGACAGATAGTCGTGCTCGTCAGAGCCGCCCATCCCGCGAAAAGGAATAACACGGCTCCCGTCTTTCCCCATGTTTTTCCGAATATATGAGAAAGTTCAATGGCCAGGGCTGTACCATCAGGCGCTATGTGTTCGGGTCGAAGGATAACAGCACCGGCAATGAGAAAACATGCCGTAACAACGAGTCCGATAATCATGGCGATGGAGGCATCAAGATACACTACCCTGCACCAACCCTTTACTCGTTCCGCCGTTTCCAGGGTCATGGATTTCAGCGCATCCCCATCACAGGCTTTCCCGTATCCTCTCCCGTGGGTCATTCCATAACCCGCTCCGATAATCCAGTAGGTGTACCAGACCTGGCTTGCAAAACCGCCCGCAGCCCAGCCAACAAGTGGAATTACTTCCCTCCACGGATTTGATGAGACACCTTCCAATCCTTTCGCCCATTGAGGAATAACCGGTGCCGAAAATCCAAATATCCCTTTACCTATTTCAGCAAAACCGGGGAACGCCCTGATTGTAATATACATCACTCCAAAAACGATGATAAAAATGAACACACTCATTATATACTTTATAATATCAAATTTTCCTGACCATACCACCGCAACTCCGAAAAGAGAAATAATCCACCCCCATAGAAACGGACTCAAGGGGATTAAAGAATTTGCAAATACACCAGCGACAGAGGCTGCGCTTCCCACAGCCATGGATCCCGCAAAGAACATACTTACCAGCACGATCCATACTGCCCAATTTCCCCTTCCGGGCATTCTGCTGAACATATCGATCATGCCCTCGCCGGTACAAACAGTATAGCGCGCTCCGGCTACTCCTATACATGCTTTCAACATGATGCCGATAATCGGTGCCCAGAGCACCATGCAACCAAGAATAGCGCCTGTTCGTGTGGCGAGAATCACTTCACCATTCCCAATATATTCAGCACTCCAGACGAGCCCGGGGCCTACTAATGCAAGAGCCATTAATCCTTTCGGCGCTTTCGGTATAGTATGTGAACTTTCCATTATGCCTCCATGGTGGATGTTACAATTTCACCGCATTCTTTTTTGTGTGCTCTTCAACCAACTCATCTTCTTCGGATGTTCTCTGGTCAATGTAATTGAAACACTCGGCATATGAAAGACCGAACTGTTCTCCAAGGCCCTTATAGGGTGTCAGGAGAAAATTCCTTACATATTCACGGTTTGCGGTACGGTCATCATTGCCGAGTATTGGGAGGCGTTTTCCCTCGCGGATCAAACGTTTTCTCAGTAATGAACCTTTATTGCCTCCACCCTGTGATTTACACTCGACGATAGCGTCAATTTTCTTCTCGATTGTTGAACTGATATCAACTACCCTGTTAAACGGCTGTCCGGATCCTGCTGCGTAATATCGCTCCTTGACCGTATAGGGTTGAACGACTTCAAGTTGTTCTGGATAGTGATTTTTCAAACCGGCCATCAAACATGCCTGTGCAACCACACGTCCTGTCAACCATTGGTCGGGATTTTCCTCATCGAACCCAAAGGGAATATAGGTAATCACAGTATCGACCTTTAAGAGACGAAAAATAAAAATCAACCGTCCGCGAATCTC
>JBHPFF010000195.1:0-3090 GCA_042572165.1 Candidatus Latescibacterota bacterium | reverse complement strand
ATACTGGCGGGAGCAGTTGCTGCCGGGCTGTGGAATATCAGTTGCGGCGGTGATAGATCGCCGGAAATCAATGTTGTGGACTACGGTGCCGTTCCTGATGATGGTGTAAACGATACTGCAGCTGTCCAGGCGGCGATCGAAGCATGCCGTGAACATCCGGGCGCGGAACTTGTATTTTCAGCAGGGACATATGATTTTTCCGGTGATACCAATCCAAGGCTGAGACTCGATGGGTTTACGGGACTCACCATAGACGGTAACGGGGCTGAATTTATCGGACACGACCTGGCGACCCTGTTCAGGATCAGTAACTGTAACGTTCTCACCTTCCGCAATTTCACTGTGGACTGGAATCCGCTTCCCTTCAGTGCAGGGAAAGTAATCGAAGTGGGAGATACCTATTTCGATCTTGAAGTGATTGAACCACATACCGCGCAAGCGCGGCTCCGTGTCGAGGGTATTCTCGGGTATGATCCCGAAAAACGAAGGCTTGCGACGCGGGGAGTGGATATTTACCAGACGGGATTTGAAAAAACCACCGAGGTGATACGACCCGGTGTCATGCGTGTGTATGTCGAAAAGCGTCTGCCTGAAAAGGGGACATGGGTGAATATTCGTCACCAGATATACAGTTACAATACCTTTACCTTCAGTAAATGTGCCAATATCATCCTCAATGACATTACGATTTATGCCTGTCCCGGTATGGGGTTGTATGCCCACGACAGTAGTAATTTCACCCTGACAAGGTTTAATGTGATGATTCGTCCGGAAACTGGCCGGTGGATGTCGTCGACCGCCGATGCAACACATTTCAATAACTGCCGCGGTTCCATAACCCTGGAAGAGTGCTTGTTCGAAGGGATGGGCGACGATGCGACCAATATCCATGGCGCCTATATGGCAGTTGACGAGCGACTTGGTGAGAAGACGGTTGCATTGAAAACAGGACGGGGGAGAAGAATGCCGTCATATGTGAGAGTGGATGACATCCTCGAGTTCAGCAGCCCTGTCGAGAACCCTTTACAGCCTTATATCGAAAATGTTGTAATATCGGTAATTCCCGACGAGCAGAACAGGCGTTTGATTGTCGAGGTGGCTGACACTTTACCGGGACAGACCTCCCGCGGTCATATCGTAGGAAATATCAGCACTACGCCGTCGGCACGCATACTGAACTGTACGACTATCAGGAACAGGGCGCGCGGCATGCTCATCAAGACCAGGGATGTAGTCATCGAAGACTGCGTGTACGAAGATGTATCAGGGTCGGCACTGCTCATCCGCGCCGATGCCAACTACTGGTGGGAATCTATAGGCACCAGGGACATAATGATCAGGAACAACCGGTTCATACGTTGTAACTTTGGAACCGCCCGGCGGGAGGGTATTATTAATATCACCGCACAGGCAAAGGAGTACGGTCTTGCGCCTGCGGGTGTTCACAGGGACATCACTATAGAGCACAATGAAGTAATCGATGCGGATGGTTCTGCGTTGCACGTCGGTTCGTCTGACGGGGTGGTAGTTCGGAATAATACTTTTCATAGAGTGCAAGACTCTGCGGTTTCTATTCGTGACAGCCGAAATGTGATTATTACTGCCAACACGCTGGAAGATGGACAGGGAGGAGTAACATACGGCCCCAATGTTGCAAAGGATACCGTGGTGATTGAGAACAACAGCGGCTTCTAAGTTGAATCATTCAGGTGCAGTGAATATCGAAAAATCTTTAGCTTTCCAATTCATACTTCGTAGCAGGACTACTACGTTCCACCAGTACCACCTGTTTTTTTTAATATAATCCCATGCGCTGCATTTTATCGAAAGCTCAGCTCCATCCGGATCGCCTAACCCGGTAATTATAATAACTTCGGGTGATGATTTTACATGACGCAGATCGGGCAAAAAATCAAGACCGTTTCCATCTGGTATATTGACATCAGGATACAGAACATCGAATGATCCTGAATAACTAATATTTTTGCCATAACACTGCTCAATTCTTGTTTACTTGCTTATTTCGGTCTAATACACTTCGAATTGATTTTGCCAGAGTACAAATATTAAACGGTTTCATCAGCAACTCTTGAATACCCCTGGCCCTGGCTTCTTCCGAAGTAATAATTTCACTATATCCGGTACAGAGAATAACCGGTATGTCGGAACGAATTTCCATTATTTTTTTTGCAAGTTCCACCCCTGTCATATGTGGCATTGTCAGATCTGTAATAATAAGATCGAATGATTCAGTGCGTGCTTTGAATGTCTCCAATGCCTCGAGGCTGTCGTTTTCGATAACAACGTCATATCCAAGACTCATTAATATCTTCCCGGCAATCCAGGAGATTTGCTTTTCATCATCTATAAAAAGTATCCGTTCACATCCTTTTGGAAGAACACTTTCCGCCTCAATCTCCGAAATTTCCTTACTGTCAAATTTTTGAAATAAAATTTCGAAAACAGTACCTTTGCCCAATTCACTTGTTACAGTTATGGTCCCGCCAAGAATTTTAACGATTCCATAGACCACAGCAAGGCCTATACCGGTACCCTTTCCCTTGGGTTTTGTGGTAAAATAGGGCTCGAAGATTCGATCCAGTATTTCCGGATTAATACCGGAGCCGGTATCACTCACTTTCAATTTCAGATAATCCCCTGCGCCGATATCCTGATAATCATTATCGGAATCTAGAATCACATCTTCAAGGCTGATCGTTAATATTCCGCCTTTCTCACTCATTGCATATGTGGCATTTGTAAAGAGATTTATTAACACCTGCTCAATTTGAGAATGATCGGCAAAAATAATATCGGATTCGGCAATTATTTTCTCTTTAATATCAATAGTTGCGGGTGTAGAGGCACGGATAAATTTCAGGTTTTCTCTAATGATATTGCCTAATTTGATCGGATTCCATTGAGCCTCGGATTTACGGCTGAAAGTAAGGATTTGCTTAATAATATCACGTGCCCGGTAGCTTGCTTTGAGCACCTGTTCAAGATCATCCCATGCCGGGCTTCCTTGAGGAAGTTCATTAGCCATGACAAACTCAGTATAACCGGTAATAATTGATAGGATATTATTAA
>JBHPFF010000194.1:0-3164 GCA_042572165.1 Candidatus Latescibacterota bacterium | reverse complement strand
CTCTTCAAATATCCTGATCACGTTATCATACATTTCCGCAGCTTTTCTCCATTCATTAAGTTCTTCGTAAATCATTCCTGCGTTTGAGTATGCTCCTATCTCGCTCTCTGTACCTGGATAATCTATTGCCACCTTTTCCAACATTTCAGCTGCTTGTCGACGGAGAGTATCATCATCCATATCCCTTGCTTGGTCGAATAAGACTATTGCTTTCTCATATTCAATATAAGCTATGGTTTCTCCTAATTCCGTGATAGTTTCCGGGACTTCCTGCGCAACTTCGCTATCAGGATATCTTTCCACTACTTTCTGATAGTTATCCATTGCCTCCTGGAACCTTTGTTCATTGTAATAATAGTCAGCAATACTGAATAACGAAGACGGTGTATAACTACTATTCGGATACTTATCAATCAACTGCAGTAATGAGGTAATCGCATCTTCGTCACGCCCAAGGTCCATTAATGCCCATGCTTTTGTATACAGAGCTTCTTCTGCTCTTTCATGACTAGGATATCTGGCAATTACAATATCAAATCCTTCAATACAATCCTCTAAATTACCAAGATTGTAATTACTGTCAGAGTAGAAGTAGATAGCTTCCGGCGTGAATTCCGAATTTGGATATTTTCTTGCGAATGCTGTGAATATTTCGAGAGACTCATCAAACCGGCGACCGTTATAATAGCACAATCCAAGATAATAATGTGCCATTTCAGTGTTGGGTGTGTTCGGAAATGCATTGATAAAAGTCCCGGCTTACTGTTGTCAAAAAGATTTTAGGGGAGGAGAATATTTCAGTGAAAAGAATAGTGATATTTATGACACCAATTCTGATGTTGGCATTTGCTTATGGATGCAGCAAAGATCATGAGGATGTAACGTTTGAAACATTTAAGATTACATCAAGTCCTGGAAATCTTCTCGCTACATATGATCCTGCTCAGGACATTGTGAACCTTACATGGACAATGAGTGAAACTTCAGGCGTTGGGGATTTTCTAATCGCCAGATCTGATTCGAGCGATTTCGATTTAGGTGAAATTTGGACACAGTTTGCGAACATGAAAAGTATTAGTCCACCATTTATGTTTACATATAATGCTTCAAGGTATATTCCTGCTGATGTAGATTCACTTATTTTGTATTTCACAGTTTCTGCCGTATATGATAATGAGACATTTAGTTCGTTTGTTGGTCCAAGAGCAGAGGTTGACAGTGCTCTTGTATTCAGAAAATAAAAGTTATAGTAATAATTTTTGTATTACGAAAGGAGTCAGAAGAAAATGGTTGAATTAATTCAAACTGGTGGCCCTATGATGTATGCGCTGATGGCAGCGGCACTTTTTGGAATTGCGGTAATTTTTGAACGTTTTGTAGTTCTTCATCGTATGCCAACAGCGATAAAAGCAGAAAAGGAACTTGAAGGTGTTGAAGAAGCGTTATCAACAGGTGGACTTGAAAGTTGTGCTCAGAAAATATCAAAGGGTAAAGGTGTTCTGAACTATATTTTTGCCCGTATGTTAAAAAGATATGATACGCTTCTGATTGAAAAGAAAGAGCTAGAAAAAAGAAGAAAAGAAGTTTCTGGTGGTGCAGAAGGTGCAGATGGTGTATCAAATTTTTTGATAAGGCAGGCCGAGATAACTGAATTCAGGGATGAATTGTTCACGACTATCGATGATGCTTCGAGAGCATATGTGACAAGATTTCTCCCGGTTCTTAATACCGTAGGTAATATTTCACCTCTTCTTGGTCTTCTTGGTACGATTTTGGGTATGATCAGGGCATTTGAGTCGATTGCACAATCAGGCACCGGTGATCCGAGAGTTGTTGCAGGCGGTATTTCAGAGGCCCTTGTTACGACAGCAACCGGTCTTGTTATAGCAATTCCCGCGATTGTTTTTTATCGCTATCTTGGACATAAAGCAGATGCGTCTCGTACAAATGTTGAGGTATATGCCATTACATTTTCAAACTCTTTGCTGGCAATACTTGAAAAAGAATAATCTGGTTTTTGAGGAGAGTGATTCTCAATGAAAAAGAAAAGTCGCAGAGAAAGTTTAATCGGTGAAGGTGAAGTAGATCTTACACCTCTCATTGATTGTGTTTTTCTCCTCTTGATCTTCTTCATGGTTACCACTGTTTTTATCGAAGTTCAGGGTATGGTGGTAGATTTGCCTACTGCAGCAGATTCAGAAGAAGAGCAGCAGCAGCAGAAAAAAGATGTTAACATTCATATTACATCAGAAGGAGAATATACTGTAGCAGGTGAAATTGTATCAACGGCAGGTTTGGCTTCTGCAATTAAAGGTGCTATGGACTTAGCAAATAATAGAAGTGTTATTATCCAGGGTGATCCGGAATCATTACATAAATCTATTATTTTTGCTATTGATATGGCGACAAGTGTTGGGGCTGAGGATTTTGCTTTTGCAATTGAGGAGCAAGAGTAATAACATTTGAGTTATTAAATAAGGATATGTGAAAAAATGTCATTAAAAAGAAACAGAGATACTGTTCTTGAACCGGATAGTTTCAATCTGACTCCATTAATTGATTGCGTGTTCCTATTACTCATATTCTTTATGGTCACGACAGTTATGAAAAATCCGGCTCAATTGAAACTTACTCTTCCAATTGCTGAAAACCCTTCGATTCTTGATAAAAGGCAGATTATAGTGGAGTTAAGTGAAGAGGGTGATATTGCAGTAAATAGTGAAGAAACCGCCATTGATTTCTTTGATACGTTTTTAGTAAATGCAAAGAATGACCTTGATATTAATACGGTATTGATTAAAGCTGATGAAAATGCAAAACATGGTGATGTTTTGAAACTAATGAAACTTGCAAGGTCAGTCGAGATTGAAACGATTGCAATGGCTGTTGATACAGCAGTAGAAGAAGAGTAAAGATAACACAAAACCCATGGGGTAGGTGATACACAATGGCAAATGAAGCAAAATCATCGAGGTTTAGAGGGCCATCTGATGCCATAGATATGGAGAAGCTTGAGCGTGAAACCCAAAAGCTGCTTTTCCTGGGTCTTCTCGTGGCTGTATCATTACATGCGGCATTGGGAGCATATTTCATGTTCAAAAAGACCACTGTAAAGGTTGCCAAGCCTCTCACCATGGAGCTTGTCATCCGCCGTCCGAGAATGA
>JBHPFF010000193.1:0-3174 GCA_042572165.1 Candidatus Latescibacterota bacterium | reverse complement strand
ATATACACAAGAATCGAGAAAAATATCGGAAGTAACTAAATATATCTCACAGTTGTCCATGAGAGTATTTTTATTAATATGTGCATGGTACTATTCGACATTTTCTTCAATAGGCGGAAAATCCTCTCCGGTTGTTTCTTTTATTGCCTGAGTAATAACAAACTCCTCATCAACTGAAGTGATATCATATATTTGTTTAAGTACAGGGATGGCTTTTTGCGACCTTATTTTCCCCAGGCTTATTATGGCCTCAATTCTAACATTTTTGCTTTCATTATCGAGGGCATCAAGTAACAGATCAGCAGCTACAGTACTGTCGGGAAACCCGGCACCCAGAGCCTGAACGGCCACAAAGCGGACAAGTTCGCTGGTATCATTCAAGGGTAATGCAAAATCAGCGGCCAGAATGCCCGAATCCTTAACAGATTTGAAATTATAATGAAGAGCCTGTATCGCCGCTACACGAACACTGTCCTCATCATCCCTGAACATGGGATAAACATGTTCCACTATAGGAACATCGGAAATATGCCCAATAGCGATAAGTGCGGCATACCGAACATCCGAATAGGGATCTTTAATAGCTTTAAGGAGAAACGGCATTCCCGATTCATGACCGATACTTCCCAAAGACCAGCAAGCCTTAGCCCTCATGACGGAATTTCCGGACTCAAGTATCATTCCAATGGGTTGTACAGCACTGGTATCTGCAAGAGCACCAAGAATCTGTACGGAGATAAATTTTGCCCGTTCATCATCCTCATCCAGAATATATATAAGTTTTTTCACCGTATTACTGTCTTTTCCCCGCCGCATTAGAGTCGCAGCAGCCATCATCCTCTCTTGAGCATTATCACTATATAAATCCTGTATATAATCATCGTTGGTTTTAGAACAGCCGCTGAATAACAATATCGGAACAGTCACCAATAACAGCCATTTAGTATTCATTTTTTCCAGCCTTTCCAAATCTGAAAATTTTTTTCAAAGGTGATTATTTTCAGGATCATTCAATTATATGTCATTATAAAGGAAATATATCTCAATTTGTTTGAAAAAATATCAAAAAATTTGTTACTTTGTCCGATTAATTTTGTTTTTTATTAAATACGCTATTTCCAATCCTTTTTGCGTGCATTTTCCTGTTCGGTTTGTCTTTTTGCTGAAACACAGAGGACGCAGTGTGTTCCCGTGTGTTCGCATCCGGTGCCTCAAAGGGCATTTTGTAAGGGTGTTCAACACCATAACGTGCTGCAAATCCCCGGGAAATGGCGCAGTGAGAAAGGATTACAATCACTCGGGGGCGCCCTTGCGCTTCGCGGCCCTTCGTGTCTTTTCGTTCATTGAACATTGCGAAATGAACAGAAAATATGTTATCATAGAAAGCATCACACTTTCAAAATTGTGTAGTCGCTTAATGGCACATATTTTAGTCACCGGAATAATAAATTACTTCAAAGATCATGTTATAATCCCCTTTTGTTTTATCATATATCATCCAGCGGGTACATTGACCGCGGGATTCTTTTCCACTCAAACGTGGTCAAATCCGGTGAAGAATACCCGGGAGTAGCGCACATGATATAATCGTAAACCTCCGGTGGGTGCTGTGGACGGAACGCAAAGCCGCCCTTGCAAACGACCATACGGTACTTTTCAGGGGCAATACCCATGGCTCTCACATTAGTCTGGTTATTGGGGCCAATCCGCTTGGTGTTGAGCAGTATAGTTACGCCTTTCATCTCTATCCGTGCCGCAGGATGCCAGGGGGACCCCTCCTCAGAGATAACACTAACCTTGCCCGTTACTGTCACAGGAGGACCGTACATGGGATCAGACCGCCCTCCAATATCCAATGTTACCGTGGAACCCACTCCCGCTTCAAACGCCTTTTTCGCCGCTTCAGGATCGTACATCTGCACAAACGCTGAATCAACACCTTGTTTGAGTATTTCACGAAGAAGATGAGTTCCATCACCAGCGCCTCCGGCACCCATATTATCACCGCCATCGGATATGGCAAACGGTTTGTCGTTTGGTTTCATGGCAAGGCGTATGGTTTCGGCCGTATCAGGGAGGTCTACCCAGAATTCCTTACGATACGAGAACATCAAATCACCGAGTTCGTCCGCCAGTTTTTGTGCCAGTTCCCTATCTCTATCAACGGCCACCAAAACCCCTGCACCCTGAGTTGGTATATCCTGCTGCATGAACCCGTGCCCCGGGCAGACGGTAAGAACACCGGGGATAGTACGCTGCATCTCTTTTGCCCGGTCGTAGACGAGTTTCATTGGCATTTCACCGGTGACAACATTTAAAGGAGGACCTATCATAAGGGGGAGTTTTTTTAGTGCCATGACGGATTTAATCTTGCCAGATAACATTCCCATTAATATCGAAGCGATTTCATACCCGCATTCGAACGCATCAATATGCGGATACGTGCGGTAGATGCTCACTGCGTCGGCAACTTCTGTCATCAATTTGGTATTCTGGCAGTGCAGGTCCATCGTGTAAACAATGGGAATATCAGGACCGACCTTTTTGCGAATCAGTTCCATTGTTTCACCTTCCAGGTCATCGTGCCCGATAGTGCAGCCACCACCGTGAAGACTGAGATACACACCGTCCACCTCATACTTGTCAAGTGTATCCAACATATAGCCTGTAACGTAATCAAACACTTCCTCTGTCATGATACGATGATTGCCTCCGACAGAGATTGAGCCTATTAATTCGATATCGTACATTTCAAGAATATTGACAAAACCATTTATGGTTGTCCCAATTGTACCATGAACCATTCCACTGGCAGTAAGTACTTCATCACCGTACTTGGCGCTTTTTTTGACATCTTCCAAAGTACGCGTGTCGTTAATGAATGTGTTGGTTTCGTCTGAAAATCTACCCACCATAATCCTTTTCTTTTTAGTATTAATGTTAGCACACGATGTAATAGTTGCTGACGAAAGCAATCCGGTTGTTCCCGCGGCTGTTAAAGAGCCGAGACCTGCGGTCTTTAAAAAATTTCTCCTATTATCATGATTCTTATTCATTTTTTACTCCCAAGTCTTAAATACGTTCTGTCAGAAATATTCACAAAATATATTAGTTATTTAATTGTTTAATAATAAGTTGAATATAATATTTTTGTTCTCCCCCAAATTTTCTTTG
>JBHPFF010000192.1:0-3222 GCA_042572165.1 Candidatus Latescibacterota bacterium | reverse complement strand
AAATACTGGATTTATCCGCATTTTTTACCCGCGACCTGCACTTTAAAATCAAAACTTCCTTACCATTAAACATTTTCACAGAAAGTTTCACTAAAATACTTGACATAATACCGCATTTTTACCTATTGTAACCTTGACAGAAATCCATACATTTAGACATATACTGTTAATAAAATATAAATAAAAAAGAGGGGATATTGAAATGTTTGCAAGGTATTTGATTTTTATACTTTTTACGTTTATCCTCGCACCGCACTCACTTTTTTGTCAGATACCTGATTCTGATACTGTTCTTTCTACACTCGACAGAAAGCATCCGCGGTTGATGATGAAAGACAAAGACCTTGCACGAATTAAAAAGTTACAGAAAACTGATGCTATTGTCCGGAGATGTGTCAGTGATGTTCTGCAGCGTGCTGATAATTACTGTAAACAACCACCCCTTGAATACGAGATAATAGGTCCGCGCCTTCTGCACATCAGCAGGAGATGTGGGCACCGTATATATGCCCTGGCTCTTGCCTGGCGCCTGACCGGCAACGAAAAATATGCTCAAAAAGCCGAGGAAAACTTGCTGGCTGTCTGTTCATTCAAGGACTGGAATCCCTCCCATTTTCTCGATACAGCCGAAATGTCCAACGCTGTCGGTATCGGTTATGACTGGCTTTATCATTACCTGTCCGTGGAATCACGTAAAAAGATAAAAGAGGGTTTGATAGAAAAGGGACTGAAACCGGGTATAGCGACATACGATCGCAACAGGCCTGATTCGGGAGGCTGGATTAATTCGACACACAACTGGAACCAAGTGTGCAACGGCGGACTTTTGGTCGGAGCCCTGGCAATTGCAGAAACAGACCCTGAGTATGCAAAGAAAATCATTCCTTACGCTGTTGAATCATTGCCCAAGTCACTCGCAACTTATGATCCCGATGGCGCATGGCCGGAAGGTCCCGGCTACTGGAGCTATGGCTCCCGGTATACGGCATACGGGCTGTCGGCACTTGAGTCTTCTTTGGGTACTGTTTTCGGACTGACAGAAATGGAGGGTCTTTCTGTTTGTGGACTTTTTCCGATTTATACAACCGGCCCGACCGGCTTATACCTGAATTATTCTGACAGTGGTTCGAAAAGCGCCAGGGGAAGTATGCCGACTCTTTTTTGGTTCGCACAAACATTCAATATGCAGTTTCTTGCCGATCAGGAATGTGAAATGATTGAGCGTTACGGCGGCAGTCCCCAGCATCTTATCTGGTATGTCCCTCGCTCAAAAAAGAAATCTTATACTCCTGATCTTGACAGACAGTTCAGAGGTGATGTGGAAGTTGCAGTGTTCAGGAGCGCCTGGAACGATCCAGAAGCTCTGTTTGTCGGTGTGAAAGGCGGCTATAACTGGTGCGATCACAGTCACCTCGATCTGGGTAATTTCGAAATTGATGCCCTTGGCGTGCGCTGGGCACGCGACCTCGGTTCTGAGGATTACAATCTTGTTGGTTACTGGGATTCATTTAATAACGGCAATACTGATATGGACGGCAACCCGAAACCTGGACACAGGAGAGGCGGGAAACGATGGCACTACTATCGTTTGAATTCATTCAGCCACAATGTGACCCTTTTGAACGGTAAATACCAGGATGAACTGGCAAGGGCAAAATTCCTGAAATTTAAATCGGAACCATCATCAGCTTTCGTCACCATTGATCTTACTCCGGCATACACACCCGAGGCAACCAGGGCAACGAGGGGAGTTGCCATAGTCAAGGATCGACAGGCGGTTCTTGTGCAGGATGAGTTCAATATCGTGGGCAACTGGCCGTTTGCAACCAACTATATTACCTGGGGAATGACAACGGATGCCTATGTAACAGTAAAAGAAGACACAGCACTGCTCAGGCTGGAAGGCAAAGAACTCACCGCACGAATTCTTTCGCCTGAAGGTGCCTGTTTTACTCTTGAATCAGCAGAACAGAAACCGCCCCAGGCACCCAATACGGGTGTTGTCCGGCTGCTGGTTCGCCTCGATAATCAGAAAGGATTGACCCGCATCGCGATTCTTCTGTCACCGCACTGGCCTGACGGGAGATTAGTGGATAGGGTTGAAGTGAAAACGCTTGATGAATGGTGAAAATAACTATACCTGATCGTTTTAAGAGTATTCAATTCCCTCATTATCGGGTCTCGGAATCCATTTTTCAAGAAATCTGTAGTGTTCCGGCAGTACATGCGCATTTTTCAGTGCGACATCTCTAAGTTTATCGAGCAGTTCACGTTCCTCATCAGTCATCTCCGGCTTAAGATATGCCTGTACGTTTTCGCGAAATTCGCAAATATAATTCATTGCTGAAAACGTAATATCCGGTGCCATTTCAGAATTAATGACATAGCGAAGTGCCGCCAGGTGGAACCTGACATCAGGATTAATCGCCTTTGCAGCTTCCAGGAATGTGTCACAAAAGTATTCGGTGGCAAACGGTTTCATGGTGACAACACCGACGCCTCTTTTTCTGAGAAACTGCGCATATGTGTCGAAACCGTTCTGATACTTGCCAAGAGGAAAGCTTGAGTTGTGATGGAAATTGTAAGGAAACATCACAAAGTCAACTGGATACTCCTTCAGCAACAGGTCGAGGTCTATATCATTCGGATCATGAATCGGCACGCCCACAGCCCGAATTTTCCCCTGCTCCCTGAACCTGAAAAGATCTTCCCACAATCTCCTATTCTTGCCAGAACCGGGTGTTTTCAGACTGTTGGCAAAATAGTGTACCATATCGATGTGATCCTTGCCGAACAGCCTGAGGTCATACTCAAGCTGCTCCTCCGGAGTACGTCCGTCAAAAGGAGAGAGTATACAGGAGATGACCACATCATTTATCACCGGGGCGAGATACTTGCCTACTTTCTCAAACTGGTGCGCATTCCTGAAAGTATCGTGATCGGCATCAAAGGTTGTTACACCGTAATCAAATGCCTCACGGAGTAAATATTCGCGTTCCTTTACATTACCGAGATTATGTGGATATATATGACCGCCGAAACCAAACTTTGATACGATAACATTAGTATTACCCAGTCTTCCTTTCGGAACGCCATCCACTCTGTAATTATAAAGAGATGCCACCATGTCGATCGTATATGAGCCCGGTTCAGTAATGGTTAGTTTTTTAAATCCCGGGCTGAAATCATACCCCTTTTTAAGCGGATGCAGAGTATAAGTAC
>JBHPFF010000191.1:0-3361 GCA_042572165.1 Candidatus Latescibacterota bacterium | reverse complement strand
TCTTTTTTATTTATTTTCCATCCAATCCGGAAGCGGCTTCCCTGTTGTCATGCTGTAGATAGTTTCAGGTGCTATATCGACATTCCCTGGCCAGCAAAGAACACCCAAATCTTTAAAATTACTTAGATATATTTATCGCTTCTTCCAATTCAAACTTCCCCTCATACAGCGCCTTCCCGGTGATTACCGAATCCACGCCAAGAGGTTCGAGTTCTTTCAGCGCCCGGATATCCGCAAGCGATGATACTCCTCCGGATGCGGTTATTGCGAGCCCGGTTTCACGCGCCATTCGTTCGGTTTCGGAGATGTTCGGCCCTGTCAGCATACCATCGCGGTTGATATCTGTGTAAATGATGTGGGTTATACCGAGATCCCTCATCTCGCACCCCAGTTCAACCGCAGGACGGCCGCCGTCAGCAGACCAGCCTCTTGTAACAGCAATACCGTTTTTAGCATCGATCCCCACAATAATTCTTTCGGGACCGTACCTGTCGATCGCTTCACGGACAAGACCAGGATTTTCCACTGCAACTGTGCCGAGTATGGCACGATCGACGTCCATTTCAAGAAGCATATCAATCCGTGTCATGTCACGGATACCTCCGCCGAGTTCGGTGGTCATATCCACCTTTTTCACTATTTCCCGGACAGCGTCATCATTCACACCTCGTCCCTCGAACGCACCGTTCAGATCAACGATATGGAGGATCGTGCCCCCCGCTTTCTGCCACCTGAGCGCCATTTCCCAGGGAGTATCGGAATAGACAGTTTCATCTTCCATACGCCCCTGGAGAAGCCTGACACATTTTCCGTCCTTTATATCTACAGCGGGAATGATAATCATGGTTGATATTCAAGATTCAAGGTTCAAGGTTCTATATTTCAAGTTTCAGATAATATTCTCGGTTTACTGAGAGGATCAGTTATCCGATCGATACAGCCTCATATCCTTGCGAAATTCCCAAGGATTCTCAGTCCCATTTCCTGGCTTTTTTCAGGATGGAACTGGATACCCCAGATCCTGTCACGGCCTGCAATGGAAGCGTAATCGATATAATAGTCCGTTTCGGTAATCACATTTTCCCTGTCCACCGGATCAACATAGTATGAGTGGACGAAATAAAAATACGAGTGATCCGGAATGCCAGCCATTATGGGGTTGTCCCGAAGGATATGCACCTTGTTCCACCCTATCTGTGGAACAAGCCCTTCTGTGAACCGCCTTACCCTGCCCGCGAAAATACCAAGGCCTCTGTGAATGCCAAGTTCCTCACTTTCGGTGAATAGCGCCTGTAGTCCAAGGCAAATTCCCAGAAATGCGGCACCGTTGTCGATTGCCTCGAGCATCGCCTCATCAATACCCCTTTCGCGGATATTTCTCATAGCATCGCCGAAAGCCCCAACACCGGGAAGAACAAGATGGTCTGCATCACTAATTTCTTCAGGCGAGTCACATATTCTCGTTTCGGCACCGACAGCCTCGAATGCCTTGTTCACACTGCCGAGATTCGCCATACCGTAATCTATTATCGTGATCAAGTTGCGTAGCCTTTATCCGCTCAATTCTCTTGATTTCAATGTTGCAGCTTCAACAGCATCTATGAGTGCTGCCCGGAACGAGCTTTCCTCAAGTACCGAAATACCTTCGATGGTAGTGCCACCGGGTGATGCAACCATATCCCGCAATTGGGTGGGATGCATTTTCTTTTCCAGAATCATCTTCGCCGAGCCGAACACTGTCTGGGCAGCAAGTTTAAGGGCGGTTTCTCGCGGAAGCCCCATTTTCACGCCGCCATCGCTCAGGGCATCGATCACGAGCGCCACATACGCCGGCCCGCTGCCGGAAAGCCCGGTAACAGCATCCATCAGAGACTCGGGAACTTCGCTGACGATGCCGATGGCGCCCAGGATGGTTTTTGCTTTCTCCGCATGCTCCTGACCAGCTTTAGAACCCCGGGTAATGACACTGACACCAGCACCTACCATGCACGGTGTATTGGGCATAACCCTGATGATTGGATTTTCCGTACAAACCGATTCCATCTGCTCAAGCGTGACACCTGCGGCGATAGATATAATCAGTGGTTTTACTGCGCAGTTCCGTAACTCGTTTAATGTCCCGAGAACATCTCCGGGTTTTACCGCCACGATAACCGTGCCGGATGCGTTTCCCACACCTGAAATGGATGTGTGAACCACATGTCCGGAGGCTCCGGCTTTCTCAACTTTTTCAGTATCGATGTCATATATGTGTATATCCGGCGTTTTGAATAGACCCGCCTCAAGAAGGCCTTTTACAATCGCCGAACCCATGTTACCATACCCAATCAGACCAAGTGTGCCGAGTGACATGACAACTCCCTATACCGTTCTTGTCGCTTATCAAACGAATAACAGCCAGTCGTGCTTATCCTCTGCCTCGCCTGAAACGATATCAAAGAATGCTTTCTGAAGTTTTTCCGTAATCGGACCCCGCTGACCGTTGCCGACAGGAACCCGGTCTATGGTAGCGACCGGTGTAACCTCTGCTGCTGTGCCGGTAAAGAATACCTCGTCAGCAATATAAAGCATCTCGCGGGGGATCAATTGCTCAAGAACAGGAATATCCATGTCCATGGCAAGTGTTTTAACAGTATCACGTGTAATACCACACAGGATACTTCCTCCGACAGGCGGAGTGTATATAATTCCGTCACGGACGACAAAGATGTTTTCCCCGGAACCCTCGCTTACCATGCCATTGACATCAAGCCCTATACCCTCTTCAAAACCGCCCGCCAGGGCGTCCATCTTTATCAGCTGGCTATTCATGTAACTACCGCCTACTTTGGCCATGTTAGGAAGTGTGTTCGGGGCGAGACGGTTCCATGATGACACACAGACATTTACCCCTTTTTCGAGAGCCTCAGCGCCGAGGTAGGTCCCCCAGCCCCAGACCGCAACAACCGCATCGAGCGGACAGTGTTCCGGATTCACCCCAAGTTCGCCGTAACCACGGAATATAATAGGCCGGATATAACAAGCATCGAGCTTGTTGACCCGTATGGTCTCCAGAATGATATTAATGAACTCATCAATGGAGTATGGCACATCGGTACGGTAAATTTTCATTGAGTCAAAAAGTCTCCGGATATGATCCCTGAGCCTGAAACATGCGGATCCCTTGGCAGTCTTGTAGCACCGTGCACCCTCGAAAAATGACGTCCCGTAATGAAGGGCGTGCGACAGAACATGAATTTTTGCTTCATCCCAGTCGACAAACTCCCCGTTGAACCAGATTTTATCGGCTTTTACCATTGGCATGGACATTCCTCCCGGATATTAGTATATGTAAAGTACGTTTTCTTCGAACTAGTAAAAT
>JBHPFF010000190.1:0-3528 GCA_042572165.1 Candidatus Latescibacterota bacterium | reverse complement strand
CCATTAATATTATTTATTAACATTCATTTCGTTCTTCCAGTTACCGGCACTTCGCACTTTCTCCTTAATCCTTTTTTATCCTTTGGCCCCCTACTCCAGCAATAATACCAATAAATTCTTCAATCGTTAAGTCATTATACCTGTCAAACTCTTTTGATTTATTCAACGTTTCTTTTTCCATTCTTCAAAGTCCTTTTCGATTTCCTCCGGCTTTGAAAGTTTTTTTGATATGGCAATATATAATGTGGTACCGGGAATGAAATATTACAAATAAACAACGCAATACCAACTAAAAATTAGTACGTCAATCATTATTGCGATATTTTTTTACTTACTGAATTCGAAAGGAAAGAGCGTGGTAATCAGAAAATCAACTGGCATCTTTTAAGTCAAAATATACAAATAACCGCTTGTATTAAGATAGGGAAAATGATATTATTGAATCATAAATTAACATTAGTTAGAATATAGTCTTATAAAACTGATACTGGGAATATCGGAATGAACATCCCGGAACGAGTGACGGAAACGGTATGCAGATTATCCAAAAAATAAAAAAAAGCAATAATATCTTTATTGTTATTGTATTTACGGTCATCACTCTGGTTTATCTGGTTTTCAGGAATAAAACTCCCGGATGGGGTGATTCTCCGGCATTTCTGTTGTTTTCAGTCGAAGGGTTTGGCTGGTCGGTAAACGCTACCGGCCATTTTTTATACAGTAATTTAAATTCGCTGGTTCTAAAAGTATTTCCTTTTGCTGATCCGGTTACAATACTTACGCTGTGCTCGATCATTTTTTCAGTCTTTTCCCTCTGGCGTATTTATCAAACTGTAAAACTTCTCACGGGGGAGGATATTTCTGCTCTTTTATCAGCGATAACTCTTGGTTTTTCATTTACTTTCTGGAGGCAGACGGAAATTATCGAGGTGTATTCCTTTTATAATTTTATCGTCAGCACAGTATTTTATTATACCATAAAAGACCTTATAAATAGCGAATTCAAAAACTCAGTTAAAGTTGGCCTCTGGCTTGGTCTGGCAGTAATAACCCATATCCAGACAGCTCTTCTACTGCCGTTTTATATCTTTTATCTGTTACAGGGAAATCGTAAAAACACTCGAAAAACAATATATTCCATAGTAATTTTTCTGAGTATAACCTCGCTGCTTTTTATACCGGTACTTTTTTTCAACATATATACCGTCTCCTCGATATTCTTTGATTTCAAGTTCAAATCCAGCGTGCTAAACCTTGACTTTTCGAGCATGATAAGCGGGTTTGTGAAAAGCATATTTTACGCTGTTTATAATTTCCATTTTCTTCTTTTTTTCATCGGTTATGGAATGGTTTTATGTTTTAAAGAGAAAAAAAATGTTTTTTTAATTTTACTTCTTGTTATTCTGCCTGTATGGTTCTTTGCATTCAGATATCCAGCAAGCGACAACTATGTGTTTTTCCTTCAGGCTTATATTGCATTTGTAATTATGAGCGGTTATGGTTATCAGTTCTTGGTTGAAAAGCTGCGGAAAAGAAAAATAATTTTTACGGTTCTTTTTGCTTCACTCTTTTTGTCTCCGATGCTTTATTTTTCCGCCATGAAAATATCTTACTCGGTTCCGCAACTGGTATCATTTAATAATAGAACCGCATACAAGGGAGGACTGAAATATTATTTGTGGCCCGGTATGGAGGACTGTGTAGATCCACTCGAAATCGCAGTTAAACAGTTCAAAACGGGCAAAATCCCGGCAAACATAGATAATGCCGAGTGGGATAAAAACTACAGCCTCGCTATAAAGTATTTAAAGCATAAAGGTGTGATTAACGGGGAATAAATAATTAAAGAGTCCGGGCAGAAGTGTCCGGTTAACAATTCGAAGAGATTTTATAATTTATTGTGATACAAATATTTACTAATTAATATGCATATTTTTGACTTATGATCTGATTCATCCTTCGTAGTCCGCCGTTGCCTCGGCTAAGGCGGACGGAAATCGGGGGCAACGGCAGACGGAACGATAATCCACAGGTAAAGGTACTTTGAACCGAATATACCTTAACTCAGGTTTCAAACCTCCGGATTCTCTTCCGCAGATATAAACAGGTCGGTGTAATCATCCACGAGGTCGTTTGTGAATGCATCGATACCGTCACGCGTTCCGGGATGCATGACCATCGACTTGAGAACGTCAAAAGGCATTGTTGCAATGTCCGCTCCGACCTCGGCGCATTCACGAGCCTGGATAGCGTTTCGAACGCTTGCGGCGATAACCTCGCATTCTATATTATAGTGCTTTAATATTGCGACAATGCGGGCAACAAGGTCCACGCCGCTGAAAAGACCATGATCGTTCACAGGTTCATCGGGTGAGATTTCATCAAAAATGCCGTTGGCAGGGAAATAATCGGTTTTTTCAAACTGCATTCCCCCTGCCTTTCTGATACGGTCATCTATGCGTCCGGCGAAGGGACTGACATATTCCGCACCGGCTTTCGCCGCAAGCATCGCCTGTTCGGGAGTGAAAATCAATGTGGCGTTAATGGGAATCTTTTCATCAGAAAGCCTGTTTATGGCAATAATACCATCGAACGGGTTTCCCTCTTCCTTACCATTCACAGGGCACACAGGTATTTTTATTACGACGTTTCCGGCAACCTGATCGAACTTTTCATATATTGTTATACCCTGCTCCACCATCTCATCCGCTGTCAGACCTCCGACCTCGAGAGAAACCGGACACATCCTGCCAACTGAAGCGAGGATCTTTTTAATGTAACTTTCCATGTCAATATCGGTTTCTTTCATGGCAGCGACTGCTTTTTTGATGAGCGTGGGGTTTGTCGTAACACCGTCGATAATTCCCCATGAAGCGGCTTCTTTAATGTGAGTTATATCCGCCGTATCTAAGAACAATTTCATTGTAAAACTCCCGGGCCGGCACATGCCAAACCAGCTAAATATTTAGGTTTATGAAAATGTTTATTAACTATATCAGTACGAGGGTTTCTTGTGTTACACAGAAATAGCTGTGGTATGTTTCGGTGGTCGTAACTGTCTGATTCCTGCGAAGACGTTTCCATAATGTAAAGAATATAGAACGCTGAAAAATTTCTGTCAACACATTTTTATTGTTATAGGGACAAAGGATTAGGGGATCCGCCTACGCTAAAGCTACGGCGCAATAAAAGGGAAAAGGGAGTAATTTTTTATTTTTACTAAATTTTGCCAAAAATGAAATATTTCTAAATTTCCCTGCACCCCCACGTTTTTGCATTTTATGCTCCCTTTCCTTCGGAGTTTATTATGGCGCAGTGTATGAACCAGGATTTTCACGATTAATCACGATTATCCGGATTTTTTAATCTTGGTAATTCTTTCAATCCCATAAATCCCGGTTCAAATATTTTGCAGCTTCTTATTAAACAGCCTTTTATATTCAAGGCTTTTACCTCCAAAATTCAAAAGCAGACCAACTTCCGCATTATATGCTTCAAGGTAATTAAGAGCCTGTGCTAAATGTATAT
>JBHPFF010000189.1:0-3530 GCA_042572165.1 Candidatus Latescibacterota bacterium | reverse complement strand
GATAATGATCGTTTTGCGCGGCTTTATCGATGAAACTGTCATGGACAAAACTGTACGAATGGAACCGGGTGATATCGCATATCTTCCCGGCAACATGGTTCACAGGGGAGTATACGGCGCCAAGGGCTGCGATATCCTCGATGTGTTCTGGCCTGTCCGTGCCGACTTTATTGAAAAAGAGAAAGCTCAGCTTGCAAAATTCCGTGAGATCATTCCCGAGGATGCCAGTCCGGTTCTGATTCATGACGGCGAAAAAAATGAGCCATACCTCAATTTTACCGAGGGACCGGCATGGCTTGACGGTAAACTCTATTTCTCCAATATGTGGTTCGCCGCAGACTGGAGCGCCGGCAGTCCGGAAAAGAGCAATACTATCTGCATGGAAAGGGACGGCACCCTCAGGATCATCAGCAGAAATATGCAAACGAATGGTCTAATGCCTCTCGCTAACGGCAACCTTGCGGTATGTGACATGTTCGGTCACAGGGTGATAGAAATGACTACATCCGGAAGGGTTGTGCGCACTATTGCTAACAAATACAACGGCGCCCTGCTTGATGGTCCCAATGACCTTGTAACCGATGCCAAGGGCGGTATCTATGTTACAGATCCCCAGTTTACTCCCGGCCTCGAGAAATATCAGCCCGGTAAAGCTATCTATTATATCAAACCCAGCAGAGAGGTTATCCGGGTCGTCGAACCCGGAGATTTCGGACAACCGAACGGCATACTTCTCAGCCCCGACGGTAAAACATGCTATATAAACAATACAAGAAATATGCCTGTCGGGAACTATGTTGCGGCTTACGATGTGAACGAGGACGGCACGCTATCGAACCAGCGAATGTTCGCAAAACTTCATGTGCCTCCGGGAGTCCGCGAGCAGGAGGCCATTACCACCGGTGCCGATGGTATGACCATAGACGTTCACGGGAATATCTATGTGGCAACTTTGATGGGGCTCCAGATTTTCGACAGGAACGGCGGTTTCATCGGTATCGTCAATTTTCCCATACGCCCTGTGAGCGCTGTGTTCGGCGGTGATGACATGCAGACCATTTACTGTACCTGTGCCACCAGATTATATTCGATCAGGACAAATGTAAAAGGACTTCAGTACCCGTTGAAGTGACCGTTAATAGATTCTTCTTTAATAATCTTTGAATATTCCTCCGGGGTTATTCTCTGCCATGAGAACAGGAGATTGCTCCTGGGGAATGTTTCATTAAAACTAGAAAAAATATTCTCCCTCATGATTAAGAAAGAAAACAACAAATGAAACTGGATTTAAAAGGTATTATCACACCGGTTGTAACTGTTTTTGACAACGATGAAAACATCGTAGAGGACGGCTTTCGAACAATCATCAATCACCTTATTGATCACGGGGTATACGGCATTTTTGTGTGCGGAGGTCAGGGAGAGGGTCATGCTCTGTCCTATGACGAAAAAATGCGGCTCCTCGAAATATGCCTTGAAGAGGTCAACGGCCGTGTACCTGTTCTCATGGGAACCGGGGCGCTTACCACACGGGGAGCTATAGAAATAACCCGCGCCGCAAAGGAGGCGGGCGCAGATGCCGGCACCATCATTACACCCTATTACATAAGCCCTAACCAGGAAGAGCTTTTCAGGTATTACGCCGACATTATGGATGCAGTGGATCTGCCACTTTTGATTTACAACAATCCCTGGAGAACCCATCAGAATATACTTCCCGAAACCGTTGCGCGGCTCTGCGAACACTCAAGAAACATGATCGGCATCAAGGATTCCAGCGGAGACCTGGGAATGACAATCAAATATAAAAAACTCTGTCCGGATTATTTCAGGGTTTTCATCGGACGTGACCAGATAATCTATGCGGCTTTCTGCTCCGGTATTGATGGAGCGGTGGCGGCAACCTCCAATGCTGCAGTCGATATCGTAGTGGGCATTTACAATGAGTTTATTGCAGGCAACCACGAGGCCTCAAAAAAATACCAGGATTTGCTCACACCTCTCCGCGAGTTCTTTTCACAGGGCACCTTCCCGGTTACCATAAAGGAAGCCATGACCCTGCAGGGGCTTCCGGCAGGACCTGCCCGCAAACCGGTCGGACCCATCACTGAGGGTAAAAGGGAAATGCTCAGGGGCATACTCAGGAACATGGGATTACTGTAAACAATGGTTTTTTCTGTCACTATAATAAGGAATATATAATGAATATTCACATTGTACCGTTGCTCATGCTGATTGTTTATGCATTTCTTACCATTGTTGTCGCCAATACCGTCCTCAAGAAAAAGCTCGGGTCGGATCACTTTCTTGTTGCGCTCTCCCGCTGACACTCGTAATAGCCGTTGTCCTCGGGGACTGGGTTGGCGGAGCATCGACAGTGGGTGTATGCCAGAGGGGATATACCGAGGGGATTCTTGGTTCCTCCTACTCAATATCGCTTGGCATTGCCATGTTTGTCTTTGCATCAACCATGTCCGCACGGTTCAGGAGGCTCAGAGCAATAACCATCCCGGAGGTTGTCGGGAGACTCTTTGACGCAAAAACACGCCTGACCTCGGCTGTGGTGATTGGAATCGCATACTTTTTTATCGGTATAACCCAGATAATTGCCGGAGGAGTGTTACTCTCTTCCATTTTAGGGATAGAAAAATGGATTGCTGACCTGATCGCAGCGCTTATTTTTGTCATAATTATCATAACCGGGGGTCTGCGCTCGATAGCAATTGTAAATATTGTGCAGATTTTTGTTATCTTTACCGGAATGCTTGTCACACTCGGCTTTTCTCTCGCTTTAATCGGTGGGTCGATTACTACAGGTTTCAGCAGGCTTGTGAACGAGCTTCCCCCTAATTACTGGAGCCTTGGAGCGCGTAATCCCCTGACCCTGTCAGGAGAGGTGCTCGGTACAGTATTCACCTGTTTTGCGGCACAGGCGGCGATTACCGGAATTTTTGCAGCAAAAGACCAGAAAATTGCGGTTCAGGGTTCATGGATTGTCGGTTTGCTATTGATGCCGATCGGTATTGCTTTCACCCTGATCGGTATGTGCGCCAAGATACATTTCGGTACCGCTCTTCCCTATGGATTATCCGCGGCGCCGGCAATGATGCTTGCATTGAATCCCTTTGTGGCAGGCATCGCGCTCTGCGGGCTGTTTGCAGCGATTATTTCCACTGGGCCTCTCAATTTCCTTGCGCCCATCCAGATTCTTGTACGTGATATTTACTTGGTTTACATAAATCCTGAGGCTTCGGACAAAAAACTTTTGATAGTAAGCAGAACGCTTGCAATCGCTCTTCTTTTTGCCGGATGGATTGTGGCGGTTACATTCCACCAGATTCTTCAACTGACTTTCTGGGCGTTCGCATTCCGTGCCGGCATCGCGATTATACTGCTCAGCGTAACATATCTGGGATCACGTTATGTATCGGAGGATGGTGCATTCTGGGGGCTTATTACCGGTGTTGTGGCGTTTACTGCATGGACGTTGGCCGGAAGCCCATATGGTTTACATGTGGCCATACCGACCA
>JBHPFF010000188.1:0-3580 GCA_042572165.1 Candidatus Latescibacterota bacterium | reverse complement strand
TAATATAATTTTTTTTTATTTTAAATTAAATCACTTTACCAACACCCTATCTGCACCCAAAACAAAAATAGACTTAATTATAATCGGCTAAGTCCTTGTTTTTTTATGGTGGAGCAAAGGAGTCGAACCAGAGATCTTGTGCAAGTCATACAACTGGCCTGTTAATTTTTTTAGCTTATGGTTGCTGCAATAGTGATATATAATTATTCAGAATAATGTAAAATTTTCTTTGACACAAGAGCATTTTTTCAAATGTACATGCAAGAATTTAATCAGTATGCCCGGTGGAAAATATCAACAATAAAAGAATGTATCAAACTGATACAACATGATTTATGAAGAATATTGGGAGTTCCCAGACTGCCAAATCTTTTCACTTAAAAGGGGCTGTGGCGGGATTACTTGCAAAAAGAACATGGATTAATACGTTATGTTTGATCCGTGATTTTACATAATCGTATGACACTTTGTCAGGAACGATGATAATCATTTCCTTACATTCAACAACACCCAGGCAGAGATCATTCCGGATTCTCCATTCTTTTTCCCTGGTCCAATCCCCTTGCTTGCCCGCGGATTGAGAAAAAAACCTATTTGGGGTTGCAAGACATGACCGCCCATTTCTATATGTCACTTCTCCCGCGCCCATTTTTACGAGAATACTCTTCTTTATCCCTATACCGAACGGCTCAAAACTATACCGTACAAACCGCTTTCTCCAGCGCATCAGTTTTACCGCATCTCCGGGATCAAGGGAAGTGAATGATACAGCAGGTTCATTATCGGGGAACCGCCATGTTGTGCTCCGTATTTTTTGTTCAGTGATTATTCTTATCAAAGTTTCCTGAGCGCTCCGAACATAATTTTCCGGGGATGCGACAAGGTCACGATAATATTCCCATGCTTTTTCTCCCTGCCAGGGTCCGGGTGAGGTGTGCGTCCAGTGAATCAGCCATTCACCGGGCGGAAGCAGATTGACCGGAGAGTTCTCGAAATTATAAACTAACCGTCGGCCCGGCTTAGTCCAATCAATTCTGAAATCGTTTCGGACTTTTGCTGTAAATGGTATTTCTCTTAACAAAGTATCAAGCCTGCCGCCAGGCCTGATCGAAACCGGATATACTTCATCTGCGAGAGTAAGCGCAAGTCGGTCACGTTTCGGCCATAATTCCTTTGGATGACCGGAGGACCCTTCACCGAGAAATATCGGTTGTGTGAGGTTTTCATTGAGAGTGTATTCTTCAATCAGTCGTGAAAATTCAATGCGCCCGGATTTGTCCTCTTTTGATTTTATAATAAGCTTGACTTTCATCGAACTTTTTCCGGCAAGATAGGTGACCAGGTTCCAGGGTGAAGGTTCTGTACTGCACAAAATATGAGAATGAATATTATTTGTTTTGAGTGACTGCATCGCACGGATAGTGCCCTTTACCCATTGATCGTTTCCAACAGGATATTTGCTCTGAGCCGAATTAAGAATAAGAACGTTCATAGTGGGAGTTTTCCATAGCAGCAAATTTTTTCACAACAGCAGTATGTGGTATAATATACATTGAATCATTTTTATCAATAGTTTTTATTAGAATTATTAATAGTATTGGAACGAAAACATATGATTATTGTTTTCTTAAATTATTATTCTTTTTTTAAAATACATTTTTTCATATTTGACTTGATTACATCCGAAGAGTTAACTAATCTAAAACAGGTATCTGAAGTTTCTCTGCTCACTAAGTTCATAAATGATAAAAAGGAGCGGTTAAAATGATTGTCACATGTGTGGCTGTTCATGTAAAAGAAGACCATATTGATGATTTTATCGAGGCATCTATTAAGAATCATCGTGGCTCGATACAGGAACCCGGAAATCTGCGGTTTGATGTGCTTCAAAATTCTATGGATCCCTGCCGGTTTCTGCTCTATGAAGCATATGAATCGGAGGAAGCCTCAGCCGCCCACAAGAAAACAGCCCATTACCTTGAATGGAAGAAAACCGTTGCAGACTGGATGGCTGAGCCGCGGGAGGGTATTCCATATAATGTCATCTGCCCTGAAGACAGGAGGGCGTGGTGATTCCGTCATTTGCCTTTTCACGCATACCCATGATTCATTTTGGCGCCGGAACATTCGGCATGCTGGATTCCGTCATCAGCAGTATGGGCTCAAAACCTCTGATAGTAAGCGGCTCACATTCGTTCGAATCATCGGGCAAAAAAGATATTCTCGAACATGCTCTCAGGAAAAAATCTTTTGCCCCCATCTTTTTTTCCGTAAAAGGCGAACCCTCTCCCGATCTTGTCGATAACGCCGTGTCCCTGTTCAGGAACAGCGGTATCGATGTGGTCTGTGCTGTCGGCGGAGGAAGTGTTATCGATGCCGGCAAGGCAATTTCCGCCATGCTTCTCCATGATGATTCAGTCTTTGACTATCTTGAGGGAGTCGGAAAGGGGGAAAAACATGACGGCGTAAAAATTCCTTTTATCGCAGTACCCACAACAGCGGGCACCGGCAGTGAAGCCACCAAAAATGCAGTTTTAAGCCGTGTCGGTCCTGAAGGTTTCAAAAAATCTCTCCGGCATGACAACCTCGTACCCGATGCTGCCCTGATCGATCCCGAGCTGACGCTCTCCTGCCCGCCGGATATCACCGCAGCCACGGGGATGGATGCCTTTTCCCAGCTTCTTGAAGCCTGCGTTTCAACCAGATCAAACCCCATGACCGACGCCCTGGCTTACAGCGGGCTGTCATCTGCCATTGACATGTTAATTCCGGTGTGCACAAGCGGTTCGGGGGTGGTCGAGGTGAGAGCGGGGATGGCTTATGCTGCGCTCATTTCGGGAATTGCCATTGCCAATGCGGGGCTTGGCACCGTTCACGGTCTTGCTTCGGCACTAGGCGGACTGTTTGATATTCCGCATGGCGTCGTGTGCGGCACACTGGTGGGGGCATGGGCAAAGATCACAATTGAAAAATTGAAACGCGAAACAGATGACAGGGAACTTGCTTTACAAAAATTCGCACGTGCCGGCGCATTGATTGCAGGCGGTGATGAAAGAGATTTGGACCGCTCATGCGAACTGCTCGTTCAGAAACTTATGGAATGGATAGACATACTTCACATACCCACCCTAAGCAGTTTCGGAATAAAAGAATCCGACATCGACTCAATCCTAAATAAAACAGATAATAAAAACAACCCTGTCACGCTCGACAGGAGTGAGATACGGCGGATAATTGAAGTGAGATTATAATAGCCAGCTCTGAAGAGTATATCGAATGGTAAGTTGATCCCCCCTGTAATGGATAAGGCAGAAGGCAGAAGGGATAAGGCAGAAGGGTAAAATTTTGAATCTGGAATTTGAAATCTGAACCAGGATTTTCACGATTAATCACGATTATCCGGATTTTTTCTTTTAAATCGTGGTAATCCGATAAATCCCATTAATCCCGGTTCAGCATTTTTCCAGTTTCTTATTAAACAGCCTTTTATATTCAAGGCTCTTACCTCCGAAATTCAAAAGCAGCCCAACTTCCGCATTATATGCTTCAAGGTAATTAAGAGCCTGTGCTAAATGTATAT
>JBHPFF010000187.1:0-3592 GCA_042572165.1 Candidatus Latescibacterota bacterium | reverse complement strand
GCATGTGTCCACTCCCTCGATATCCACAGGAATCCTGAGAGATTTGCGGCTGAAACCGTAGGGAACCACATCGGCAATGCCAGCCGATATGGGAACTGTCTCTCCTGTTCTTTGACGGGGGATGGCAGCCCTGAAAGAATCCTCATAAAGATATACATTGGTATCGCCGACACGAAAGTCGATACGGTATACCGGCGGAGGGCTAAGTTCTGGCGGCGATCCCCGGATACTTAGATGAAAAGTTTTTTTCATTCCGGAGTCTAAAATAAAATCCAGTGACGGGGGTTCAATTCTCCATGAGGTATTTTTAAAGGTTTTGAACTTTACACTGCCGGAAAAAGGAACATCGAAACGGTTATGTAATGAAAATCTCAGAGCCTCTCTTACCCTCCACGCATTATCAGCTTCGAATACCGGAAGCCTGAGAGAGGCGGTATGAGCGTTTATTTCTTCAATTCTTTCATTGTTTAATTCTATTCCTTCTTTCGAGGTTCCATCGGCAGAATACACCGAGAATGAGAGCTTATCACCATCCACGGTGACAGAAAGAACATGCGGAAAAAGTCCGGAATGTTTATTTTTAACGGGACCCGTACATCCGGTTGAAACAGCCCGTATTCCATCTACCAGCCCCCAGTCGAAAAGCCCGTTTCCCCGGCAGGTAACAACAAGATTCACCTTTCCTGCCCTGAGAACGGGAACCAGCGAATCATTCCACAGAGAAGGAGCTTCTTCCCATAACGGCCGGTGCATGAACACAATTTTCGAACGTGCGGATGATTCCTCCATACACCGAACCAGCCACGCAAGCTGATCATCACTTATCCCCGCTCCGTTACCGAATCTTAGCCGGTAAGCCTCGTCCTCTGTGTTCAACATGATAAACTCTGTTCCAAAGCGATTAAAAGAATACCATATGGGGCCGTATCGTCTGCTGTAACTTATATCACTGACATAATCAAAAATATCAGTTTTGCCTGCAAGTGAATAAACCGGTATAGAAATTTCCGCCCGCTCATTATCAACCGCATCCCAGTGCGAGTCTATACCGGACGAGGGAATACCGGCAGGCATGCTGTTGCCGAGGTCCACTGCAAAACTGCAATCCGCTTCGTTTACGGCTTTTATCAGTTCCCTGAATGTTTTGCCATTGTCCGTGACAAGTCCTGTATTCCCGAAGACCGCAAATGTAACGGGGAGAGATGGTTCAAGGGCGGTTTTGCCCTTATCAGTTCTCCCGCATGAGGAGAGGATGATACAGAAAGCGGCAAGTATGTAATGGAATGTCCTTTTCATCATACGATTCTATCAGTGACAGCATTTCCACGAAAATTAAAAGTGGCTTTATTTGTTCTTTTCTTTTCCTTTATTACGGGATTTGCATAACAGTAAAAACATCCGTTAAAACACGGCATATCCCTGTACGAACCAATATCCCGGCTGACAGTACAGTTACAGGCTTCTCTCTGACCGGTGTCTTTGGTGACTTTTGCATCTTCCCCTTTCAGCATGGAAAGAACCTTGCCGTTGATACATGATGATGGTTTGATACCCTCGACAGAATCAAGGTTTTCACAACAGCTCTCAAGCCTAAGTCCCAAATCCGCTGCGCTTTTGGCAATTCGAACTGCATAATCTATTTTAACATGTTTCTGTGGATCGATGACACCCATCTTGAATTTTTCATTGCGGTTTTTTACTTTCCCATAAAGGTCGAGGAAGGAAAATATAACGCGCCTGACCCCGGATCTTGCAACCATTTCGCCAATACGCTCGAACGTGCCTGCCTTTGCCACAGTTCCCTCGCTGGTAAAAACAACAGGATCATACCGCCATCCAATACGTTCCGCACCATACCTTGCTGCCAGTTCACACACCTGATCAAGTCTTTCCGGAAGAGGAGGTATTCCCGGTTCAAGATCAGGCATGTCATTTATGGTAAAAAGAAAGTAAAGATTATACTTTCTGAAATAGTCACTTTTTTTGAGAAAATTCCCGAAATTCTTCGACCAGAGAACCATAGTGTGAACATCCCCGGGTTTAAGGCTGACAATTGACTTTTTTCCCGAGTAGGGACTGGATACTTCGGCATACCCCTGTTTTATAAAGTGTATAAGACGGTCGAGGTAACAGGCTGGCATGTCAGTGCGGCGCGAAACTGAAATGATTTCCTTCATACATCAACCCGGTTTATAAAAAAACAGATTCTGTTTGCTATAACACTGTCCAGAGAAGAAGACCTGCGATGGCAAAAAATACTGTGGCGAGTACCAGTTTCACCATCCCAACCCTCGCCTCCATAAGTGTTGCAATCGCTCTGGAAGACACCCCGAAATAGACAACGCCGAAAACAATAAGCAAGGGAGTGATGAAACAAATATTATATAATAAGAGGTACATCATAGCACGGAGGTTATAACCCTCTTTCCCCACCATAAATACTATTGTAGGAAGGTACACCTGTCCGGTGCAGGCAAGTTCGAGTAACGATACTATGAAACCTATTGCAAGCGCCCCCGCCACAAAACTTTTCATGCGTACCTTATCACGGATGGTCGAGTGAATGCGTTTTTTAAGAAATGCGGGCAACTGAAGTTTCATGTCGGAAATTTTGCCCGAACGCGCCTGGAAATAGTCATAGATACTGAGAAAGCCGAATAGTATGCACAGTATTGCTGTGCCTACGAATATTATCTTCGATACAAGTTCAATGTGGGACATTTGTTCGATGACCTTGAAAAAACCGAGTCCCACCAGGAAGTAGGTGAGAAATACCGCCAATGCGAATGTCAGTCCGACAATCAGTATCTCCTTCCGTTTCCTGCCTATCATACCAAGGTATGAAACGAAAAAGAGTATGGTGGCAAATGCGCACGGATTGATACCATCGCCTAAACCTGCCAATACGACTGCAAAAAAGGTAAAGGACCGGAATATCTCAATAACTGTACCTTCCGCGCGGTTTAATTCTTCGTTACTCATGTCGCGCCAGAATGCCCTTGCACCGGCATGAGCATACTTTTCAACAACCTCGACAAGCTTTTTTCGTGAAATATTTTCGGAAAGAATGAACTCATCTTCTGCGAAAAATACCGGTGTGCTCATGAGCCTGTTTTCCGGCACCGCGTTTCTCTTCCCCAGTACCGTGGCAAGCAATTTACCGTGTGTTTCGCCTATATCGAAGATATCAACATCGACATACGGATAGGTGCTTTTAAGCCATTCAATGATCTCTTCAGCCCTGCTGCACTCCTTGCAACCGTGTTTATAAAAGTATGCCAGTGAAACTATTTTAGCCGATTCACTGATCTCGGGTTTCACCTGTTCCGGTATTCGTGACATCACCTCACGGTCGACCACTGTCATCGAGTCGGGATTGGCAAGGTAGCTTTTGACAAGAGATTCCAGCCTCATACCTATCGGAATCGCACCCTCGATCATAGTTCCCATGAAATATACAGCAGGATAATCCTTATCTTCTTCAGATACGCCTACCCGGGATTCCATCGCATAAAGTGAATCCAGAACACATTTTTGGGACACATCGAGTTCAACGAATGTGAAGTGTTTTCCGTAACGTTCAAGAAAATCA
>JBHPFF010000186.1:0-3631 GCA_042572165.1 Candidatus Latescibacterota bacterium | reverse complement strand
GGGGGGATCAGATAAACAACCGATGATACTGCTATAATAAAAAATGCAAACAATTATATGCTCTCGGTAGTATATATAACTGTTTAGAATCCATAAGAGTTGGACAAAATGAAATTTAATAACTTATAAAGTAAATAATAAAAAAATATTTTATTTGTCAATAACTTATCACAAAAATACTTGCTATCTTTAAGAGATAAAAATTCCCCACAACTTTAAAAAAAAGGGAATAAGAATAACTATCCGAAAACTATTTTATCAGGGAGAAATTTATAAAATGTGAATACCGAAAAGGTGAAAATATTGTCTTCTAACTTTATGAAAATAAAATATTTACCTAAAACAGCAAATTATTTTTTAGATTAAAGTCCTGATATTATTTACGCTGCATTACCCAAATACCGTTCCAATCGGAAGGAGGTGGTTCTTCAATAAAATTTTGACACCGCCTGATAAAAACGCTCGATACCTCATCTCCGTTGTCGCTGAGATGTTCGAATAGTTCGAGAGCTTGTTTGAACTGCCCTGACCGGTAAAGTTTCAGAGCTTTTTCAAACTCATCCCGCATGCGGAATTTCTCTTGTTCGATCTCGCCTTTTATCCCGAGAAGTTCATACACGCTTTCCGGTTTTTCTTTCCCTTTAACTCGTAAAGTATCCAGTAACCGGAATTCAAAGTCATCATCTGTATGTTCCTTTGTGTATTCGCTTACCAGTACTCTTGTATTGTAAAATTTATTTAATCCCTCGAGACGAAAAGCCGAATTCACCGAATCACCGATAACCGTATATTCTATTTTACGTTCAGATCCGATATTTCCTAACGTCATTTCACCGGTCGTGATCCCTATGCGAGTGATGAACGGTGTCCTGTTATCTTTTTGAGCCTCTTCGATCTTTCTGTTAATAATTTTCTGGGCACTTAATGCCGCAAGACAGGCCTTTTTCTGATGATCAGGTTCATCAAATGCTCCATATAACGCAAGAATCGCATCACCAATGTATTTATTGATAAAAGCACCGTTATCGATAAGTGTCTCCGAAACTTCAGAAAGATAATCATTGAGCTGTGAAACGACTTCATGCGGGGGGAGCTTTTCGGAAATACTCGTAAAACCGGCAATATCAGTAGCCATAATGGTTGCGGTGATAGTTCGCCCGTTGAAATCCACAGCGGAGGGATTTTTCAGTATATCCTTGAGTACCGAGTCGTTAACGTAACGTCCGAAACTGTTTGTGAGTACACGCTTTTCCCGGGTTTCCCTGAAATAGCCCGAAATAACAAGAGCGGCGAATACACAGGTGGTTGTCCCAATGATATCAACCGCTGCAATCCACTGGTATGCAAGGATTAAAATATAGGCTGCTCCCAATTCAACAATTATGAAAAGAAAATATACAATAATAAATAAACGTAAATTTTTAAAATATTTATCGATGCCAAAGAGAATAAAGGCTATTGCCACCATCGACAGCAGCACTATCCAGTAAGGAACGCGGGGTATTAAATCACCGGTTAACAGATTTTCAATGGCAGTGGCATGTATTTCCATACCGGGATACAGGTTTTTGAAGGTAAACGGTGTGGCTTTCAGGTCAAAAAGACCGGGGGCGTTTGAACCGACAATAACAATTTTATCCCTGAACGTTTCCCTGGGTATTACCGGTGTATCACCCATTTCTTCCTGGAGAGATGAAGCGATAATAGCATGAAATGAGTAATAATCGAAAACAAAAGTATCGTATTGACTGCCTTCTTCCGGAACGCCGCCTTCACCGTACCAGTTTAGAAATACTTTACCTTCATCATCAACGACGGTTTCCCTTTCCATAATATCAAGAATCCGGCTTCTGTATGTATCCTCGTCAAGCAGATTTTTTACAACAGTCAGACCGATTGAGGGAAAATATTTATCTCCCACTTTTGAGAAAAGGGGGTAACGCCGGTATATGCCGTCATTTTCCGGCTCAAGATTCACAAGACCCAGGCCGCGGGCACCCTGTATAAATTTTGGTATGGGGTAAAGGGCTGACTTATACCTTTCAAGATTATTAAACCTGCTGAATTTATCTGTTTCTTCAAGAATAAACTCAGAGTCATCTATACTGGTTTGTGTTATCGATCCATCAAGTCCGGATACTGCAAGGTAGGCAATGCCGGTTTCTTCAATGGCATCGGAGAAATCGTCATCCATTTCATCGCCGCTGGTCTCTTCGCGGTCGATACCGGGCTCGGAAAAAATAATATCGAATACCACTGCTTTTGCGCCGCAACCGGCAAGATAACGTAATAACTGCGCATAAAATTCACGAGGCCATGGCCAGCTGATATTGCTAATCCTGTCAAAATAATCGATACTTTTCTGGTCGATACAGGCGAAAACTACATTGTCACGTTGTTCGGGTGTGCTTCGATAGATTGTAACAAGCACATCGTAGAGTTTCCAGTTGAAAAAATCCAGCGTACCTGTGTTGGATAATACGGCAAGCAGTAATAAAATAAGAACGCTCAGCAGCAGATCCTGGAAGAAAATTTTACGAGCAGGAGAGGAACTCTTCATTGGAATAATATATTTTTTCAGTTTTGTTTGAACAGAGTTTCTTGAAAATCAATAAAACACCATATAATCCTTGAAACGCTCCGTAAATTTAGAGCCTCTATAGTTTTTATAATCTCTCAGAACCTTTCCCGAGCGATTTAACCGTTCTTTGAAATCTGGATGGTTGCGATAGTTCAGATCGAAAATATCAATATTCTTTTCGTGCTTGTCCATGATTTTATCGAGAAGCCTCATATGCGCATTCAGGTCATACCCGCTTCTTGCAAGGTAAAGGAGCGCCATCTCATCTGCCTCAAATTCATATTCATCAAGCTTGGGGCCGGTTGCAATACCAACAGCTCTGTCGGTAATTGCCAGAAGTTCGACTTCCATATCCGAAGCGCCGCCGGTTTCTTTATCGAGGACATCGAAAGAGGAACCGGCTTTGATACGCACCTTGTCCTCCATTACCTGCAACATGCCGTGACCTGCAATCACATGTGCCATTTCATGGGCAAGCAAAGCGGCAAGTTCTGACTCGTTTTCCAAAAGTTCTAAAAGCCCGCGTGTAAGCACAACATATCCGCCGGGACATGCGATCGCGTTTACCCTGTCGGTATCCAGTACATAGCATTTGAAGGGTATATCATATCCCTCGGTGCTTTCGGCTATGTACCATCCGACCACATGGACATAATTAATGAGCCTTTCGTTTTCAATAAGCGGGGCTTTCGCAACGGAAGAAGCACAAGCATAGCCAACGGAATGTTCACGCTCGTATGATATTTCCTTTCTTTTGCGGGAAGACGGCAGTTTATATTTTTTGTGAAGGTTATCCCGTGAGACCACCTTGGCACGTTCCTGAGAAAAACTTTCAAAGTATCCCGGGGGTATATCATAGCCCTCGACAGGAAGTTCAACGAGCTCTTTGGTCTGAGAGCGCGAATAACGTGTCCAGAACCCCTTAACTGCAGCCGTAAGTGCTGCAGGAGAGGCTTTTACAGATACTTCGTCGAATAGTAATGAGTCAAAAATATCCTTTTTTTCTTTTTTGTCTGACGCCAGGGATAGTGAATTCTCAGAAATCCAGAC
>JBHPFF010000185.1:0-3701 GCA_042572165.1 Candidatus Latescibacterota bacterium | reverse complement strand
CCCGAGAATTCATGGCCTGGCGTAATAGGAAATTTCGTAAAAGGCAATTTCCCTGCA
Organism: Candidatus Latescibacterota bacterium; assembly: GCA_042572165.1. Taxonomy (GTDB): domain Bacteria; phylum Latescibacterota; class Latescibacteria; order Latescibacterales; family Latescibacteraceae; genus JBHPFF01. The sequence goes on along the minus strand of JBHPFF010000185.1, from coordinate 3,644 downwards.
ATACTTGCTACATCCGAGCCACAAACGCCTACTGCTTTGACGCTTATCTTTACCCACCCGGACTCAAGTTTGCCTAATTCCATGTCCTCAAGAACCAGATTGTTAGGAGAGTTTAACCTTAATGCTTTCATTAGCACCACCTTTCGTGTTAAAGGCTTCCTGATTGATTCCTTTGCAGAATTCATATCAGGGCGATTACCTCAATTTATACCTGGACAAAGCTATAAAACCTTTTGTTTACATATAAATCGTTATCACCTATCATCAGCCGGATAGTTGAAAATAAATAATTATGTAAAATCCAATTCACTTAAAACATTCAAAATAATTTACCCCGCAAGCTCCTCGTTTGCTCTTTCCATAAGCGCCCTCATATAGCCGGTGTGAAAAGCTTGCGCCATCCTGGTGCCGCCTACCATTCTCGGTCTATGGTCATCGATCACAGTACAAGTGTTATTAACTTCAACGATCGCTTTCATAACCTTGTACATATCATAATAACCGTCATCAAGAAAGGTCTCTATATAATGTGGCAGCGGTTGATCAACATTGCGGAAATGGATTTTGAAAAGCTTATTCCGTTTTCCGAAATAATGAATAGTTTCAACTACATCTTTTCCTAAGAGATCACCGCCCTCGAGCCAGCAGCCGACGCACAGACACAAACCGACATTAGGGCTGTCAACAATTTCCATAGCGCGCTTGAAACCATCAAAACTGCTAAAAATGCGTGGAATACCACCAAGTACATGCATAGGCGGGTCAGCCGGATGAAAACTAATATTAACTCCTGCTTCCTCAGCAACAGGGGCTGCAATTTTAATGAAATGGGTGAAATTGTCCCACATCTCCTCTTCCGAATACGCCCGACCGTTTGTCGGAGTATTTATATCTTTATAGCGGGTATTCCCATAGGTGGCCTCTCCTCTTTCAGCAGCCACTAAATCCAATGATCTGGCCGGAATAGCGCCACCGCGTGTAGTTCCACGTTCTGTTCCCCATATGCCATTGGCTAAGTGACCATAGGTTGTATAATGAACGCCCGCTCTGCCAAGATTACGCAGATAAGTTGTGTATTCTTTTATTTTATCATCCCGATTGGATAGATTCAACGCAACCGGCGCCATGTTATTGCAATGAACACTGCTGTTTCCGATGCTCCATACATTGATCCCGGCGTTTTCATATGTCTTACGAATTTTTAGGAAATTTTCGTACGTTGCACCCTTACCGCCTGTCCATACGACAACATACTTCACACCAAGCTGCTTAATCCATGTGAGTTCTTCTTCGTCCGGATTGGAAGATGCCTGCAACGCAATATTAACATTGGAAGGATTCGGTTTCTGCCCCGGAACATACTCACGGGCTTCACTTACTGAACTAGATAATAAAGCTTTTCCGCCAATAGCACCGGCAACAACAAGTTTGCCGAAATTTCTTCTGTTGAGATTGCTTGGTATCCGATCACTTTCTCCAGGAATTTCTTTAAAGTTTTCAAAAATACTCATAATAGAGCCTCCTTCATAATTATGATGTTCTTAAAGTGGATTTTAATATCATATATATTAAGATTTATTTAGTAATAGTGAAGCAGACATCCTTAAATTTCACTATTAGCTCTCTATCGAAAAGCCATTATATACGTGATACTGTAGGCAAGATTAATCCTGCCACCGCTAATAAATCAGGGTGAATAATCAAGAATAGTTTTTATTGTCGAAATCAACCTCCCTCTAAAGTTTCATAACCTTAGTACATGTCATAGTAATCTTTATCCATGAATATTTGCTTTATAATATAATACGGTAGGGTTATATACGCATACCACTTAATTCATTAATGAAGAATAATCTTTCCCTATGTTTCAAACAAGCACTTTTTCAATTTTAAAGGGTCTTTTTCTTCTAAATTATCACAGTCTACGAATCTAACCTAACCAAATAGAGACACATATCCATCAATTCATTTAAGAAAAAGGTGTATTAAACAGAATAACATTGCTATCGGTTAATCCGAAATAATATCTCAGCAAATATTTTCTTGCTTGTTGCAATCTCTGCCATCTGATATGTAAAGTATCTGATTAGTTTGACAACTTTCATACAAGTGTTGAACGATACTAAAGTGTAATCCATATCTCAATAGGCAAAAAGCTCCCCATCAGATGTCACCTTGTCATTATGAAATTTAAGATTGATACTTCAGTCTAAACCAACCTTAATGCTTTCATTCTTATTACTTGATCAATATTTATATGCCTCAAATGGTTGTTATATCCTGTATAATAATATGTTAGGTCAATATTGAAAAGCATTTTTCGTGTTTAATACGGTGAAAAGGGAGATAAAAGAAGTTGTAATACTATAAAACTTTCTTTAGAAAAATGGCGGAGAGGGAGGGATTCGAACCCTCGACTGGGGATACCAGTACACGATTTCCAGTCGTGCTCCTTCGACCAACTCGGACACCTCTCCTTTTGGCTAAACATAAGAAAAATAAAAAAATTTCTAAAACTTTTATTACTGGCGGAGAGGCAGGGATTCGAACCCTGGGATGGCAATGCCATCAACGGTTTTCGAGACCGCCCCATTCAACCGCTCTGGCACCTCTCCATTTTTACAGTTATCTCAATTACAAATTTAACATATCCAACTCTTTGTCATTTTTTCCCGATTCTGAGCGTTTTAAAAAATTCCCTGAGAATGCCGGCGCACTCATGTTCCATGACACCGGGCAGAACCTCAACCTGGTGGTTGAGTGACCTGTCACGGCATATATCATAGATGCTTCCGCATGCTCCCATCTTTGTATCGTATGCACCGAAAACCAGCCGGGGAATCCTCGAAAGAACTACAGCCCCCGCACACATCGGGCACGGTTCCAGGGTTACATACATCGTAGCATCAATAAGCCGTTCATATCCGGTTGTCTCAGATGCGGCGCCAATAGCGATAATTTCGGCATGAGCAGTAGGATCCTTGAGGGTTTCAACCCTGTTTCCTCCCCTGCCGATTATCATGCCATCCCTGACAATCACCGCACCTACCGGTGCCTCACCCAGATCACGGGCTTTTTCGGCCTCTGCAAGGGCGAGTAGCATCCATCGTTCGTTTGAATTTTTATCAATCATACCGGATTATTTTTATAAAGTGCATATAAATATACAATAATTTAGACTTATTCAAGGTAATCCAAATTTTAAATTTAAATGAACAATAATTAATTCAAGGTATTTTAGATGTGAAAATATTGCAATTATTTTCTTGACAAAGGGTTTTATATTGGTATATTAATACTAAAATACTTCATTAGGTGATTTTCATATGAAAACATTGTTAAAACTATCTACCGCTTTCTCTCTTGCTTTACACGCCACTGTTCTTCTGGTATCGAATCCAGACAGACAGCTATCAAACAGGCAAATTGCCTCAGAACTATGTGTTTCAGAGGCACATCTATCAAAGGTACTCCAGCGTCTTACAAAAGTTGGACTTGTGAAATCAATGAGAGGACCAAAAGGTGGTTTCATGCTGGGGAAAGAAGGTGACAAAATCTCTTTTCTTGATATTTATGAGGCAATTGAAGGGAGATTAGTTTTAACACATTGCCTTTTAGGTACACAGGTTTGTAGGAAAAATAAA
>JBHPFF010000184.1:0-3757 GCA_042572165.1 Candidatus Latescibacterota bacterium | reverse complement strand
CAATATATCCAAAAGGTGGTGACGACATACACTTGAAATAGCAGAGTTAATGAGTTGTCTGGCAACGCCTTGTAACATCACTTACATCACATAAAGATATGCATGCCTGATCTGGCCGAGATATCGTCCGTTCCAGGTGACCCTAACAGGAATGATATGTAGTCCGGTTGAGGCATAACGGGTACCGTAAACACCATCCGCGCACCACCATCGACACCGGCGGGGATGGTCACCGACGGGTTTCCCTGTAATGTGTACCAAGTCCAGCCGTCGGGCAATACCGGCTCGACAGTAGCTTTAGCTGGTGATCCGGCATGGTTTGTAAAACGCATCTCGAATACACCATCACAGCCTCTGAAGACATCCTGTTCGTAGGGGTAGGCGCGAACCCATCCGGTGTCGGTGCCGAAGTTGGGATCTTCCCAGGGAAGCAGTAGTGCATACTGCTGTTCCTGTTTGGCCAGTATGCTGTCCATGTAATCGAGCTGCTCCGACGTAAAACGCCAGGTGAAATCGAAATGGGAGTGGAGAATGATATCGGGATTCGCCTCGCGCAGCACGTCGATGCATTTGCGGTGTCCCCTGCCCTTGCCGAGAAAATTCCTGTTGGCCGGTGTATCGTTATCGACACCATAATGGCTGAACGAGTCGCCCGAGAAGAAAAAGCGTTCACCGCGCCCCTCGACCAGTAGACCGCCGTGATACTGGGTCTGACCGGGGAAATGATACGCCGTCATGGTGAATTCTTTCCACTTCCATGATTCACCGTGGGTTGTGACACGGGCGACCGGCACTCCCTCGTTATGAATACAGGGCAGGATAAATCGTCGCGGATGCTCTAGTATTTCTGCATAATGCTCATCGGCAATGATCGGACAACGGTAACGGCTGTAGAGTTGAGCGAGACCGCCGATATGGTCGTCATGAATGTGCGTAACCCAGATTCCTTCGATATTATTGACTCCCTGACGTTGAAGTTCGGACACGATATTGTCGGCGCCGCAATCTACCATGAAAACGGCGCCTGCTTTCGATCGAATCAGGTAGGTGGTGTGCGGGATTCGTCGCACAAACTGAACCATCTCAACGACTTGTACCGGCGGCATTCGTCGTGGATCATCGATACCGTCGTCGGTACGAGCCGGTGTCCTGATACGGAGGGAGGAAATAGCGCTGAACAGCAGCCAGGCCTCATCAATACGGTCCGCGGTCAGTTGTGTCGCCTCCGACGGATTATCCATCACATCGCCATGAGACGGGATCAGCTTTGATGCACCGCTCTTATCGAGCTTATCGAGGGATGTTTTCAGCAGCGGTCTGTTCCCCAAGATTCCCTTGTATCCTGGCGAGGTCAGTGAATACGTGTTCCAGACCTGTCCCGGACCATAGAGAACATCGCCGGAAAAGCAGTAGGTCTTACCTTCGACTTCGACAAGGTATGACACCGCACCCATTGTCGCTCCGGGCGTGTCTAGCACTCGAATACGGTATCCCTCCCACTCGATGACATCGCCTTCGCTTACCGCGCGTTTGACCGGAAGAGGCGATACCAGAACCTGCGGTCCCGGCTGAAACCGGTAAATGTGCCAGCGGTTATTAACTTCGCTCCAGTATCGGTCGACATCCTCGAACAGATCACGTTCACCGACGGGGACAACGAGGTCAGTGCCATTATCGACATATTCATACGCCCCTGCCACATTGGCGCGTCGGTGCTGGGTGCATAGGATGGTGTCTACCTGTTTCACGCCGATTTCTTCCAGCCTTTCCATCGTAACCGTATCGCAGCAATCGAACAGCAGGGCCTTCTCACCTGAGACGAGTACACCGGTGTTGACTCCACCCAGCAGGATAAAGAGGCTTGTCGCGAGTTGTATCATTCCCATTGTATTACCTCATACTATCGATGTTGTGAACTGATATTTCCCATATCAAATTCATTTATCAAGTTCTATTTCACCAACACCATCTTCCTCGTCTAAGTGAATCTATTCACGTTCAGGGTGCAGAAGTAAAGACCTATCGGCAAACTCTCGGCATTCGAAGTGAAAGAGTCGACCTGCCCCCACTCTTTTGACCACTTCTTGTGTTAGTCAATAGGCTGTTTGTGAAACAAAGTGCACCCTAAGAATTAATATTATAACTGGTCCAACTTTTGGGGGCAAGGTCAAGCTGTTATTATCATAAGGTTTACCTGCACATGATGGAACAGAATAGCAAGTATCCGCGGATCGATCACATCGATTGAGCCGCTACCTCAGTGATTATGGTTTCACCGCCGCGCCGTCGATGAACCGGTCAATTCTATACGAGCCGCTACCTTTGCTTTCCGGGAATGGGCTCTTGGCGGCCAGTTCCTCGTTTATGTCGATACCGAGCCCGGGAGCGTCGTTGCCATAGAGATAGCCCTTGCGGATTTCGGCGGTTCCCGGCAATATCTCGTAGGTGGCGGGAGGAAAGTGGTTCTCCTCCTGAATGCCGAAAGCCTGACTGGAAATATCCACATGGTAGCTTGCTAATTGGCCGACTGGGTCGTGTTCTCCACCCTCCTGCCAGGCAGTTTTCACCCCGAAGAATTCGCACATGTTGGCTATCTTCTTAGCCGCGGTGATCCCACCGATAGCCGAAACGCGGGTTCGGACGAAATCTATCAGGCGCTCGTAAATGAGCGGTAGATACTCGTAGGGATTGGAGAAGACTTCACCTTCCGCCTGCGGTGTTGAGCATGCCTGGCGGACCTGGCGGTACCAGTCGATCTGCTCTGGCGGCAGCAGGTCCTCGAGGAAAAACAAACGGTAGGGCTCCATAAGTTTCGCGAACATCACCGCGTTCGTGCCGCTCAGGTGGGAATGAACATCGTGTATAAGCTTAGGACCGAATCCCAGTTTCGTCCGTATGTAGTCGAAAAGCGGGGGGATGGTATTAATATACATATCCTCATCGAAGGCTCGTCCGGTATAACCGCCCTCGATACGGTTTCCCTCGTTGGCCTGCAGGAAACCTCCGCCACCGTAACCACCAAACTGAACGCGTATGTGACGGAAGCCGTTTTCCATTGACTTCTGGACATTCTCCACCGCCTGTTCCCTGGTTTTCCCTTCGACATGGTCATAGCAGGCGACGCCGTCCCGGGCCTTTCCACCCAGCAGCTGGTAAACTGGCATACCGGCACGTTTACCCTTGATGTCCCATAATGCCATGTCCATGGCGCTTAAGACACAGAGGGTTATCGGACCGTTGCGCCTGTAGGTGCGGAGGTTTCCGGAAAGCCAGAGGTCCTCAATGCGGTCAGGGTCCTTACCGATGAGCCACGGTACCAAATGCTTCTCCAGTGCAGAAATAACAGCATGGATTTGGTAATCGTAGTTCGCCGAACCGATGCCGTACAGTCCCGGTTCGCTGGTGATGATTTTTAGAAACACCCATTTGTAACGGCGCCCGCCGCTTGTGGTGATCACCTTCGCATCCTTGATGGTGAGAGGCGGTAGGCCATTTAAACGCTTCTCGTATTGCTCGGCAGCCAAAGCCGGCATCACCGACGATCCGCCCAGTACGCCAGTTAAAAATCCTCTTCGTTTCATGATGGATACCTCCTTGTGATAGAGACACTGGTAAATTCTTCTGTACTGGTTTGGGGCTCATTTTTTTCTAGTGGTATTATCCCCAAACTAGGTGCAAATTCTTGACCTGCCCCCACTCTTTAGACCACTTTTTGTGTTAGTCAAAATCCGAATGAAATGTTGACAGGAAGTAATTA
>JBHPFF010000183.1:0-3858 GCA_042572165.1 Candidatus Latescibacterota bacterium | reverse complement strand
CCGCTGATGTATATGCTGCCGGTATACGGGTGACAGGCATCGGCATGATGATAAACACTCTCCTCATCGGGCTTAAATTAATCGGCGGGATAGCAGGAAATTCCGGGGCGATGATTGCCGATGCTGTCCATTCGATATCCGACTTTGTCACCGATGCGGGTGTAATTGTGGGATTGAGATTTCTTTCAAAACCCGCCGACACCGATCATGCGTACGGTCACGGCAGAGTAGATACGGCAATTTCGTTACTTATCGGACTTGCGATAATCATTACCGGTATCGGTATTCTAAAGAACGGCGCCCAGCTGATTATGCTCTCTTTCGACGGTGTATTCCCCCACAAACCCGGAATAATAGCTCTCGTGATGGGAATTATTTCCATACTTTCCAAGGAGGTTCTTTACCATTACACTCGTGCTGTTGCGAAAAAATCCGGCAGCAGAACGCTCGAGGCAAATGCCTGGCATCACCGATCAGATGCACTATCTTCCGTGGGCACTGTTATCGGGGTGGGAGGAGCCATTATTCTTGGCGACCGCTGGACGATTCTTGATCCTGCAGCGGCAGTATTTGTCAGCATACTTGTCATCAAAGTAGGGTTCGATATCGGATGGAAAGCGTTCAAAGAGCTTTCCGATGAATCCCTTTCACGTCATGCAAGACAAACAGTTGAAAAATCGATAAAATGTGTCAAGGGTGTTAAGGGTCACCACAAGATCCGTACGAGATCCCTCGGCAGGTATGTCACAGTCGATGCCCACATTCAGGTCAATCCGGAGATTTCTGTGTCTGAGGGTCATGCGATCGCCACAAAGGTCGAAAACTCTATCCGAAAAGCGCTCAGGAATGCGGCGTTTGTGACAATCCATGTGGAGCCGAAAGAGTCAGAAAGTAAGGAAAACTTATAATTAATTGCTTGATTTTTGCAAATAATTATATATTGTAAAGTAACGTTTAACTTAAAAGCATTAATTTTTACCTGATTTGGTGATCAAAAATCACACTTCATAGAATAATTGTATGTTTTTTCAGAATATTAACCAAGAACATCATAAGGAGCATTCTCATGTTCCGAAAAACATGTTCTATCGTTTTGATTTTCAACCTGATGATCATCGGGTTTATTCCCCCTCGAATATTGTATGCCCAGGATATTAAGGAATATACCATAGCGGTTCTAAACCTGACTGCACAGGGGATTTCCCAGTCCGAAGCCGATTTCCTTTCCGAGCACCTCTATTCCCAGGTTACACGGGTGATATCCTCCGATAACTTTAAAAAATCAACCCCAATTAACTATACCGTCATCGAACGTTCGCAGATGGACAAGATATTCGACCAGTTTGACATTCAAAACACGGGTTGTACCGATATTGCATGCGCTGTCGAATTCGGAAAGATGCTCAGCACCGAAAGAATTATCATCGGTTCGGTCGGACTTGTCGGAAAAACATATTCCATCACCACCCGTATCGTTGATGTCGAGACCTCAACGACATTAAGAGTCGCTGATTATACCTATGTGGGGCCGATTGACGATCTTTTGACAACGGGAATAGGAAATGTTGTAGATGAGCTGATGTTTGGCAAAAAGAAATCCAGGAAAAGACTTTATATCATCAGCGCTGCCGTGATCTCTGCCGGTATTCTGGGATATGTATTGACTAAATCCGATGACAGCGGCGAACCTAAATCTGAAACCGGTTCAATTATCTATTCAATTCCCGTTCCAGAGGAATAATGATTACTGATGTGAAAAGACAGTTAGCGCTCTGTTTGCTTTTGATGGTTTTCGGGTGCGAAAACGATAATTCACCCACGGCACCCGCTGTACCGAAAACGGGTACAATCCGGATTGTCATTGATAACGTCCGCAGCGCCGAAAAGAACGCTCCCGATTCACTAACTGTAGCTGATAAAGCGGCAAAACCCTCACGAATCAACCAGCTTGAAATACGGGTATTGAAGAGCGACAATACTCCGGTTATTACAGTAACAGACACTCCCACCGACGGGAAATTCGAGGGCACAATAACTGTCGAGGCCCAGAACGACCTTAAAGTACTCTGTATCGGGAAGAACAACGGTGTTGTCGAGCATTTAGGTATCGATGACGATGTGGATGTGGCGGCGGGAAAAACAACAACGGCTGTTATAACCGACTGGAACGATTCCTATATCCCAGAAATTACCTCCATATCTCCCAATCCGAGCACAGACGGTAAATACACTGTTACATGGAACACCGCTCCGACCGCGACCGCATACATGCTTCAGGAAGCGGATAACCAGCAATTCAGCGGTGCAGTGGCATCGTATTCAACAACGAGTCTTCAGATTAACATTTCAGGAAAAGCTGCCGGAATCTGCTATTACCGTGTGCAGACTTCCAACGAATACAATATAAAAAGCGGATGGAGCGAAATTGAATCCGCGGTTATTCAGAATACCCATACCATTTCCGGTACAGTTTCAGGCGCTGATGGTATAACGGTTACACTTGGCGGCGATGCAACTGAAATACAGACAATAAATGACGGGGAGACATATTCATTTACAGTGGCTGAGGGCGGCAGTTATACGGTTACGCCATTAAAAACCGGATATTCATTCACTCCCGCGAATCAGACGTTTAACAATATTACTTCCAGTCATACCAGGGATTTTTCAGGCGCACAGGATTGGTATACTATTTCCGGGACAGTAACAGGCGCTGATGATGTGATGGTTATAATGGGCGGAGATACATCTGACAGTAACACAGTTGACGACGGCGGTTCATACTCATTCACTGTTGGTGGAGGCGGCAGTTACACAGTGACACCGTTCAAAACGGATTACCTGTTTAAACCGGCCAGCAGTTCTTTCACTGAAGTTACATCAAACCAGACACAGAATTTTACAGGTATTTCTTCGAAAACGTACATCCTTTCAGGCATTGTATCCGGCGCCGATGGTGTAACAGTTACACTGAGCGGTGATGCTTCGGGAAGTCTCGTTGTTAATGACGGCGGCTCTTACTCATTTACCGTAGCTGAAAGCGGTAATTATACTGTAACTCCATCCAGACCGGGTTTTACATTCAATCCTCCAGGCCAGACATTTAGTAATGTGACATCCAATCAGACACAGAATTTCGCTGCGAACGTAATCACGTACACAATTTCCGGCACGGTTTCAGGCGCTGACGGTGTTACAATTAAACTGAGCGGCGATGATTCGGACAGTCAGGTGGTTAATGACGGCGGTTCTTACTCATTTACGGTAGCTGAAGGTGGGAATTATGCAGTAACTCCGATAAAAACAGGATATACATTTAATCCTGCAAGTCAAACATTTAACAATGTAACTTCCAATCAGACACAGAATTTCACTGCTGTTCCTATTACATTTACGATTTCCGGCACGGTTTCCGGCACTAATGGTGTGACAATTACGCTTAACGGTGATAAAGAACAGAGTCTTGTTGTTGATGATGGTGGAACATATTCATTCACTGTAGATTACGGCGGGAATTATACGCTCACTCCTTCCAAAACAGATTACACGTTTTCTCCTGGAAGTCAGGCATTTAATAATGTAACATCCAATCAGACACAGAATTTCGCTGCGAACGTAATAACGTATACGATTTCCGGCACGGTTTCCGGTGCAGATGGTGTAACTGTAACCTTGAGTGGTGGTAAATCCGATGGCCGTATAGTTAACAATGGTGAGAGTTACTCGTTTACAGTAGAGCTTGGTGGCAGCTATACGGTGACAACAACTAAAGTTGGTTACACATTCACACCTTTCAGTAAAACTTTTAGTAACGTAACTTCAAATCAAACTCAAAATTTCACAGCGACTATTATTACC
>JBHPFF010000182.1:0-3931 GCA_042572165.1 Candidatus Latescibacterota bacterium | reverse complement strand
AAATCGCTTCCAGCATTTTTCCCGGTAGTCATGCGTGATATCTTTAAGGTCATCTGGAACTTCCTGCTCAAAAAATCTGAGCCCCGGACCTTCGCCTTCATAGATAACCGATGTATTCCTGATAAGGTCAACTATGCCTGAGAACAACTCCCCGGAACCCATCGGAAGCTGAATGGGAACAAATCTCGCATGAAGCCTGTCATTCATCATCTTGATCACCCTGAAAAAATCAGCCCCCGTGCGGTCCATCTTGTTTATAAAAGCCATTCTGGGAACATGGTACTCATCAGCCTGCCTCCAGACCGCCTCACTCTGGGGCTCTACACCACCCACAGCACAGAACAAACCGACAGCACCATCAAGTACCCTCAGCGAGCGCTGCACTTCAACTGTAAAATCGACATGACCGGGCGTATCAATAATATTGATCATTATATTACTCCAGAAACAGGTCGTAGCAGCAGAGGTAATTGTTATCCCCCGCTCTTTTTCCTGCTCCATCCAGTCCATCGTAGCGGCACCGTCATGAACTTCGCCTACACGGTGTACTTTACCGGTATAGTATAATATCCGTTCCGTGGTGGTAGTTTTTCCGGCATCAATATGAGCCATAATACCGATATTTCTCATGTGCTCTAATTTATAATTATCTGCCATTCAGTCATTAAACCTTTATCACACCTGTTGAAAATAACCCTTAATAAAAAATCTAAAAAAAAGACTCGGAGATACTGGATTAAAAAACCCGAGTCAATTCCCCTTCGCTTATAGCCGACTGACGGCTATAGTTCAAAGTGATTATAACATTCAATCAGTCAAGCATTTCTTTTCTCAGCGATACTACGATTACTAAAACTCAAAAATTCTAAAAAAACCAAATCTTATCTATCAGTTCAGGCTTACCAGCGGTAATGAGCAAACGCCTTGTTCGCTTCTGCCATCTTGTGGGTATCTTCACGCTTTTTAATCGCTCCCCCCTGGTTTTTGGAAGCCTGCTCAAATTCCATTCCCAGCCTTTCAGCCATAGTATTTTCAGAACGGTTTTTCGCAAAGGAAATAATCCACCTGATAGAAAGCGCCGTCCTGCGTCCAGCTCTGATTTCAACAGGAATCTGGTACGTTGCCCCGCCAACTCGACGGCTCTTCACCTCAACAATGGGTTTTACGTTTTCAAGGGCTTTCTCAAACACCTCTATGCCGTTCTGACCGGTACGCTCTTCAATGGAGTCAATTGCTTTGTAAAAAATTGATTCAGCAACTGCTTTCTTCCCATCTTTCAATAAATTATTCACAAAGCGCGTCACCATAGTGCTTTTATATTTCGGATCCGGCATAAGTTGACGTTTGGGAACTTTTCTTCTTCTCGGCATACAATCCTCTTGTATTCAAGATTCAAAATTCAATAATTATAGAATTCTTTCCCTTGATTTGGACGTATAATGTAAAATCATAAATGCAGTTTATGACATCGGACGCTTGGTTCCGTATTTGGAACGAGATTTGTGCCGATCATCCACTCCCACAGTATCAAGAGTACCACGTACAATATGATAACGAACAGCAGGAAGGTCTTTCACCCTGCCACCTCTGACCAAAACGATCGAATGCTCCTGCAAGTTATGTCCCTCACCGGGGATATACGCCGAAACCTCAATACCATTGGACAACCGTACACGTGCTATTTTTCTTAACGCCGAATTCGGCTTCTTGGGCGTCATCGTATAAACACGAGTACACACGCCGCGCTTCTGAGGACACTCCTTAAGCGCAGGCGAAGAACTCTTGCTTTTCTGAACTTTTCGCCCTTTTCTGATCAATTGATTAATAGTTGGCATATTCTATTTCGCAGTTAATTAAGATTATTTAATATAAACTCTTGATTTTCTGATAAATTTAACAGATTATAAATATAATTATTATTTTCTTTATTGTCAAATATTTTCTCCATCTTTTTACAGGTCTTCCGTTGAGACTATTTCGTCTTCAGTTACACCTTCGGTAATATCCTCAGCCGGCTGTTCGGCTTTGACATATTCGTCGAATATGCTTTCCGGAGTTATTATGCTTACTGAGTGATATTTTTTCATTCCGGTACCAGCTGGAATAAGGTGTCCTATCACAACATTTTCTTTTAATCCCTGCAAGTTATCAATTTTCCCCTGCACCGCAGCTTCGGTAAGAACGCGGGTAGTTTCCTGGAACGCAGCGGCAGAAATGAATGATTCAGTAAATAGTGAGGCTTTGGTGATACCGAGCAGGATCGGTTCAAAGGTAGCGGGTTCGCCCTTTTTTTCCTGCACACGTTCATTGACTTCGGCAAAAGTGAATTTATCAACCTGGGCACCCTCCAGGAAGTTTGTATCGCCGGGATCGACAATCTGCACCTTCTGGAGCATTTGCCTTATAATGGTTTCAATATGTTTATCATTGATCTTTACACCCTGCAGGCGATACACCTCCTGAATTTCGTTAAGCAGGTATTCCTGGACATTATGGATACCATTGATTCGAAGGATATCGTGAGGATTGACAGCGCCTTCAGTCAAACGTTCTCCTGCACGGACATAGTCGCCGTCAAATACGAGAAGGTGTTTGCCATAGGGTATCAGGTATTCTCTCGTGAAATTGTTTTCGCCGCTGACAATTATTTTTCTTGAACCCCTGACAAGTCCGCCGATTTCGACTCCGCCGTCGATTTCAGAAATTATAGCCGGATCTTTTGGCTTGCGGGCCTCAAAGAGTTCTGCCACACGGGGCAGTCCGCTGGTGATGTCGCGTGTTTTGAATCGTTCGTTTTGGAGCATGACAAGGGTTTCACCAGCTTTGAGTTTCTTACCATCCTCGACCATTATACGCGCGCTGATAGAGAGGAAATATGACCTGAGTTTGTTACCGTCATCGTCGAGAATATCAATATGCGGTGTAAGAGCTCTATTACGCCGGTCTATGATAAGACGTTGTTTATGACCGGTTTCCGAGTCAACCTCGTAACGGAATGTAATACCCTCGATAATATTTTCAAAACGTGCAATTCCGACGGTATCGGTAACAAGCAGAGTATGGTTGGGCTCCCATGTATAAATCGTAGCTCCGTCATCGACAATGTCACCGACATTGACGATCACTCGCGCGCCGTAAGGTACGGAATAGGTGCTCACCATGCGTCCCGTCCGATCCTCGATATAGATCTCACCGTTACGTCCGACAACAACCTTCGTATTCTCGTCATACTGAACTGTTTTGAGGTTATCGCTGAATACAATCTTTCCGCCCTTTTTGACAGTAATCTCTGACTGTTCGGTTAATCTCTCTCCAGCACCGCCTATATGGAACGTGCGGAGTGTAAGCTGGGTGCCTGGTTCACCTATTGACTGGGCAGCGATAACTCCAACCGCTTCTCCTATATCCACCAGGTTACCCTTTGCCAGATTAAGTCCGTAGCACTTTGCACATATCCCCCTGCGTGACTCACAGGTCAAAACAGAACGAATCAATATATTCTCTATAGTAGAATCATTGATTTTCACAGCCATTCCTTCATCAACAAGCTCACTGACAGGACAAATAACTTCATCGGTAACAGGATCAATTATATCTTCGAGGGGTATACGACCGAAAACTCTGTCGCCAAGAAGCTCAACAACATGCTCCCCCTCTTTGAGGGTGGACATTTCGATTCCATGAAGGGTTCCACAGTCATCTTCTAGGACAATACAATCCTGCGCCACATCAACAAGCCTTCTTGTGAGATAGCCGGCTTCGGCAGTCTTTAGCGCTGTATCAGCAAGACCCTTACGTGATCCATGTGTGGAGATGAAGTACTCGAGAACACTGAGACCCTCGCGGAAATTAGCAGTAATAGGTGTTTCGATAAAGTCTCCGTAACCACCGGTAATTTTCTTCTGAGGTTTCTGCATTAGACCCCGCATGC
>JBHPFF010000181.1:0-4016 GCA_042572165.1 Candidatus Latescibacterota bacterium | reverse complement strand
TGTACACTGCTTTCGGCCTCATATGCGTACGTATCGTCTCAACAAGCGCATTCAGCTCTTCGGCATCATCGCTCTCCTTCTGCAAATGAAGCCTCACAAGGAGTGAATCCGTGTCCAACTCAAAGGGTATGTCTTGTAGAACTTCCATTCCTGTGCATCCTGGCATAACGGTTTGCGGTTTACCTGACGCAAAGCGCATAGCAGTAAGCGGTCAGGTGTACTGATTTATTATAATCCGTTTCGATCTATATCCGGTATAGTTAGTTTAGCATCTATGAAATCAGAATGGCTAATCTTCAAACTATTAGCAATCGATCGTATTTCTTCAATTTCCTCATTAGAAGTATTCTCTGACGCATTTGCCATTAGAAATAGACATTTTATGAAGTGCTTGCGTTCCTCAGAGGTAGTTTGTTCAAAGAAACTGTGAGTCAAATAGTGGTAATCGAAACCCTCCATTACTCTTCGGCGAACAATTTCCGCTAAAAGGTTTGCATCTGGTTCAGTCAGATTCCATTCTGAAATCAACAAAGAAACAAGAGTCTCTAGTTCTTTTTGGGAAAAGTCACTATCAACAAAAGCCACCCGCCCTAACAAGGCCGATGCTGAGCAGAGCTTTTTGAGTTGCCCATCGGATATCTGGGTCAATTCCGGATATTTTCGTCTAAAATCATATAGAACCTTGTTGCGAATGAAATCTTCGAGTTGCTGCTCCCTAAGAAATATCTCTTTCCCCTTCTCATTCTTTTTCTTTAAGACTCCACTGGTCAATTGTGAGAAAAGTCCAAGCACTCCTGTCTGCTTAGATTCGATTGCTGTTTTCAGTTCGCTGAAAATAGTCTTCTCTTCATCAGACACATTTCCATCAATAGCAATAAGGGTTTCTATCGTCTGCAATACCTGGTTTTTTTCTGAAGTGTTGCGCACATCTTCGAGCACATCTTCTAACAAAATTTCCCTTTCTGATTCGTCAATTGGTGAATCCATATAAATCTCGAGTTCAGCCCATTCCCTGGCATCCAGTTCCGGAAGTGAAAAAAACAATTCTTTTATTGCATTGACTTCCGAGTTCTCGATCTTCCCGTCAGCCCACGATACAGCGATCATTAATTTGGCCAGCTTGAATGTTAATGTCCCGGTTTTTTGCACGATTTCTCCTTATTAACCCGTTGTGGATCAGGTGCGGCTGTATGCCGTCACCTGCATCCGGCTTGCTTTATGCGCTATTTTGTGCCTTGTAGATATGCCAGCCTTTCGATCTCAGGCAATTTCTCGATAGCATAGCGTAACGTAGTGCGCGGCATTTCCTTGTAGTGTTTTGCCAGAAATCTTTCTTCGACATCCCGGTTTCGCTTGCCTACTTCGCGCAACATCCATCCCACGGCCTTGTGTATCAAGTCCTCTTGGTCATGCAGCAACAACTCAGCAATTGCCAAAATGTCCGAGAAGTCATCTCTTTTCACGAAGTGAAAAGTGGACATAACGCCGATCCTTCGCTCCCACAGGCTTCTTGAATGTACAAGCCGATAAATCGGTTTTCTATCTTTGAAAAACAGGTGAGCCCCCACAATGTGTTCCGCTGAACAGTCAACCAGGTCCCAATTGTTGATGAATTTTGTATGACTTAGGTAAGACCGATAGATAGCATCTTGTTCGGTACTCCCATTTGTAGAGGAATACTTTGCGACTAGTATCAGCAAGGCAAGTAGTCGTGCTTCGTGGAAAGGAGATTTCAGAAGCTCTAGAGTATCTTCCAAAGATATGGCACGATATTCTCTGACACATTTCCTGATGGTTGGGACACGAATACCAAGGAACCTGTCTCCTTCCCCATATTCTCCCTTTCCGGTCTTAAAGAATCGCTGTGAATGAGCCGCGATATCGCTATCACTCAGTTCCCGTAGCTTGTTCATAATTTGCTTGGTCTGGGCACTCATAATGGCTTTTACCATACTACATCCAACGGAGTTTATACAGTTTTCTATGCTAAGAACCTATTCGCTGCGTTGCAGCGCAACGAGTATACAGCTATTTGAGCTATATAAGACCCCAACGAAATATCAATCTGTTGCGAAATTTTATCAAAATTGTTTCTGAATCTTATACAGTCTGTATAAAACCTCCGTCTTATATCGTTGACTATAAGCTGTCAGCCGGAGCGAATGGAGATCAAACCTTAAGCAATGATAACTTAGTTTCTCAAATTCTATACATTTAACGGCAAACTGTCAAGAAAAAGTTAATAATTAATTGTAAGTATATTATTATCAATATATTGGGGTTTTTCAAGAGCAACTAATTATTTTTCACAGTTCATCTATGGGAAAAAAGAGAGTGCCAGATGAGAGTAGGTTCCGGCATATAGCATGATGGGCTTATCCAGTGACAAGCCCACGTATTGTTATCAAACCAACCGCTTCAGAGAAGTTAACAAGCCAGAGCATATCATGAATAATAAGCCTCGAGGAAACCGTCACAGTAAATGCTCTTATTCATCAACATTTCCGCGGTGATAATCGTGTTCATAAGTTCTTTGTCCGTCGGATCAGTGATAACCATATCCATGCCGTATCCAATACACATGGCGAGAAATGTCCGACTTATGAGTCCGGGATTTGAGCACCGCTGGCTCAGATTGGACAGACCGTTAACTATATGAGGCGGGGGATCGGACAGCATTCTTATTTCATTTATAGCCTGAAGAACGTTTTTCGGTTGATCCTGAGCCACATTAGCGGGGAGAACAATGGGATCGATGATGATCTTATCGGTATCGATTTCATATTCCATTGCTTTCGCCAGTCCTCTCATGGCTATTTCCACACGCCCTTCAACATTGGACGGCACGCCTTTTTCGTCGATGGTTAGAATTATAACCGAGGCATCATATTCTTTGGCAAGGGGGAGGTGCTGGTTCAGGCTTTCCTCATCTCCCTTGGTGGAATTCATAATCAGCAAGCCTCCTGCAGCCTCAAAGCCTGCTTTCATCGCCTCAAATTTAGCTGTATCCACTGAGAGCGTGACATCTGTAACCTCACGGACAGTCTCAACAAGCCAGACCATAGCGCCTACCTTGTCTGCTGTCGCAGGACCAACATTAATGTCGAGTATATTTGCTCCGGACTCAATCTGCTTTAATGCATGCTCCTGTACCGGTCCCTTGTCGCTATTTTGAATCGCCTTTTTAATATCACTGAACATACCATTAATACGTTCGCTGATGACAAACATGTGAGTCTCTCCCTTTAAAAATCTTGAGTTTGGATTATGATAGACAACCATACAAAACAAGGAATGTCTTATTCAAATGACGCGCGTACGGGAAACGCTGGATTGATCGGTGATCCGGTTTTTCCAGTATATTGGTAATATTGCAGCCCATAGAATCTGAGTGACATAAAATCATTTTTCCATCAATTCGTTGATCATATTTTTGATTATTTTTACAGATTTAGGGTGCCTCATGAGCATGATGTCGGCACCGCCCATTAAGAGGGTGCTTGCTGTCATTGCTTCCCACATTGGCCCCCGTTCTTCAAGAGCGCCCCAATGGGGTTGTTCTTCCAGAGGTGCCTTGGCTTCTTTAACTCTGAATACTTCCGGTCCCACGCGGCAAACTACCGGAGTGGACATCATCTTATCCCCCGAAAGGGCGGCCAGTCTCCCGCGCTCCATAATGGAATATGCATATTCTATGCCATAACCCAAAGCTCCGGTTGTGGGGTACATCACCACACGATCCAGCGGAAAACCGCTGTCTGAAACTAAAATATTAACCTGTTTGCCGATGTTTATATCGAGAGGACTTTCCCCGATGAGGTTGTGACCGCCCATCTGACAGGCTGCCACGAGGGTTTTGTAGTTACCCTCCGTTACAGTTCCAAGGAGAGCATTTTTCCCCTTTATCGCCTCCGCGATAGGAGGCATTACCATATTGTCCTTGTCATCATCCCCACAACCCCACACAATGAGGGGCACACTAACTGCATCGGCTACCGAGCGAACGACATTTACAG
>JBHPFF010000180.1:0-4287 GCA_042572165.1 Candidatus Latescibacterota bacterium | reverse complement strand
GTACTTAATCTTTCCAAAATGAAATATTCTAGTTAATTTTGAAAGTTATGGTTCAAAATTTACCCTGATGATACAAAATTTGTTTAGGTGTTCTTCATTAAATTAAATGGCGACCGAGGTATATTATACAAAAGTCTTTAAGATTTCACGATGCAAACTTTGCAGTTCCCCATGAGTCTGATTAAATTCATCCATCTTTTCCTGAAGTTTATTCATAAGTTGCTTTTTTTCAATTCCATTCCGAATAATGATTCTTAAGTCATCATTATCCCATGGCTTTTCAATATACTGAAATAGCCCCACCTCATTTATCGCTTTAATTGCATTTTCTTTATCGGCATACCCGGTAAGAATAATACGGGTGATTTCAGGTTTTATTTCCCTAACTTTAGCCAAAAATGTTATACCATCCATTTCAGGCATGACATAATCTGAAATTACAAGATCAACACTGTTGCTTTTTATATATTTCAAAGCCTTTTTAGCTGAAATAAATGTCTCAACATTATATTGCGTCTCTAAAGTTAGGGAAATAAAACCTGATTGAGCTGATTTGGATAACAGGATATTGGGGGAAGATCTCCAAAATCTTTATGCACCTCAATCCGCCTTTTCAGCTCATGATAAACAAGCGTCAAAGTACTTTCAATTCCTTCATGAATATCCACCGTGTCCATCTCCGCTTGGTCGAGACGGGCGAATGTTCTAAGACTATTTACAATATTTCTGATCCTGTCAGAGGCTGTGTTACTGACTTCATTGAGCTTTTCAATCCCTTCAAAAAGTTTTGCTAAGGCCGGGTCTTTCGGTGCATCCGCTGGACTGACGAAATCGGCTAATATTGTTTTCATTTTTTTGACCGAGCGAATAAAAATATCGTTATTGCTTATCAGGGCTCCGAGAGGAGTGTTTATTTCATGAGCTACACCGGCGACAAGATTTCCCAGAGAAGCCATTTTTTCCTGTATAATAAGTTTTTGCTGAGTAACCTCGAGCTGGTGCATTGCTTTTTGAAGTTCAACGTTCTTCTCCTTAAGTTTATCATAGAGAAATTTAATCCGTAACAGCGATTTGACCCTCGCGCGAAGTTCTATCGAATCAACAGGTTTGGTTATAAAGTCATCAGCACCGGAGTCGATTCCGGTAATTTTCGAGTCCTTATCTGATAGCGATGTAACAAGTACAATTGGGATAAACTGGGTTTCAGGCTGTGATTTCAACGTGCGGCAGACTTCGAAACCTGACATGCCAGGCATCATCACATCCAGTAAAATTATATCAGGCAGTTCCTTTTCAACCTGTTTTAGTGCCTCAATCCCATTCGCAGCTTTTTCGAGGTTATACTTCATTGGAGCAAGTATGCCCTCAAAAATGCGCAAATTACGCGGTTCATCATCAACAATTAGAATATTCGGTTGTGATTTCTTCATGAAGTTAAACCTTGGTCGGGCAAATACTTTTTTATCATTTCAATAAATTGATGAATATTAATTGGTTTGGTTAAATAATCATTGCAGCCTGCCGCCCTTGCCTCATTTTCCTCAACTGCCATAGCAAAAGATGTAACGATGATTATTGGAATATCTTTAGTGTCATCTTCACTCTTTAAACGACGTGTAACTTCATATCCATCTGCTCTCGGCAACTGTACATCCATCACTATAAGGTCAGGTTTGTGTTCTTTTGCCATTTTATACCCTTCCTCCCCATCTACTGCCTCAATCGATATATAGCCATGAACACTCAATATATCCTTAAAAACCTTCCTGTTTTTGGGATTGTCCTCGGTAATCAGCACGGTGTATTTTGGCATAATTATTTCCCCAGTCTTTATTTTATTGTTTATTATTTTTATTTGGTTGTTCAAGCGGAAGGGTAAAAATGAACCGGCTTCCCTTATCTATCTTGCTTTCCACCCAGATATTACCGCCATGCTGTTTTATAAACCGCCTCACCAGTGCCAGTCCCAGCCCCGTACCTTCATATTTTTTTGTTAGCGACGTTTCAGTTTGAACAAATTCTCCAAAGATTTTTTCCATATTATCTTCAGAGAGTCCGATTCCGGTATCCCATATGCAGATTTGAACAACTTCTTTTTCCAGATGAGCCTCAATACCGACCTTACCACCGTCCGGAGTAAATTTGACTGCATTAGACAGCAGATTAAAGACAACTTGTTTGATTTTACGCTCGTCAGCCTGCATATTCGGCATATCATCATCCACTTCGAATAACAGCTCGATTCCATGCTTTAAAGATTTTTCCCGAACAATAATTAAACTGCTTTCCAAAAGCATTTTTAAGTCCACATTGGATATCTCAAGTGGGCTGTAACCTGCTTCTACTTTTGAAAGATCAAGAATATCATTGATCAGGGAGAGCAGATGCTGTCCGCTATCACGGATGTCTTTAATGTAATCTTCCTGCTTTTCATTCAGATCCCCGAAATATTTTTCCATAAGGATATCCGACATCGCAATGACTGAATTAAGAGGTGTGCGCAGTTCGTGACTCATATTTGCAAGAAATGATGATTTTGACCTGCTGGCAACTTCCGCTGCTTCTTTCGCCTTGTGCAACTCTAACTCATGCTGATGACGTTCAGTGACATCGCGGGTGTTCACTACGATACCGTTCACGCGGGGATCATCCAACAAGTTGGTGGCAACCGCTTCTAAAAAGACCCAGGAGCCATCCGCACAGCGGTGACGGTATTCAGCACGTACAGTTCCCCCGGGATTTGCAATACTCTCGGCTATTTTTTCAGTGATGATGGGAATATCGTCAGGATGTAAAACTTCAAGGGCATTAATCCCTGTAACTTCCTCGGGTTTTAGACCGGTTATGCGCTCAATAGAAGGGCTCACATATCGCTGGATTCCGTCAGCATCGAGGATGACGATAGTATCACTGGAGTTCTGAACCAGTAAGCGGAAACGTTCCTCGCTCTCACGCAACACTTGCTCTGCCTGCTTAAGGCTTGTAATATCCCTGAAAGATCCTTCCACTCCGCTGATCTGCCCGTCTTTATCATAATAAAAAGAAGAGTTTGTGCTGACGGTTAACGTGCTTCCGTCACGCTTGAGAAGATCCACTTCATAATTTGTGACTTTACCTTTTTCGGCTAATTTTTTAAGAAATATTTCTCTTTTTGAAGGATATGCATAGAAATTTTTGGCAACATCAATACCCATCATTTCTTCAGGGGATTCGTATCCTAACATTGCTGTTGCAGAAGGAGAAAACCAAATAAGTCTACCGTCTTTGTCTGTTCTGTAATATACATCTTGCATATTATCGAATACGGAACGTAATTTCCCTTCGCTTTCACGAAGCGCCTCTTCCGCTCGATTGCGTTCCTGAATCTCAGATCTCAGGTTTTCATTCGTTTTTGAAATTTCAACCGTCCGCTCTTCAACACGTTGTTCCAGTTCTTCATTAAGCTTTTGTAACGCTTCTTCCGCTTTTTTCTGATCGGTTATATTATCAAAAGCAACTCCAACGCAATTATTGGGAAGCGGAAAAGCTTTTGTAGCAAAATAGGCTTCTAAAACCCTATTATCTCCGTAATACAGATCTTCTAATTCTATTGGTTTTTTCGACCGAACAACTTCCGCAAATTTCTGAGGAATTCCCTTTTCACGTAATCCTGGGAAATTCTCATCAAGGGTATTACCCACTACATCCTCTACGGGGACACCGGTAAACTTCTCAGCAGCCTGGTTTGCAGCAATCATCCTGAGTGTCCTGTCGTCTCTGATGTCCTCAAGATGATAAACATACAATCCTACCTGAATATTACTGAAAATATCCGCTGCCTGTTGGAGTTCATCCTCCGCCAGTTTACGAGCTGTGATATCTTCAATAATGCCTTCAAAATAGAGCATGTTTTGATTTTCGTCGCGGATATCGTGAGCATTAACAGACGTATATATAATGCTGCCATCTTTTCGCTTACTTCTGAATTCAAAATCTTTAACATTACCATTTTCTGCCATTAAATTTTTGAATTCACTTCGTTTTGAGGGATCACAATAGATTTGCTCGCCTAAATTGGTAATGTTTTTTACCATCTCTTCCGGTGATTCAAATCCAAGAATTTTTGCTAAAGCCGGATTGGCATTTATTAATCGACCATCAGGTGAAGATTGAAAAATGCCTTCAGTAGCGTTTTCGAAAATGCTGCGAAAATTTCTTTCAGATTCCCGCAGCGCTTCTTCTGCTTTATCTCTCTCCATTTCTCTGAACTGGATTTGTTCCAGCATATCGTTAAAACCGTCATAAAGA
>JBHPFF010000179.1:0-4366 GCA_042572165.1 Candidatus Latescibacterota bacterium | reverse complement strand
ATGTTAATGCAATAGAATTATCAGGATCTATTGCTAATGTTTTTTAGGTGAAAATTCAGTTGTAAAGGATATATTTGGACAGGATATCACTCCATTTTCTGATATAGATGGCAGTCGTCCCATGGAAAACATTTGTTGGAAATATGCTATACTTTTCTGTAACAAGTTGAGTTATATAGCAGGACTTGAATCCTGTTATGATCCGGACACATTTGAATGTGATTTCAACAAGAATGGCTTCCGCCTCCCCACTGAAGCTGAATGGGAATATGCATGCCGCGCCGGTACAACAACTGACTATAACACGGGAGACAGTCCGGGAGATATGGACAGTGCCGGATGGTCGACAAATAACAGCTATGAAAGAACACACACTGTCGCGGAAAAAGAGCCCAATAAATGGGGCTTGTACGACATGCACGGAAATGTGAGGGAGTTATGCAATGATATGTACACTGCTGAATATTATAGAACCAGCCTGTCAGACAATCCATATGGGCCATCAGATCCGAAAGAACCACGGTTACGGTGTGCAAGAGGAGGTTCATGGTATACTGATGAAACCAAATGCAGGTCATCGAGTCGCTCTTTTGTAATTTGGGATTATGTTAATTCTATCTATGGATATAATGAGAATAATACTTATTTTAATTTTACTGATTGTAAAATCGATGTGGGATTTCGAGTTGTCCGGCGTGCGGAACCTTAGAAATACTTGAAAGAGATGAAATT
Organism: Candidatus Latescibacterota bacterium; assembly: GCA_042572165.1. GTDB lineage: Bacteria > Latescibacterota > Latescibacteria > Latescibacterales > Latescibacteraceae > JBHPFF01. Next base: position 3,634 of record JBHPFF010000179.1, on the reverse strand, counting down.
GTCATGATGGTCAGGCGGTTGAATACAAAAGTAAAGAATGGTGCACTTCATGCAGTTATGATTATAACGCTTATTAGCGTTATTACGCATCCACTGAATACCTGTGATCAGGCACATGCACAGGATTATCATGAATCAGGGAAGGAGCAGTTCTTTCAGGGAAATTATGAAAGCGCACTAACACTATTTAATAACGCTCTGGCTCAGGATCCGGATGAAGGGCTAATACATTACTATATCGGCGAGTGTTACCGGTTAATCGGCGACTTTGCTTCCGCAGTCGAAAGCTATAAAATAGCAGTAAAAAATGACAGCAAGCATATTAATACACACATCCATTGTGGAATTGCACTTTACAACATCGGCGAATTTGATGAGGCGGTGGAATGGTACCAAAAAACATTAGCAATAGATCCTGATAATTCTATTGCATTAACATTGATCGGACAAACATTAATCGAAACCGGAAGAGCTACTGAAGCTCGAGGGTATCTTGAAAAAGCGATCCCTCGTGATCAGAACAGCAATATCACCCGGCTCTATCTCGCCCGTGCACTTTATGAATCAGGTGGTAGTGACGGTGCCGTTAATGTTTACAGGGAAGCGATCAAGGCGGATCCCAACAATGTTACTTTTTATATAAATTGTGGGCTCGCCCTTCAAGAGAACGGCGATTATGATGCCGCAATTGAATGTTTTACCAATGCTCTCAATATTTGTGAAAATATTCCTGAAGTTTATAATTATATCGGGCTTTCTTACCGGGAAAAAAATGATATTGAAAAAGCTTTCGAATACTTTGGCAAAGCGATAAAGACCGACCCGAACAATTTAAACGCTTATATACACAGTGCACGATTACACAGCTTTTTAAGAGCTTATAATAAAGCACTTGAGCAGTATTCGAAGGCTCTCTTATTATATCCCCGTCATGTGCCTACCCTTTACGAACAAGGAAGGTTACATCTCACCTATGGTGATAAGATGAATGCAGTGATGGTTTTTAAAAAGGTCCTCGAAATAAACCCGGCATATTCTCCTGCAAAAGATATATTGAAACAGTTAGTTTTGGAGAGACGTAAGTTGAAACCGAAACTTACTGCCACTGCAAGGTTTTTTGACCTTCGCGGTGATAATATACTGTATGGCGGCGAACGCGGTGCTATAAGGCTTGACATTATTAACAGCGGAGAATCAGCAACCGACAGCATCAAAGTAGTACTTGAGCCTGTAACATCAGTTGAAGGCATAACTCTTGGATCTCCTCTTCCGATTAACAGACTGATAACCGGTCAACAATTGAGGCTTATTGTACCGATTACAGCATCACCTGACATTCCCGGCGGAGACATTTCTTATATGATTTACTTAAAAGAAGAATGGGGATTTGATCTTGATCCGCCATTGAAAATTACTATAAAAACCGTAAAATGAAAGAAGAGTTCATCATCCAACGTCGGAGTGTCGTGCAGGAACTGCGTTAATGGAATCTATTTTACAACCGGGGATGGCTTTCCCGGTATTTTTATGCTTACCCGTGATAGTTCGCATTACAGGATCAACTGATAAACGTTGGGCATCAGTGACATTCTCATATTCTGCGAGAAGACTATGTCAACGTTGATTTAACCGGATATCATATTCTTTCAAATATCTTACCGGGTTTCTGTCTGACAAGGCCTTCTATCTCAAGGATGGTGAGTTCGGAAAGTATCTCCCAGACAGATTTATCGAGCTGTTTGCAGAGAGCCTCGACATGAAGGGGTTCTTCGGTCAATACGTTCAATATTTCGCCTGCCATACCTTCCGGCAGAGGCCGGGTCTCGCGTTTTTGAGTATGTGCGGGAACAGGTTTCCCAAGCATTTTCAATACATATTCCATACTTGAAACCGGCTGTGCCCCTTTTGTAAAGAGATAATTGGTGCCTTCACTGGTTGTTGAATCGATATTGCCCGGCACGGTAAACAGCTTACGTCCTGCTTTCAGAGTAAGGTCGGCTGTAATGAGCGCTCCGCTCTTTTCCGGAGCCTCCACTACGATGGTTCCAATTGAAAGGCCGACGATTACGGCGTTTCGTGCGGGAAAGTTGCCTGCTCTGCATGAGGTCCCCATGGTGAAGTGGCTGACAAGACATCCCGATTTCATTATATCATTTGACAGTGTACGATTCACCGTGGGATATATGGTATCCACCCCGCAGCCGAATACAGCCACTGTCACTCCACCGGCATCGAGCGCCGCCCTGTGCGCAGTGGCATCGATTCCCGCTGCCATACCGCTCACCACGCACAGTCCAGCATCAACTGACTCAGTTACCAGTTTGCGGGTCATCTTTATACCGTACGAAGACGGTTTTCGTGTTCCTACAAAAGCAATGGATGTTTTTTTCAATGCTTCTGGATCGCCGCGCACGAAAAGTACCGGCGGTGCCGATGCGAAAGTATCCAGTGAAGGCGGATATCCACTGGATAATCGGGTTATGATCTGCACACTGAATTTCTCTATGAGGTGCTTTTGATTCCGGATATATGCCCGCCTGTCGTGGGAGAGGATGTTTTCTGCGACTACAGGTCCTATGCCATCCATTGCCATGAGGGCGGTTTTTGAAGCCCTGAAAACCGCTCCCGGGGAACCGAACCGCGCAACGAGAAGTGCATAGGTTTTAGCACCCACACAGGGAACACCATACAGCGAAATTATGTCTTCCTGTTCTTCTGTCATGTCTGTTCGATTCGTTTTGGTTAATTCATTAAAATACTTTTGCGGTTAATATACCGGAAATAACCGTATCCTTATGTTCTTCCCTGTCCAATTGGCTGTTGCTCTATATTCTCAACTAACGACCCGAGGCGGTACACTATATCGTTGATGCCATCTCCACTGATGGCGGAAATTGCAACTGTCTCAACATCACCACCAAAATCTGGAATGGCAACTGTTTTGTCAGGGGGAAGGAGGTCGGTTTTTGTCAGGGCTGCGATCCGGGGCTTTTTGAGCAGCTTTTTACTGAAAAGAGCAAGCTCTTCGAGGAGTTTTTTATAATCCTCAACCGGATTCTCTGCGATGCATTCGATGAGGAACAGCAGCACCTTCGTCCGTTCGATATGCCGTAGAAACTGTAATCCCAGTCCCTTACCCTCGTGAGCACCCTCTATGATTCCGGGAATGTCTGCCATGACAAAGCTCTTAAGGTCACCGTAACCAACAATCCCTAAATTGGGCTGCAGAGTGGTAAACGGGTAATCAGCTATCTTTGGATGTGCAGATGATACACGGGAAAGTAGCGTGGACTTTCCGGCGTTGGGGAAACCCACAAGGCCAATATCGGCAAGAAGTTTCAGCTCCAGAAAAAGAGTTTTTTCTTCCCCGGGTATGCCGTCATCCGCTCTCCTGGGAGCCTGATGCGTGGATGTGGCGAACCGGGTGTTACCTCTTCCGCCTCTGCCGCCGCGGGCAATTACCACCCTGTCGCTGGTGTCCGAGAGATCAGCCAGCACTTCCCCGGGCTCACTGTCACGAACGATGGTTCCAAGAGGAACGTCAACGATCATGTCCTCTCCCGAGTGACCGTGTTTCTTTGCTCCCTGACCGTGCTTTCCGGAACCGGATTTGAAATGCTGCTGATACTTAAAC
>JBHPFF010000178.1:0-4503 GCA_042572165.1 Candidatus Latescibacterota bacterium | reverse complement strand
GTATTTTTTTGTGATATTAGCAATATTAAATTTTGTACTTCGTCAGAACCTTTTGGGCACTTTAAGTTAATAATTAAGGTGTAAATTTATGATAGAAGCAACTGCTTTTTTAGACTTCCTTTTCCAAAGTAATAGACACGATTTATAAAGTGTACTCCTCAGTCAAAACAAAATTTTGATGATTAAAAATTATACTCTATAGTAAACTGCGTCCTTGCTTCTTCGTACCCGGACCAGGAGTTACGGGTACTGATATCATAATCGAGAAGAGCTTTTGTCTTACCGTGAATATGATATGCAATGCCGGCTATAATTCGTTTGAGATTATTATCATCTGTGTCGGGCTTGTCATCAAACATATCATATCTGCCGATAAGTCTGAATTTGCGTTTAAATATTTTCAATTCCCCGAAAAGTGAATATCCGGATTGATCCATCGCATCACCGGAACCATTCACCGCACTGCCTTTGAAATTACCGACGCCGGAAAAATACATTCCGGTAATAACGTACCGAAGGTTTTCAAGAGAGACAAAGCATGCATTAAGTGTCCAATCCGGGTTTTTGGCGGTGTTACCTTTGCCGGTAATTCCATGATATGAAACTTGCAAGCCGGGTATGAACGATGGGACAGGCCTGAGTGTCATCCGGGCTTCAATGGTTTTGTTATTGTTACGCTCTATGGCATGATATCCGCCGCCGTTATAGATGCCTGCCGCCACACTGCCATATTTCCCGGGATTCTTGCTGCTTACATTTTTTTGATAATCGTCATCCATTTCTCCGCCGAGTAAGGAAAAAAAAGTGATACCGAAATCGGCGGAATTAAGGATCTTATTGCGGTCAAGGAACATTGGGTCCTGCATGCGGTACAGGTTGATACTTTGTTCAAAATCGATCCATGGGGGGTGGACAAGGCCGAATTCAACGTGCGGCTTTACCATGAAACTCATGGTATCGAGCACAATATCCATATAACAGTATTTTAAACGCATCTCGAGGTCGCCTTCACCATCTCCCTCGCGGTCAACGGAAATATCAGGCGTGATGCGGCCTGAAATCCTGTCGGTGAGCCGCTTTTTGATGTTTATATATCCGCGTTTAACAGAAAAATTGCTTGCATATTTATCTCCGGTTTTACCGGTCTGGCAGGAAATAAACCATTGACCGCTAACTGTGAGAGCAGCAGTGTTTTTAGTTTGCGCCGGAGCAGGAAAGATCGATAAGGAAATGGCAAATATTGTCAGTGTTACAGTTTGAACAATATTTTTCATGGTTTTTCTCTCTAAGATAGATTTCTGAAAAGGCTTGGTTTGGTTAAAATTGAAAGAGATTCAATTCTTGATAAAAATCCAAGAGTAACAAAGGCAGAATTGGTAGATAAGTTAATAAAATGGAAAATATAATATAGACTTCTACAGGTCTTGCGGTGAACCAATACCCCGTTTGTACAAAACAGCATCTTCCTTGGTTTCAACTTGTCCATAAAAACGGGGATCAATAGTAAGGTCTGATGCTACTTTTGAGTAACCGTATCCTAGAAGAACTCCACCGATAAGTATAACTCCCAAATAAATCAAGGCTACTTTTTTTCGAACGACTGCATGAAGTGAAATGATAGTAGAAATCTTCGTCGCAGGTCCAGTAATAAAAAATGCAAGAGCAGTTCCCTGTCCCATCCCCATATTTATAAAAACACCAATAAGAGCAACCGTTCCGCCACCGCATACATACAGCGGAACGCCAAGCAAACCACCAAGTAATATTGATGTGAAACCTTGACCACCAAGCAGTAGTGCGATCCATCCGGGTTTGATAAATGCCTGTACAGCCCCTGCAAGAAATAATGCCAGAAGGAAGTATTTTGAGATGAACAGAATCATAATACGGGAGTGTCTCAGAAATTCTAGTACTTTCAGACGATATGTCTTCTTTTGACTGTCCCTTGTGCAAAGTGGAATATTTTCGTTAACAGTAAAACCAGGTCTTAGCACATGTTTTAAATTTAACCACTTTCGTACCAATGTAAATTCAACAATCACACCTCCGATAATCCCAAGCAACAGAGCCGAGAAAGTTCTCACAAGCGCCATTTGTGGACCTAAGACACCCCAGGTGATAACAAAAAGTGAAGGGTTCATAAGTGGTGATGATATAAGAAATGCCATGAGAGGTGGCAGAGGAACACCAGCAGCCATGAGACCACCAACGAGCGGAATTGCAGCAAAAGTACACATTGGCGATATCACACCTAAAACAGCAGCAAAAAGAATAGGTATATTCCCTCTCCGTGTTAGAAGATTTCTTATCTTCTCATGTGTCATTAATTGAGCAATCAGAACTGCCGCGAAAGCTCCAAATATGACATAATACCATAGTCCCTTAAAAAGAACCAGGGTATTGGATATTACACTTTCTGTGTATGTTCCACGGAATAACTTTTCAACAAAGAAATATAGATCATAAAAAATATCAATTAATTCATAGAAAAAAGTCATAAAATATTACCTTAAATTTAATAACTCATTTCAAAAATAAGATCATTCTTGCGGCTCAAAAAAGCCGGAAGTCATGAAATAAAAAATACTTTAGAAATTTGGAGGGGTAGAATAAAATCTATCCTTAATCATTCACCGTAATTGTCTTATCTAATAGTTTTATTTCCGGCTATTTAATAGTAACAGACTAAATAAACTTAAGTTGGCAACAAAGCTTGTTTATTTATGAACTTTATTTAATCCAAACAAAAAGAGCCATAAGAAGTTGTGAAAATAAATAATCCAATTATAATCTTCACTTGCTTGCAAGCCGACGCATGCCTCTCTCCTGCGGTACTATCACTTCTATATCATAAAGCATTGTCTTAGTTTCGTCTTCAATACTGGAAGCGAATTCTGCAAGACCATAGCGATTTTTTAGTTTGATAAGAAGGTGGTTGTCGCCAGCTTCAAGACTGACAGGGATACTATATTCGCGGAACAAAAACTCCTTTGGACCATCTTCACGTAAGATTTCCTTGCCATTAAGTAAAACCTTGGCACCGTCATCAAAACCGAATATAAAAATACCACTCTGTTTATACGGGCTTTTTAGACAGATGTAAGCATATGTAATAGTGTTTGTCAGGTCTTCGTCCAGATTTTCATTGAGGCTCACACATGCTTCCGGAAAACCGTAAGAATGTTTGAATACCCACCAGGATTCATTGTTAGAGGTATCACCATACTTAGGTTTTATACTAGTCTCACCTCCGAGCAGATCTTTGTCCAGATCAGTTTCTTTGTGAGGTCCGTTCATGAGATAGTTCTGAAATCCAATACCATAATAATTAGAATGTTTTATGAAGTTTCTTCGAGTACTGCGAACCGGTGTTCCAACTACAGAAATATCTTTCTCGTCAAGTTTCCCAAAACCTTTTTGGAAGGCAAGGTGTGTTTGAACCACATCATAAGGATTGACACCCATAGCCCTGAGAGTAGTAGCTTCAACTGCCAGTGGGTCGCCGCCTGCAATCACTATATTATGGTGAAGGTTAAGTGTATATGAAGGCCAATCCTTTTCCGATGCCCAGAAACCGGCTACTATTCCATAATCAGTAGGTTTATAACTGTATATATCTATCATTCCCTGAGATGTTCCGTATCTATCCATTTGGCTCTTAGCCATACCATCACCGTACGGAATCGATGAGAATGCTCCAACATAATTTTTGAAGAACAGTGTGCCTCCTCCGGAGTTCATCTTCATGGCAGGGATATTCACAAGTTTATCAGCCTCAAGCATCGTTACAGGCATGTAGTATCCATCGCGGCGTTTTCCTGAACCAGGCAGAATTGCACTTCCATATTTTTTATTGTCTCGGCGATTGGCATTTTCATGTTGAAATGCACCCCCTGGCACTGGCACAAAGCGGTATTCATCTTCGTTCAGATCAATATAATCCACTACAGTATGATTCTGAGACTTAGAGAATTCTTCGCACATTTCTTTGTAACAAATATTATCGAATTCACGCCAGTGCAAAGTCCAGCCGTCATTATCGTAAGAATATCTGTCATAGTAAGGGGCCTGATCCCTTTTTCCTGCAACAGCCCAGGTGCCAGAACCCTCAACAATAGAGATACGTTCGGGTTTAATCTTTTCCAACATATAGTTTACAACACTTTTTACAACACGTGCATCAGTGACATCTCCCCAATGTTCAAAACCATGCCTCCAGAAATGCCCGCTGCGACGCTTTCCATCACGATCCTCTACAGGTGCGTGCACCATATTAATTTTGACAATTACCCAGTCTGTGGGTTTAATGATTTTCGTAATACTGGTTTCAGACCTATCAAGTTCAAGTGCCCTTCGAACCACCTCATCTACCTGCTCATAGGTCACCTTGCCGGCTGTTATAGGAACAGGATTGGTTAGTTCTCTGTCAGAAGAAGTAGCTATAGCCACTACTGACTTTGTGAGCTGTTGAGCTTTGCTGTCGTCCATAAAAGACAATAATGA
>JBHPFF010000177.1:0-4556 GCA_042572165.1 Candidatus Latescibacterota bacterium | reverse complement strand
TTGCAGCAGTGCAGCCGGCCGTTACACGTGCTGATTCGACACCCAGGAGCTCAGCCATCCGTTTTCCCGCAGCTGCCTGTAATTCCCTCATTGAAACGAAATTTTTACTCGCTTCCACCATTGCCGCCACAACATCGGGAGGCATAATGGATCCCCCCAAAGCTGTAAACGTCCCACCACAGTTAATTAAAGTAGGGACGCCGATTGACTTGTAAGTTGGAATTCTGCTGCGCATTGTCCCTGCTACAGCGGTAGATGCTTGTGTGCCAAGACCCGCAATTCCGGTGAACGCTGCCGTTCCAGTGCCTTTCAAAAGATCACGTCGGGTAATACGTCCAGAAAATCCTTGTGTTGCTGTTTTCAATAATTTCGATGCCATGGTACGTTCCTCCAATCTGAAGAGAAGAGTCATAAAATTTATGTGAAAACAACTCTTTAAGAAAGCTTACTTATCACCCCCTTTCACAACCCTTTCCCGATGGGAGCAAGGAGAAGTCCCCATTCAGTGGATTTAGAGAGCTGTTATTAAAGCACTTATTATCTATTATGCTTTAAATTGTTAAAAGTTTATGAATAATCCGGTTTAAATGAATAATTCGACATTCCCCATATCAAATTCATGAAAGATTATGTTTATGCTCCATTTTCCAGTTATTTCACCAACACCATCTTCCTCGTCTCAGTGATCCCATTCGCCTTCAGGGTGTAGAAGTAGAGTCCGGTTGGAATTCAGCACTCAATATGTTACTCCCACATGGAAGGCGAACAATATTGAAACTGCTTTTATAAATGCTCTTTGAAACACTCAACAGCCTCATTGATCATAATAGATCAATTTATTTGATAAGTTCAAAACTTATACCATCTTAAATACCCGCTTCTCTGAATTTCTGAATCATGAGTTCAATGCTGGCATGTTTACATTCGCTACCATGCTCAGCTGTTGCGTCGCGGGGATCATCTCCAGCAACCCCAAGGGGCCAATCTGAACGTGATTTGGGTAATTGCGACATGTCGACACGGTCAGGCCGGTAGTGAATCATCAGAGATGTCTCATTGCGAGCAGCATGATCTATTTGTGATTTCCATTGATCTTGAATATCAGACGTAACACCAAACAACTTTAATCCGAAGTGAACTTCACGCCGCTTCAATTCTCGAATCCACGAACTCCGCGATGGTCCATGTCCATCAGCAAAGACGGCACGAAATCCCGTCCGTTTACATTGTGCAAGAATAGCATCAGTCAGAGAAATAAAGAGGCCATCAGGAATCCAATAGCAATCACCATCCAACTGGCGAGGCGGGTTCACGATATTATTCCAGAAATCCATCCCGATCAACAATCGGCCGTCATCCATTAACTTGGTTGGTCCGGGTCCCACATGGATCGGAGGGAGCACAATTCCTCCGTATTGGCGAGCACACTCCACCATAAGTGCTTCGCATTGAATCGCGTCCGAGCCAATAGGCAGGTGTTCACCATGCCATTCAAGGGTTCCCATCGGAAGATACGCAAGTGGTTTATCAGTCAGCCTCTTTCGGAATTCATGTGGTAATAACTCTGAATATCTAACCTTCTCTTTCCCATCATCGCTTTCATCGGCACCTGACGAAAAGGCAAACGAACCGGCTCCTATTGCGGCACCTGATATTCCCGCCAATCCTGACTTGAGCACATCACGTCGTGTTTGATTATCATGAATACTCATGGTTTGATCCTTTTATTAAGAGTCCAAACATGCCCTGTACTTCAGCGTTTACGCTACAGGCCTGTAGTGCTTCAGTTGCTATTGTGGCTGTCCGCTCAATACGTCACCCCACCCGGTCAGGTGTAACCGCTGGTTATTAATCCTTTACAACTACCGAATGGGCAATGAAATCATGCAGTGCTCGTCGCTTCTCATTTGAAAGCATCGTTACAACTTCTAGTAAAAATCACAAAGAATTTGTCGCTCCGAAGAGCCTTAGCACCAATGAATACTCCTGTACATTTGAGGTAATCCTGAACCATAAACCTAAGTGCCACATCAGGGAGACATAAATAAGGTTCAAGACTACAGGTACAATATCTCGTAAAACAGCCTGCTTCATATTCAGTCGGGTTTCAGAAACATCAAGCACACGCACATACATTCTCATTTTTCCTACCGTTTGTCCCCAAAGTCCATGCATTAGTATGCTATAAAAAAGATACAAAAAACTCGAGAGTGTCAACCAACTTGCAATTATGAGCGATTCCCCGAATGCACTAACGATGAATTTGTCGACAAATGGGATGGGTATGAATAGCAGCCCGTCGATCAGACCAGCGAAAAATCTATCACTAAATGTATCATAGCGATATTGTATCATCATTTGCTCCGGTGGATTTATAACGCTGCGGTAAGCTGCCGGACAATGAACTTTGAACTGCACTGAACTCTCACGACCAAAACCGGACGCGGCTCCGGTCAGCTTTAGTGCGTTGTTAGGCATTTTTATCTACTAATTTTGTTATCTTATCGCATTTAAAACACTTTTTATTGTGAATTGAGATCAAACCACCGCACGTTGAACAACGATATTTCTTGTATTGTTCCTTAATGAATTTGTCGATTCCCATTTTCTTAATATATTCCAAATTGTCTTTCATACTCATTCCGTAGTTTTTTCTATATCTATTGTCAATTCGATTGATTTGTATGCAAGGGTACTGATTGCATTCAAAACAAAAGGTGGCATTACCTTTTGAAGCACGATTAATTCCAGTACATTTTCCAAATAAATATGTGCATCTTTTATTTCTTGGTCGGCAGCCGATGCATTGGCTTCGTTTTAGATCATTAATATATGATAGATGACGGCTGCAAATAGCGCAATTCATTCCGCACGGTGCGATAAGTTCCACTGAAATTGGTTTATTTATCTTCATTTTAATGCCTAACTAGGGCTTATACAGAACTGTGATAAGAACCTATATACAGCAAATAGTGCTACTGAACACAAAACTACTGTGCCCCCCGCTCAAAATCAAACCGAATGTATGTTACCAGCACATACTCAATCACAAACGTCTCCACGCCTCAGTCCTGTCCGCATATATCGGATTCTGGCGTTGCAGTCGGTGTAAAATTATAAATGCCACTCAGTGGTCTGATTAAATACTCTCCCCCCTGGTAATCCCGTTAAAACAAACATATCATTAACATCTGTCATCACGATAGTGTCAATTCCTTCCCCGATGATTTGTACTTCTATTCTGCAATACAGTAGAGATATTTATGTCCCCTTAGAAACAATTCATCTCCGACTATCACCGGTGACGCATCAATTTTATCATCCAGTGTGTTTGTCGCTATAATGCCGAAATCAGCACCGTGCCGGATAACCAATGTTGTTCCTTCACGGCCGGTCAGATATATTCGATCTGCAACACCCACCGGCGAGGCGTACACAGTACGTATCCCCTCGAGGCGCTGATTTGAGTAATGCGATTTCCCTGTTTCGATATCAATACAGGTTAGAATGCCCTGATTGCTTTTAAGAAAATATAAAGCACCACGGTGAAGGAGAGCTGAGGGTACGTATGGTGTGTCCTGGTTATATGACCAGAGAACTGCGGGAGTGCCGGTTATGTTCCCTTTTGCCAGGGACAGTCGAATGGCACGCAACGCACTGCCACGATGCCCACTGGTAAGGTAAACTACTCCGTTGGCCGCTACAGGTGAGGGAATAACGTTCGCCGTAAGGCCATCGTCCTCCCAGAGCAGATCCCCGGTTGCAAGGTCGTAACTTCTCACTCGATTCGTACCACCGGTAATCACCTGTGCCCGGCTGCCTACCTCCACTACAAGTGGTGTCGCCCAAGTAGTGCCCTCATCCCGGTTCTTCCTCCAGATTTCCTCGCCGGTGGCTGCATCGAGCGCCACGACCAAGGATTGCCCTTCATGGTCCCAGTTGACGATCAGTCGGTCCTTGTACAGCGCGGGAGAACTACCCTCCCCGAACTCATTCCTGATATTCATGTCGCCGAAATCTTTTTCCCACACTAAATCTCCCGCTAAAGTGTAACAGTATAGGCCGAATGATCCGAAGTAGGCATAGACATGTTTTCCGTCAGTGATTGGAGAACTGGTAGACCAGGTGCTTGACTCGTGAACTCCCTGATGCGGTATTTCTTCTCGTACTGTACGTTCCCACCGTACTTCGCCACTCGTGCGATCTATAGCCATTACTACGAACTTGGCTGGTTCTGTGGGCTTGGCACTTTTGGCGGATGGTTCACTGCCCTCAGGTAGTATGGCCGAAGAAACGAAAATGTCGGTTCCCCAAATAACCGGTGTTCCATAACCGGTTCCGGAAAGACGGATTTTCCAGCGGATGTTTTGCTGTTCACTCCACTCGATAGGCGGATTTCCCAAGGGAGCGCCGCCGGTTCCCAACGGGCCGCGCCACTGAGGCCAGTTATTCGCATAGTCCGAAAGGTTATCCTGTGCGAAAATTGCAGTCGATAATAATAGTATTACTACGGAAATTTTTTAGTACTGTACGCATACACTTATCCTCCTGATATT
>JBHPFF010000176.1:0-4627 GCA_042572165.1 Candidatus Latescibacterota bacterium | reverse complement strand
CAGTTAAACTAACCATAGTGTTTACCGAATCTGAAGGTGTTATCCCTGTCCAGCCAGCAAAACGGTACCCTGGATTGGGTAAGGCAATAATCTGAACGGGCACACCCTGAAAATAAGTCCCTTCCCAGGGGAAATCATCAATCTCCAATGAATTGATCTTTATCTTTCCACACGCAGGCTCAGATATATTGAGTGAGATATTTGAAGTTCCTTGTATACCAAACCTCTCCATATAATGAGTATAGACATACTGGGGCCGTTGTACAACATATTCTTCCACGACATCCAACTTCTTTTCCCAATCTTCGACTGAATGGATTGCTCGCTCTTGTGAGTCACCCCACCTGGCAATATGATTGGGAATTTCGGGTTCAATTTCTTTTTTCATTTCAAGTAATCTTTGCAGCATAAATTCTGGTTGAAAAATTGAGTTCATGAAATCGGCAACACGATTGATGAAATCATTTCTAAAACTGCTGTTTTCTAAGAGTTTTCGTAATAATAATTTCGCTTCTGGCTTATTTGAAGGATCGGTGGCAAATTCAAGTGTATTGTGACTGGATGGAGTCCAATTTTTACATTCGAATGCATAATCGAGATCAAATACCAACCATCTCCATCTTCCATTCAGCGTACGAGGTCTCCAAAATTTATTGTTATTGTGAGGCCAATCTGTATTACCGTAATAAATTTCAGTCGTAACATAATCGATGTAATTATCAACCTGCATTAGAGTCTTGATATATTCATAATTTGATGAATCGGTTATGTCTTGGTTTGTAATGAAGTTCATCATTGCGTCAAAATGCTCTCTATCTCCTTCTATCACGGTGAAACCGTTCCACTCATAAGGTGATTTTGCTTCCATGATATCAACATTGTCCGAATCAACACCGTGATGAGAGGCAAGATAGTCCTCATTCTGTTTTTCCATCACAGCATGAATACCCCAATAGACACCGTTTATATACACGACTGCCGGCCGATATAATTGAACGTCCGAATCCCTGGTTTTGATAAGATCCTGAGACAACGGATCTCGGAGTAATGTGTTCTCCCAGTCATTTCCATAATTGCGGAGAACGAACGATTTGAATTCCCTGATCGGGCTATCAGGAAAGATCTGATAATCAATTGTATTAGAACCATATTTGCCACGGGCGAAAATTGCTAAGGTCTTTTGCGGGAATCGTCTCATGTATCCTCCGAGAATTTTTGTACCGACATCCATGCTGAATCCCAGGGCACCGTCCGGCTTATAAAACTCCAAATGTACCGGTCGTTCCCAGTCCTGCCAGAAATTTGCCCCATAATACGGTATTTTTGATTCGGCATTATTACCCATCACGTAAATACCGATTTCATCATCCCAAAAATTGGCTGGATCGGTGGATAACGAGATAACCGCGAGCGTTGAAGCCTGATTAATAAAATAAGTGTTCGTCGTAATTTTTCCGGGCAGTAAACCATTTTCATATGCACGAGCTTTTACAACCGTTGTGGCAGATATGGATAGTGAATTGGTATAGTTATTAGATTCTTCCGTTGGTTCGTTACCATCCAGGGTGTAACGAATTACTGCATTTTCGGAATCCGCTGACAGTTCGACAGTAGTATTATTATCATAAAATCCACCCGGCAAAGACATATGCACAGGACTGGCAAAATCCACAAACGACTGGGAAGTATTTGATTTCCCGGGTGTCGGCTGGGTAAAATACCCCCGTTCGGCACCACCATCGGTGATTCTGCCCCGGGACAGGTCTCTGGGTATATACCCCGTATCGATAAGATCACACAAATTGCCGGATTTATCGGTTATAAGAATCGTTTCGCCGGACGAATTGATTTTAAAATTAGTGTGAAGATAGTAATCAACAGGTATTGGTAGAATATCCGAAAACCCCTCAGGCTCGAGAGGAGAAACATTCACACCGAAAGTCAAAAACGGTATTGCAGTGAGATCTGATGAATATTTATTAAGATTATGCACCTGAATAGCGAGTACATTTTCACCTTGAATTAGAAGAGACTGGATATCGGCTATCTCGAATTCTTCAGGATCGCCGCCTTTGTACATTTCCGCTTCCCTGCTTCCGTCGGCATACTGGTCAAATGACGGGGGTGTGCCCACTTCGCCTATATTAGACCGGGCAATCTCTGTCCCGTTGATGTAAGCAACAAAGGCATCGTCATAATCCATGTGGAAAAAACACCGAACAATATCAATGACATTATCTAACATGAACGTTTTACGGATATACAGTGATCCGGTACGAATAGTAGTAGCTTCATTTCCATATCCGTATCCGAAACCACTGGGACCTGTTTTCCAACCGCCCTTGAAACCGATTTCCTTCCAATTTAAAGGCGGTTCCTCGGTTCCAACAAAAAACTGCCAGTCATCACCTTCACGTATAATCGTCTCCCAGTAGTTAATTATTTTCGTTCGGTCTTTTCCGGAGGCAAAGATCAGCTTGTGCTCACCGGGATTAAGAGTACAATTCGGGAATACCCATTTATACTGATTGTCGGGCCTATCCGATAATCCATATCCTGTCAGATCAACGGGGGAATCTCCGGGATTGTAAATCTCAATCCAGTCGGAGTAGTCGCCGTTCTCATCCTCAATGGTTGATGAATTGGATGACATGACTTCGTTGATGAGGGGAGTGGATTCGGCGGTGAATCCAAGAGTAATGATTATTAACAGTATAAAAACAGTTTTTGTGAGAGTGGGCAGTATTTCACCCATAATAATCATTTTACACCTTATTAGATTATATGGTCATTATTTACTTAATCAGCAACATCTGCCTTGTTTCCCTGAACTTTTCAGAGGTGATGGTATAAAAATAGACACCCGCAGCAATGTCCTCAGCCTTGAATATTATACTGTGGTTACCCGGCGCAAGGTATTCATCCAGCAGTGTCTCAACTCTCTGGCCAAGAATCGAATAGATATCAATTGTAATCCTCGAAACTTCCGGTATGGAAAACGGGATGGTTGTAATTGGATTGAACGGATTAGGATAGTTCTGTCCAAGAGAAAAGACAGTGGGAATACCTGAGTTTGAATCATCAACATTCACAATAAACACATCGTTTATCTTGCCGGGAGTACCGTGCGAATAAGAAACAGCCCAGCTTTGCACAAGCGAATTATCAAGCCCCGGGTTGAGCAACGCAAGCGCAGCTCCGGTTCCATCAGGCTCCACAGGCCACGGTGGATTATCATCATAGGTGAGTGAATCAACCAGTGCACCCTGAGCATTAAAAAGCCTTATAAACTCACCTGCACCGCTTAATCCAAAACCAAGGTCGCCGATATAATCATCTACCTCCGGAAACAGATCGTGAAACGTCAGTGAATCCCTGCAAAGCACTAAGTAGTCATCAGGAGCAATAACCGTTTTCGATGGAAACACAAATTCATTAGCATCATTATCGTCTTTGAAAATCCAACCGGACAAATCAACTGAATTCTCTTGTGGATTATAAAACTCCACCCAGTCTTCAGGATTAAAGTCTGCAGAAGAATTGTAATTGATCTCATTGATCACAATGTTTATTTGAGAGCTGGTGTCCTCTTCAAAAACAGCGGTAATAGAGGTATTATCAGTTAAACTAACCATAGTGTTTGCCGAATCTGAAGGTGTTATCCCTGTCCAGCCGGCAAAACGGTACCCTGGATTGGGTAAGGCAATAATCTGAACTGGCACACCCTGAAAATAAGTCCCTTCCCAAGGGAAATCATCTATGACAAGGGTGTTTATTTTGATTTTACCGGTATTGGGTTGTGAGATGGTGAAATTTACCTTCGCTTTACCGTTTAAATTGAACTCGTTTTGGATGTGGTCGCGAACGTAATTTACCCTGCGTTCGGCAAAATTCAACATGATCTGAACGTCGTCATTCCATTGACTCACCGTGCGGGAAAATGTGTTAACTTGCGTCGTTATCACTGTCCATGTTGAACCGTTCCAGCGGTCAAAATGGTAGGGTATTTCCGGTTCTATAGCTGTTTTGATATCAATGATTTTTTGAGTGACCACTTCCTGGGTAAATACCGTATTTAAATAATCCGAAAACCGGTTGATGAAGCTATTTCTTATACCCTCGTTTTTCAAGAGGTTGTAGAAAATAATTGTGTACCGCCAGTCATTGGGCCAGCCCTCACGATCACCTTCATTGTAAAAGGCAAGTGTATTGTGCATATACGCTGACGGAGAGTACCCCTTACCTGGGAGATTTGCACAGAAGCCGGCATCGGTGTCGTATAGAAGCCAGCGATATCTGCCTCCCGGCTTTTTTGGACGCCAGAACTTGCAGTTGTGACCCGGACCGTCAAAATTGGCAAAATAGATTTGAGCCGCCATGTAATCGAGATAATTATCCACCTTCATTTGTGTTTTTACATATTCTGCTGCGGTATCATCATTTAAATCATGATTCATTATATAATTCAGCAAGGCCATGTAATGTTCGTTGTCACCTTCAACCACTCTCCCGTAAAAAAATCCGGAGATTTCTGAATGATAATCGTCGATAATATCTACATTATCCGGGTCAATATCGTGATATGAAGCCAGGTAGTCTTCATTATTCTTTTCGCGGATATTCTGTA
>JBHPFF010000175.1:0-5030 GCA_042572165.1 Candidatus Latescibacterota bacterium | reverse complement strand
ATTATAAAGCTAAGCAAGTGGGCTTGGTTCATGGCTCACTTTTTTGATTATTGGTTGATTGGGATATAACTTTTTGCAGCTAAATATGATATTATTCTAAGTGGAGAATGTTTAATGAATGGAACTGAAGTTGGTAAGAGATATGATATTCTTGAAGCAATAAATCAGATAGCTCATGATAAGAGTGTTAATCGTGAGCTTGTGGTTGAAACTATTAAAGAGGGACTACTCAGCGCGGCGAAAAAGCGGTATGGCAATTCTGATCATATCACGGTAAACGTCGACATCCACACCGGTGCAATTTCGATGGAGGCAGAATGGAAAGTTGTAAAAGAAATTGAAGATCCTTCAATTGAGATAACACTCAATGAAGCGAAATTGATTAAACCCAAGGCGAAAATAGGCGGAACTGTTGTGGAACAATTGAAATTCGAGGATTTTGGGCGGTATTCAATCCATTCTGCAAAACAAAGCCTTATCCAAAAAATCAGAGAAATAGAGCGTGATAAAATATACGAAGATTACAGCAAACGGATAAACGAAATTGTAACCGGAACATTTCAACAGATTTTACATGGAGACATATATGTAAACCTGGGGCGAACGGAAGCTATCTTGCCGCAGAAATACCAGATCAAAAAAGAGCGATATCATCATGGAAGCCCTATCCGTTCTATAATAGTGGATGTCAAACGTGAGACAAAAGGCCCACAGATTATTCTCTCGCGAAACGATCCGAAATTCCTGATAAAACTTTTTGATCTGGAGGTTCCCGAGATCTATGACGGTATCGTTGAAATTAAAGGCGTGGCACGTAAACCTGGAGAAAGGTCAAAAATAGCTGTATTTTCTACCGATCCACGGGTTGATCCTGTGGGAGCCTGTGTGGGGATTAAGGGTTCACGAATTCAAAGCATAGTAAGGGAACTCAGTAACGAGCGTATAGATGTTATCCAATACAGCGACGATATATCCACATATCTTGCACGGGCATTGAATCCGGCTGTGGTTCAGCAGGTTGATGTTGATCGGTTAAATGGCAAACTGACTGCCGTTGTTGATGATGACCAACTTTCTCTCGCAATCGGGAAAAACGGTATTAATGCAGAACTTGCCAGTAATCTGACCGGTTTGAGTGTTAATATTATAAATCGCACTGAATTTATTAAACGTAAAGCTGAAAAGACCAAGGAAGATGGTCTGCTTACTGATATGAAAGGTCTTGGAGATAAAACAGTATATAATCTCAATAATATGGGAATAAATACGATAAAAGATCTTTCTGAAACCAATAGAAACATTATTGTGCAGATTCCCGGCATTGGTCTTAAAACCGCTGACAAACTTATAGAGAAAGCCGAACAATATTTTGCAGAACGCCTAAAAATAGCTTCAGAAAATAATAACGAACCAACAGACTCGGAAGAAAAAGAAACTGACGAATGAAACCTCGAATGGTAAAAGGATTCAGTAAGCTCGTGAAATTATTATTAAGTCCTTTAGTATATAACGCAAGCTGTTTCAAAAATATAGAGGAGAGATAAACATGGAAAAGAGAAGAGTATACCAGGCAGCAAGAGAATTTCATATCTCCTCCGAAGCTCTCGTTTCTATGCTCAAGGATTTAAATTTCGAAGTCAAAAACCATATGAGCGTTATAGATGATAAAATGTATAAGAGCATTAACGAACAATTTAAAAAACAGCAGGCAGAGGCAAAAAAAGATATACAGAAAAAAAAGAAAATCAGTGAAGCTATACATGATGATATAGAAAAACAAAAGATACCGGAAACTCAGAAAAAGAAGAAAAAACGCCCCATAAAGTTTGAGATTGAAAAAAAAGAAAAGGTATCAAAAAAACAGAGGTCTCAAGAGAAAGCAAAAGAAAGAAAATCCCGCTCCAAAGCTCGAAAGCAGAAATTGAAGGAACATCAAGCCGCAGTCCAGACCAGTTTCAAAAAAACTATGGCAAGCATAAGTTCTGATGCCAAGTCAAAGTCTAAAAAAAGCCGAACAAAACAAACCGATAAAGATTCCCTGGATGATCAGCGTCAGGTACTAAAAGTTACCGAATTCATGTCAGTATCTGAACTTTCAAACCAAATGGATGTTTCGGTGACTACACTTATCGCAAAGTTTATGAGTATGGGTCTCATGGTTTCGATAAATCAGCGGCTGGATATGGATACAATAGCGCTCGTAGCTGATGAGTTCGA
Source organism: Candidatus Latescibacterota bacterium (assembly GCA_042572165.1). Taxonomy (GTDB): domain Bacteria; phylum Latescibacterota; class Latescibacteria; order Latescibacterales; family Latescibacteraceae; genus JBHPFF01. The sequence goes on along the minus strand of JBHPFF010000175.1, from coordinate 2,813 downwards.
ATACGAAATTGAACAGATGAGTGAATATGCGGAAGATATTCTCAAAGAACGTAACGAAGTTACCACAAATAAAAAGAATTTAATATTTCGGGCACCTGTTGTGACGGTAATGGGGCATGTAGACCATGGAAAGACTTCGTTGCTTGATTATATCAGAAAGACAAACGTTGTATCAGGAGAATCTGGTGGAATAACCCAGCACATCGGTGCATATTCTGTAACATTAACGGATGGACATAAAATTACATTCATAGATACACCCGGGCATGAAGCTTTTACGGCAATGCGTGCCAGAGGTGCCAAAGTAACAGATATTGTGATACTTGTAATAGCTGCTGATGATGGAGTAAAACCTCAGACTTTAGAGGCAATAGACCATGCAAAAGCTGCCAATGTTCCCATTGTCATTGCTATCAATAAAATAGACCTTGCTAAAGCTGATCCTGAAAAAGTAAAAGGTAATTTATCCCGCCACGACATTCTTGTCGAAGACTGGGGAGGCGCCTTGCAGTCTCAGGAAATTTCTGCGAAAAATGGAACCAATATTGATAAACTTTTTGAAAAAGTTCTCCTGGAAGCAGAAATGCTCGAACTCAAAGCAAATCCGAATAAAAAGGCTTCCGGGATTATTATTGATTCAAAACTTGATAGGGGACGAGGGCCTGTTGCCACTATTCTCATACAATCAGGAAGCCTGCATGTTGGCGACCCTTTCATTACCGGTATAATTACGGGGCGGGTGAGGGCTATGCTAAATGTGCTGGGTAAACATGTCGAAAGTGCGGGTCCTTCTGATCCAGTACAGATTTTCGGTATGTGTGGTGTTCCAAAAGCCGGTGACACGTTTTACTGCACGGAAAGTGAGGCCGAGGCACGTGAAATTGCACAGAAACGCCGTATTGTTAAACGTGAGCAGATATACCGTCGAGTTAAACGCGTTTCACTTGCCGATGTATTTGACAAAATCAAAGAGGGTTTGATCAAGGAACTTAAACTCATAATAAAGGCTGACGTTGACGGTTCGATGGAAGCTCTTTCTGATTCTTTATCAAAAATCACCCACGATGAAGTACGGGTTAATGTTATACTTCAGGGAGTTGGTGGAATCAATGAAAATGATGTTCTTCTTGCAGCCGCATCAGGAGCCGTTATAATTGGTTTCCATGTTCGACCTTCACCACCGGCTAAGTTACTTGCCGAAAGCGAAAATGTCGAAATCAAAATTTATGAAGTTATTTATAAAGCAATAGAGGATATTCAAAAAGCATTGAGCGGTTTATTGGAGCCTACCATTACTGAAGTGATAGTCGGAACAGCGGAAGTACGCCAGATTTTCAAGGTATCCAAGATAGGAAATATTGCCGGTTGTTATATTACCAGCGGAAATATAAAACGCAATGCGAAAGCGAAAATCATACGTGATAATATTGAGTTTTGCGATATCACCATTACATCACTCAAACGTTTCAAAGAGGATGTTACCGAGATAAGCCAGGGGTACGAATGCGGATTAAGCATTGAAGGTTGCGATGATATACAGGAAGGGGATATTATTGAAGTTTTCGAACTGAAGGAAGAAACGAGAACGATATAATGGAGTATTTTGATGATTACCGGTGTATTACGTATTGAACTGTTTATCCCCGACAGCGGTTCTCTGAAAACAAAAAGATTTGCTATAAAAAGCCTGAAGGAACGATTGAGAAACCGTTTTAATGTATCAGTTGCTGAAATTGACAACGCGGACAAATGGCAGCGTGCCTCGCTCGGAGTGGCTGTAGTTTCGAATGAACCGAGACATGTTGAGAGTGTACTCGGAAATGTTATGAACTTCGTAAGCGGCGATCAGCGTGTTGAAGTTATTGATTCAACAATAAGTTTTATTTAGACAGGATAAAAAATGAATAAATTTGCCCGCTCAGAACGTGTGTCTGAACTCATTCACCGTGAAATTTCTGTTATCATTGACCAGGAACTGAGAGATTCTCGAATTGGAATGGTCACAGTGACCAGCGTTGATATGAGTAAAGACCTGAAAAATGCGAAAGTGTATGTAAGTGTTCTAGGCGATGAGGATGAAATTAAACTAACGGTTTCGATATTGAATTCCGCTTCAAATTTTATCAGGGTAAAGGTAGGGGAGAGAGCAGTGTTAAAGTATCTTCCGACTATTACCTTTTTCTATGATTCATCGACAGTTGATGGCATGTACATGGATAAACTCATCGATGAAATAAAAAATAAATCTTGAAAGACATTATTGGAATACTCGTAGTGGACAAGCCTTCTGGCTGGACCTCTCACGATGTTGTAAATAAAATACGAAATATTCTCGGAGTAAAAAAAGTCGGACATACCGGTACACTTGATCCTATGGCAACCGGCGTGCTTGTTCTTTTAATAGGAAAAGCCACTAAACTGGCTAAGCACTTTGAAAATGATACCAAAAGATATGTTGCGGAAGTAACCTTTGGACAAGCAACCGATACCTTTGACAGTACTGGAAAAACGACAGCCACGGGTGTTCCGAAAAATATTGACCTGGATAAACTGAGAGCAACTATCAAGAATTTAAAAGGGGAATCGGATCAGGTTCCGCCGATGTTTTCAGCAGTAAAAGTTGACGGAAAAAGACTATACAGACTTGCGCGGCATGGAAAAACAGTAAAACGAAAACCTCGCCGGATCGTAATCACTGAGATAGAATCGGATTTTTCTGATTTTCCCAGAATAAAACTTGATATCGAATGTTCCAAAGGTACATATATTCGTTCAATTGCCCATGAGTTGGGAGAAAAGATAGGGTGCCCTGC
>JBHPFF010000174.1:0-5077 GCA_042572165.1 Candidatus Latescibacterota bacterium | reverse complement strand
AAAGTATAAAAAATTTTCTCATTTCAAATATCCTTTTCATGTTACATGAAAAGGATATTTGAAATGAGAAAATTTTTTATACTTTCTTTTGTATTATCTCTCATATCAACGTTTTCCTTTGCCGTTGTTTTTGCCCCTACCCCGATGAGACTGACTGGAGAGGATAATGTTCAGTATGCATTTGATGGCTCTACCCTTAATGTCCCCGTAACCGTAACCGGCACACCTGCATTTTTGAGATTCTTTGTTTTCACCAAGGGCAAAGCCAACGAAATCATTGATGTCAAAAACGGATTTCTGGGCTGGCATTATATGAACAAGATCGATACATGCATATACCAGTCAGGTGATTACAAGTTTACTCCCGGAAGCAATACGGTTACATGGGATGGACGTGACAATGACGGTGGAATTGTTCCACCCGACGAATACACATACTACTTATGGGGTTTTGATGATCAATCACCAAGAGCTAAAGCTGTTCCCGCGTACGTTGTCGGCAATGAATATGGTGACAGATGCAGGGAACAATTCCTGGAGTATGATGAACAGGGATATCCGTTAGCAACCCCGGTATGGAAACACAGATACTTCAGATGGATCATGGGAAGCGATCCGGAAGACCGTAACCTGTTCGAAACCTCTTCATTTGATTTTGGCGATGGTTGGGGACACGGTGGATTTGGTCAGTGGATTATTGAGCCTGACGACTGGAGTACAGTTTATACTCACGCTTTCAATTCAGAGACCACGACCGCCGGAGTTTATAGATTTAACTGGGTACCTAATGATGCAGCGGTGAAAGACGATGACTACGAACCGGTATATTTCAGCACTCTCAATAATTATATCACCGCTGAGACCGATAACAATTTTATCTATATTGGGGAAAGTAACTACAAGGAAACCGTGATACGGACATATGTCCATATTATTGATCACAAGAATGATGAATATGTGGGCTATATCGACCAGTCCGAGGTGTGGGAAAGTGTTGATGATTATTCACAGGGCGGTCTGATGAACGGCGGATACACTTTAATGACCTATACCCCCTCCACCGGTTTAATGGTAGGAGGGAATCACTGTTGCTGTCTCCGTGCCGCCTTTGATCCCCTGTCCTGGTTTGATGATGAGGAAGATACTATCAGATGGGAGAACGGAAACGGTGATTACAGTGCCTGGGACAATAACTATGAAGTGACCTCTGAACGACCGTGGGTATGCAACGCATTAGGTGCAACTCGGTCGAATCATGCTATGACCAGTGATACAAACGGATTCATCAACACCGGGAAGCTTCAAGGTGCGATGTCGTTCGAGGTAGGAGCTCCTGATGGCACAGGTATCGGTCAATTCTCCTATGCGGGAGAAATCGATGCTATGAAGGGCGGCGGAATCATCTGCGACACCGGCTCTGCCTATGATGGCGTCTATGTTCCTAAGACCGGTGAGGGTAATGCGGGCAGGTGGTTTGTAGCCAGGGATTCTTTTAAAGGGACGATAACTACCGGCGGTTCTTCAACACTTGAACCTGAGATTTCATTATCAGCATTTTCAGTGAACATAGGCGATGTTAATGTTGGAAGTAGCGGCACGGGAACGTTTACGATTACCAACGATGGAAATAAAACGCTTACTGTGCACAGCATTAACTGCCAAAATACTGTATTCACTGTATCCCCATCATCTGCTTCAGTAGCTGTGGGCCAGAGCCTGACAGTGACTATAACATTCAATCCGGTAGATCATGGTGAAAAGAGCACGGTAATATACGTGGAAAGCGACGACAGTGATGAGGGATCTTTGACAGTTAATGTAAGCGGAACAGGACTTGCTCCAGAGATTTCGCTTTCAAGCACCACTATTATACTCGGTGTTGTGAATGTGGAAAGCAGTGTCAACGGGATGTTCACCATAACCAACTCAGGCAACAAGACGCTCACAATTCAGAGTATAACCAGTAATAATACTGCATTTACCGTAAACCCCTCATCGGCAAGCATACCTTCCGGTCAGAATCAGACCATCACGGTAACCTTCACTCCTACTGAGAGAGGTGTTCAGGGTGCGTTTATAACGGTATTGAGCAATGACAGCGATGAGGGTACGCTTACGTTAAATGCAAGCGGAACGGGAAAGGCTCCTGAGATTGTTTTATCAGCATTTTCAGTGAACATAGGCAATGTTGATGTTGGAAGCAGCGGCACGGGAACGTTTACGATTACCAACGAGGGAAATATAACGCTTACTGTGAACAGCATTAACTGCCCAAACACTGTATTTTCTGTATCCCCATCATCTGCTTCAGTAGCTGTGGGCCAGAGTCTGACAGTGACTATAACATTCAATCCGGTGGAACGTGGTGAAAAGAGCACGGTAATATACGTGGAAAGCGACGATAGTGATGAGGGATCTTTGACAGTTAATATAAGTGGAACAGGACTTGCTCCTGAGATTGTTTTATCAGCATTTTCAATGAACATAGGCGATGTTGATGTTGAAAGCAGCGGCACGGGAACGTTTACGATTACCAACGAGGGAAATAAAACGCTTACTGTGCACAGCATTAACTGCCCAAATACTGTATTTTCTGTATCCCCATCATCTGCTTCAGTAGCTGTGGGCCAGAGCCTGACAGTGACTATAACATTCAATCCATCCGAACGCGGCGAGCAGAGCACAGTAATCTATGTGGAAAGCGATGACACCGATGAAAGTTCCTTAAATGTTAATGTGAGCGGAACAGGCATTGAGCCCGAAATATCGCTGTTGAACACCAGTCTTTCACTTGGCGATGTCAATGTAGGAAGCAGCATAAGCGGAACATTTACGATAACCAACGAAGGTAATAAAGATCTTACAGTGAACAACATAAGTTCCGACCACGGTGATTTTTCCGTATCACCATCATCCGTAACGATTCCACCCGGCGACCATAGAGATGTAACGGTTACGTTTACACCGGTCTATATAAATGAACAATGGGCGAACATAACTGTTGAGAGTAACGACAGAGACGAGAACTCACTGAATGTGAGTGTCAGAGGCAACGGCAAAGCGCCGGAAATTAGCCTCTCAACCGGAGATGTCGATATCGGAAACGTAGAGGTTGGGTCGAATGGAAGAGGAACGTTTGATATCTACAACGAGGGGAACAAGATACTGAATGTAACCGATATCAATGTTGATAACCACTTGTTTAAAATAGATATGGGGCAAACAAGTATAGGGGCAAACAGCAGCAGGACTATCACAGTAACGTACAATCCCGCCTTTCAGGGTGAGGAAAATGGGATAATTACCATAACGAGCGATGACAGCGATGAGGGTTCACTCACCGTGAATGTTCGTGCGTACGGAGTTGATTACGGCGATTGGATTCCGGGCTCTTTGGATATTGGTGATTTTAATGTGGGTGAAAGCGGTGATGTGAATTTTGAAATAACCAACTCCTGGAATTCGGAACTTTCAATCAACAATATTAGCAGCGATAATGGAAACTTTACGGTGAATCCCTCCTCGGCGGTACTGCAGCCGGGGGAGAAAATCATGGTAACGGTTACATTCACACCCCAGGACAGTGGTGATCAAAGTACGAATATCAGAGTTGATACTAATGCATCGGGTTATGAATCAGTGGATATTTATGTATCGGCACGTGGTTTGTCTCCTGAAATTAATGTAAATCCGACTGAACTCGATCTCGGTGAAGTACCAATTGGCAGTAATAGCTCTCAAACTTTCAATATAGCGAATGATGGAAATGCCACACTTTCCATGAGCGCTATTGAGAGCGATCACAAAGATTTCACTGTTGATATGACCTCGTTTGATATCGGCCCCGGTGATAATCGAACGGTGAATGTTACATTTAGTCCGGGTGAACCGGGTAATCCTGACGGGAATATCCGAATCGATAGTAATGATATCGATGAGAGTACGGTTAACATACATGTTTTTGGAAGAGTTGCGCTTCCGGAAATTGATGTTACAGTTACTGATATTTACTTTGGCAATGTTAATGTAAACGAATCGAATAATATGTCTTTCTATATTCAGAACAATGGAAGCGCAACACTCAACGTGAGCAATATAAGTTGTAATAACAGCAAATTCTGGATAAATCAGACTTCGATGTCAATTGAACAGGGGAACAGCCAGGAAATCAATGTTTCTTTCACTCCTGATGCAATAGGAGAAGAGACCGGAACGATAACGATAGAGAGTGATGATAATGATGAGGCAACAGTTTCTGTCGGTGTCAGAGGTGTTGGCATGGATTCGGAAATTGAAGTGGACATAACTTCCCTTTCTATAGAAAATGTCCGGATTGGAGAAACCGGGAATGAAATTTTTACCATCACTAATAGTGGTAATGCTCCACTTTCGGTAACCGATATCAACGTTAATAATTCCTCATTTTCAGTATCACCGGGAATTGTAGTGATTCCACCCGGAAATAATCAAACGATTTCAGTTTCATTTCATCCGACCGACACAAACATGCAGCAGGCAACACTATCGATTAATAGCAATGATATCGATGAGCCGACAATTGATATTTCAGTGTCGGGAACGGTGATAGGATCGATTGTTAGCATTTCTCGGTATGATGTGCAGTTCGGGGAAGTTGATGTGGGTAACAGCTTAGTCGAGACATTTACCATATCCAATGATGGAGACCGAAATCTGTCTGTTTCGAATATCTATTGTGATAATGGGGCATTCTCGGTGACACCGTCAAATCTGTCCATTCCCGCCGGTGAGAACCGGACAGTTACCGTTACATTTTCACCGTCATGGTCAGGTGAATTTCAGGCTTCAATCATGATTGAGAGCGATGAAGGGAAGTTTACTGTGTCTGTCTCGGGAACAACGCAGGATGTAGGACAATACTTGCAAATCTCTTCACCAAACAGCGGCGAGAAACTGGTGCCGGGAACTATCTATGATATAACCTGGGATCACATTGGGATCAGTGATTTAAGGATTGAATTTTCATCAGATGGCGGAAACACATGGAAAGAATTAATCCAGGAAACATTGATTTCCTGGCTGTTCCCCTGTTCAATTG
>JBHPFF010000173.1:0-5239 GCA_042572165.1 Candidatus Latescibacterota bacterium | reverse complement strand
TTTCAGTATTTCCGACGTACATGAATTGGGGCTTTAATCTTTCATCGTCTATTAAACCCGAAAAAAGATTTTCAGAGTTTCTGTAACATATTATTATACAACAAATAAAAGTAAAATATTACATGCTACATTTATTACAACCGAGTCATCATCATATGCAGTTAAGATGTGATTTAAGGGGACTTAGGTAATACATCATTCTTTTTCTTGCTTTAAAATTATCTTTTAAGGAGTACGTATCGCTTTTGTTTTAAGGTTTCACTTGATGATAAGTTATTATATTTTTAGAATTCGAGGGTTAAGCTTTCTCTGCGCCTTGTAAATGGCAGAGTGTTAATTATTACAGCAAATTTCACAAAGGATCTTATTATGGAACCATCAAAACCGGATTTAGAAGCTATCCGCGCCAAACTTGAGAAAGAGCAGTATGATTATGCTACGGCATGGTGCAATAAAGATATGGATTACATAGACGAAACATGGGGACACGAAGACATTACGATGTGGGGAATATTCGATAATGAGTGTATTATTGGCTGGGAAGGTCCTAATGGGGGTAGGAAAGTCTATGAAGGTGCTTTCAGTTCATCGACAAAAATCAACTTCTCTATCTCGGATTTATATGTGAAAGTTGCGCTAGATGGCAACAGCGCGGTGATTACTTACAATGTAAAAAACGAGATGACCCAGAAAGACGGCTCAGTAGTCACACTCTACCCTCGTATTACCGTAGTGAAAGAACGTCGCGGAGATAAATGGAAAATAATGCATGCTACTGCATCCTACAGCGTTAAGCAGGTAAATGACCTGGGACTCTGCAAATAATATTATTGTTTTGTTCTTAGCGATATAATTTAATATAAGTTTATAGGTTATGAATGCAACCGCTTCTTCTTTTCTGAAAGCTTAAGAGAAGTTTATTAGCGGTTGTATTATTTTGTATGAACTTTGGATATGGCGCTTATCAGTATGATTGTGAGTTATTTTACACCATATTTTCAAGTCATGTTATGGTGTAAGCCGGAGTAATAAAATACCCCCTCTTTCATTCTGAAAAAGGGGGTACGGCATTCAGAGAATATCTGAAAATCAGTATTCAAAACTCTCGCCAGGTTTGATTCTTACCAAGTTCGCTTTTGGACTACGGACTTTCATCTCAGCCTCAAGCTGATCAAAATCCAGCATTTGATCAGGTGGCCAAGTGCCATGGTGCGTTGTAATTACATACTCCGGTTGTAAAAGCGCTGTAGCATAAGCTGCTTCTCTATAACCCATATTATATCTTCCACCTGCGGTTAGGATAGCAATCTGAGGACAGTGAAGGTCCCTTATTATCGCCATATCACCGAAAACATCTGTATCCCCTGAAAAGTATATAGTGGGACCATCTTTCAGGTGGAGAACAAATCCGACACTGCCGGATCCTATTTCAATGGATTCGTCAACCTTAAATCCTTCACACATTATATCGGAAGTATGAACAGCCTGAACCATTTTAATCGTGAAATTGTCAGTAATCCAACTTCCGCCAGCGGCCAAGGGATGTGAATTCTCACTGCCATCTTTAATTCCATATTTATTTGCATACCAGCTGACTCCGGGGTGACACACGAACTTTGCGCCTGTTTGCTTTACTATTTCAATGGAGTCTCCTATATGGTCTAGATGACCATGGGTTACACAAACAGCAGTCGCTTTTTTTATATCTTCGAGTTTTAAGTTACATGCGGGATTAGCTTCAATCCAAGGATCAAAATAGAAGACAAGTTCCTTGAATTCAACTTTGACTGAGGCATGTCCTAACCAAGTAATCTTTGTTTTGTCCATTGTTTCTCCTTATTGGCATTATAAATAATAATATAATTCTATGTGTAAATCTTACAGAGCAACTCTCTCTGATATGATATACTAAATTACAATATTATAACCAGATATTTTACGCTCTCTTCTCTATAGAAATAATCCCCAAGTTCTGTTGTAGTACTCTTTTATACTGGAATTGTGGCGCTGTAACCCAAGAGCAAAATCGCAACCAGAAGTGACGCAAGTCCGATTCCCATAAACCGTTTGGTTTGAGGGGTAACATTGCCGCCCCACTCTCCCTGGATAATACCCCAGATATTTGCACATGAGATTGATAAGATCATATATACAGGCCAGCCGATGACGGTTCCCCAAGAACCCATCATAGTTGCCCCGGATCCATACATTACGAAACTTGCTATCCAGATTATTGACATGACAGTTATCAGTATAAAGTTTTTTAAAAACCCAGGATTCTTATATTCTTTACCTGTGTTGTTCCGTTTCATAAGGAATAAGCAGTAAAGAACATTGATAATTCCTCCGACGGTGAAAAGAACACCCCATACAGCGTTACCAGCCCAGTATGGCGATGCACCAGAACTAGCAGCCACATTCATGAGCTTATCGCTGAATGCAAATCCGAGATTAAATGAGGTAGCTAAAAATCCGTTTATAACACAAATCACTATACCTTTTTTTATCGTTAAATTCGTAGTTTTTGTAATTTCTCCTGCTACACCGCCTTGCTCTCTCTCTTTTCGCACTCCCGCAAAGCCTATGATAGCAACACCTGTGAGTGAAATAGCGAGAGCAATTAAAACGAAAACTCCCTTTGATGTTAATATCTCTGCCGGGTGGAGCACTACCATTGGTATGAACGCCCCTAATCCAGTAGCCAGTCCTTGCATTATCGCAAAACCAAGAGAAAAACCTGCAGCTGCTATACCCAACCCAAAAGTAATTGCCGCAAATCCAATAAGAACACCGAATATCAGCGGGGTAATAAGAACTGCCATACCTGATGAAGCGTAAATTCCAAAGAGATTTGGAACAGTAATATAGGCAAAGATCAGGTTAAAAACAATCATGCCCAATATTATATACAGCATCCACGAATTCTCCCATTTCCATGTGCGTGCATAGGCCATGGGCACTGCAAAACTACCCTGGAAAATTCCAGCAGCAATAATAATGATTAAACCCGTTAACAAAAGACTCATTATGCAAATCCCTCCCGATACAATTGAATAAATGTTAGAAAAAAATTATGTTTAATAACGATTGATTATTTCGAATATAATAAGCAAGTAACTGAAAAAAAACAAAAGTTTTATTTATATTAACATACTTTAATTCTTGATAAATTATTTAAATGCGAAAAGTCCCCAGTGAAATCGAATTTTCATAGGGGACTTTTTTTAAGTGTCGCGGAACTCATTGTGAAACATAAAGAGCCTGTAGATTATCTATGCCTTAAGAAATCACAAGAATTTATTTGTTTTTCTCTAAATTTATTAACGCCTAAAACGCATTTTGCGGTGGTGAAAGGTGACTTAGATTTTCGATTGCTTTATCGATGTGCTCCTGTCCTTTTTCAAGGACAAAACAGCCATGTCCAGGATAAAGCTCCTCGATACCGAGGTTTGCAAGTTTAGGCATCGACTGGCGCATGTCTGCCATGACCGATCCCGTGCAGTTAAGAAACATGAGTTTCCCGCCGTGAACCACCACATCGCCGCTAAACATGCATGTGCGGCCGCCTGTTTTCACGAGATAGCACAGAGAACCGTAAGAATGCCCGGGTGTATGGATCACCTGAATCTGACTGCCGCCGAATGTGAACGTTTCTCCCCCATCGAGTTCTATGTCCGGCTCGCAGTTTATAAACCGGTAATCGCTCGGATAAATATCTTCACGTATCGCGATATCGAGTCCCTGGTCGATCAGATCGCTGCTTCTTAGCAGGTGCGCCTCTTTACGTGAAAGGTATACTTTGACATCGAATTTCTCTTTGAACCATGCGGCGCCTCCGGAATGATCGGCATGTGAATGTGTCAGGAAGAGGTGGGATATAGACTGCGGATCGATGCCATCTTTTTTGATGTTTTCAACAATTCGCTCTGTTTCGAGTCCGACTCCGGCATCGATAAGTATGTGGCCTTCCGGGTTTTCAAGAAGGTACACGTGGCAGTCGCTCCTGTTCGAAATCATGAAGCCTGCCTGACCGCTTCCCACAAGGTATATTCCCTCTGAAATTTTCATGTTCGATACTCCTTTAAAGTAAGCGTGTATTGTAAAAGTTTTTTATATTTACTCAATTTTTTATATTTTATTAAGTATTATACAAGATAGAAACATCATCTATTTTGAACAAGAGAAAATACAAAGTATATGAAAAACTGATTATAATTCACGCCATGAACGATTTACATAAAATTTTGCCTGCAATTCAAAAACCTATCCCGTATGCTCTATTTGGTGTTGTGGCATGTCAATGTGAAAAAGTGAAGGTGCTATCTTCGAGAATTGTTGCGGTGTCGGTAAGGCAATTATTATTGAAGTAGAATGTATTTTTAGATAATAGCAAACATTTTTTTCATATGATTTAAAACCCACCTGTCATTCCCGAGAACGAAGTGAATCGGGAATCCAAAAATTATATCAATTGCAAGTATATGTCTTTCCATTCAGGATTTTCTTTTTCAATGAGTTCTATCTTCCATTGTCTGTTCCACTTTTTTAGCCGTTTCTCCCTCTGAATAGCATTTACAACATCATCATATTGCTCGTAATAGACCAGACTGTGAACACCGTATTTCTTTGTGAATCCATCAATAAGATCATTCTTGTGTTCATACACACGCCGTATCAAGTCATTTGTAACTCCAATATACAGTGTGCCGTTACGTTTACTAGCCAGAATGTAAACATAGTATTTTTTCATAGCCATATGGATTCCCGTGTTCACGGGAATGACGAAAAAACCGTTTTTTCAAACCTTCCACATTGAATTGTGCTGAGTTATTTAAATAACCAAATATCCTTTTAAACATATCGAGATAGCACAGCAAAGATCCTCAATCCCCGTCGATGTGAAGGTCGCCGGTCGGGCTGGGGGCAAAGCGGATGCGTTCTTTTCTATTATTTACCATAAAATTAGTTAATTATAGATATATGTTTTACCTTCATCCAATTAATTTATGCCTGTAATTATATAAGAATAGGTTGCGCAGTATTAAATGTGTTATATTAATTTCATCTTTAATATAAAAACATTACTGATTTTCATTTATAACTTCATCATACCAATTTTCTAATTGCTTTTTTGAAGCGCCTGGAAATGATTTTGATAAAGTACCAATAATCTCCTTTTTATCAACATCTTTAAATCTATCAAACATTTCTTTTATTAATTTTTTCACCATTAACCTTA
>JBHPFF010000172.1:0-5262 GCA_042572165.1 Candidatus Latescibacterota bacterium | reverse complement strand
GTTTCTGGATATACTATATCTCCTTTAAATAAAGTTGCTACTGATAATGTTTTTATAAAACCGACAAAATATCCTTATGTCCTGAAGAAGCATTTATCAGATTTCATACTCTTAGAAAACCAACCTATTGAAATCTTAAGTCTCTATCCCGACAATATTCATGTTAACAAAAATATTGGGACAAAAACGTATAAACAGTTTACTTTAGGTGAGGAAAATTCCTGTTATGAACTTACGGTTGACTGGAAAACGAACATTACAGTCGAGATCAGGTTGTTTGACAGAATCGGAAGACCTATCAGCCGTTATAAGGGAATAAAAGGAAAAGAAAGTATAGAAGCTTTTGGCTCTGTTTATCAGATACAACTGCTTTACAATGGAATAATTGACCGGGATGCAACAATTTTTCTTCGGTCAGAAAAACTACAGAAATCTCTGACCGAAGCAGTCGGAGTAAAGGAAAATTTTGAAGAAATCCCAAAGATTGAAATTACAATTCCGTTGAACACGGAAAAAGGGTTACAAAGATTAAGGGAAGATTCCGTCGCACGTTTACATGCAAAAGGAGGGACAGGTAATCCTATTGAAACAGTAAACATTAAAATGTACGGCAGGCTTTCCTGCTCTGGATCACAATGGAGTGATATTCAATTATGGCAAAGCGGACAGGGTGATCTGAGGCATTTTGATGAAATCAGACCTTCATTCACAGTACAGATAGCTTCCGGGCCACTGCTTTATGGTATTTCCTCTTTCAAACTTTATAATATAAGAACTAAACAGGGTTTACTTGATTATGTCCTTGGTCACATAGCTGAAAACGAGGGTGTATTTATACCCAGATGGCTTCTTTGTGATCTAACAATAAATGGCAGGCATGCCGATTTATATATAGTGGAGGAGATACCATCACCTGAATTTTTCGCAAGTAAAAATAAATATGATGGGGCAATTCAGTCAATGGGAAAAAATTTTTATAAACCCAGGTTAAATGCAAAGTTATTTGATTCTGGTAATATTGATGTAATGTTAAAGAGGATTGATCCCGATAATTTTGGTAAAACAATTGCGCTGTTTTCATTATTTCATGGAAACCATGGATTGGAAGGCCAGGACATAAGGTTTTATCTCAATCCTATTCTGGGATTATATGAGCCATATATCCGTGATATTAACTTGGATATGTGGCCGGAAAGCGCATTGGGTATAAGGACATTACTCACATATTCTAACTTTTGGTTGGGAGAAAGGCCTTTTGGTAGGGGCTCACATTACAATGTCAAAACCCCTGATTTCAAATTTGCACATCCTAATCTTCCGAATTCTGGGGCATATACTTCTACTAATACATCACTTGGCTTTTCAGGGCCCAATCCTCTTATACAATATTATCTAAAAATTCCACGTTATAGGGAGATATTCGATCGATATTTGTTATACTATTCCAGCAAAGAAATATGGGATAGTTTTTTAGATAAATTGGTTAACACTTTTAATGAGGCCGAACAATTTCTAAAAGATGATAATAGCTATCTTAAAGCAATTTCCAATCAGGCCAAAGAAAAATATAAAAACAATAAATTTACAATTGCTCGAATGACATATCCCTTACTTGAAAAATCAAGGATTTTAGTTGTTCCATATAAAGATGATGGGGATACCACATTTTATGCACTTCTGAATCTTTCGACATTTTCTGTGCGAATGAGTGAAGATTCAATAACAGATAATTTCAGGATTATCGACAACGATATTGATATTAATGACAATGGCTATTTCCTTGCACCATCTAAATTTTTCGCTATGAGTATAAATGGACTTATGAGCGAAGAAGATAATTTTACCCTGGACAAACTGAGTCAGAAAACTATTAAAAAAATTCTATATATTGAGCTGAGAAGCTATTTATCTGATTATCAGGATAAAGAAGCATATGTAGGTCCAAAGCCTTTCATTAGAATAATGGTTCCCGGAAACAGAAAAAAAGAATTTGAAGAATCTATAAAAAAAAGTGATGTATTCAGAGTTGCTGATACCTCATTTTTAAATAGTAGCCAGATAAGATTCTTAAAAAGCTTTCATAGAGAAAAACCAGAAAAAATTATCTTGAATGTAAATAAAAATGTGGGTAAAGAGTTGCCTCCGGAATATGTAGGTGATGATGTTATTATTCACAACATTGGCCAGTATCCTGTTAAGGATGGTTATATTGTCAGGTATCTTTTTCTTAACCAGATACCTGACAGTGTTAGTGTTAATTTCCGTAGATCAGGAGATGAAAGAATAAAAAAAGTCAAAAGCAGCTTTATTACAGAAAAAGGTATAAAGGAAACGGGTACTAATTTCTACCTTGCTCCGATGGGTAGTGGGCCATTTAAAAAGACTACCGGTTTATGGATTGATAATTTCATTCCATTGTTCAATGGGACAAGAAATAACGAAGGTTCAAATATTGCGGTCGTAGATCTTTATTTTACTAATAAAGAATTTAAAAATAAAGTTAGAACTTCTGGTATGTTTAGTAGACTTGGACTCTTTCATACAAAATTTCTATATAGAATTGTGGACATTATTAAGAAATCCACTGAAAATGTCTTTAGTACATCTTTTGAAAAATGGAGCTTATCATCACAAGGTGGATTATTACCAGAAAAATTTAGTTATTTTCAAACTGGTTCCGGTGGCTCCGCTGAAAAATGTATTTTAAAAGAAGGTATCAGGGAAGGTAAGACTTCTGTTTTGCTAAAACCATCATCAATTGGAAATTCCTACATAAGATTTCAAATTGCCGATGTTGAAAAAATCAGGGGTAGACATGTAAAAATTTTAGTCTGGGTTAAAAGTAAAAACAAGACTCCTAAAGCTATTATGATAGATATCCAGGATGGTCTAGGGCCACCGGTTACTAAATGTTATCAAAACAGCGGTGATTGGGAGCATCTTGAAATAGAAAAGTATATTGGTGAAGATTCAAAATATTATTTATTAACACTTAACATTAAACATGATGCTACTGCTCCGGCATACTTTGACATGATTTCTGTTCTTGATACAACAGGAGGAAAAAGGACAATAAAGGTTCATGAACCATTTGATGTACCATTTTATTCTCATGATTTGCTTTGGGAAAATAATATTGATAAATCTTTTAAAAAGATTAAAAATAATAAGACAAGGGAGGAAAAATATATATATCTTGAGGAAGATAAATATAATGATATTGTGGTGGTAGAAGAAAACCAGGTTCTTGTATTAGAACCGGGACAGGTTATTCGATTTTCAGACAATGCAGGGATTATTGTTCATGGACAGATATATGCTGTAGGTAGTGAAGATAATATTATACAATTATTGCCCCAAAACAGAAAATGGCTGGGATTAATGGTTATTAATGATAATGAGTTAGAAAAGATTAATTATTTGAAACACTGTAAGGTAGTTGGTGTCGAAGGCGGAGTGGTTGAGCATTATACTTTCTTAGGTGGACTTAGTTTTATAAAAACTAATATCGTTTTAGATAATGTTTCAATTGAAGGATTTATATCAGAGGATTCAATACATTTTTATAAATCATGTTTTGAAGTTTCAAATTTGAATTTAATTGGTGGTGTTGGGGATGGAATTGATTCGGATTGGAGCTACGGTATAATAACGGAAAGTTATTTCAACAATTGTGGTGGAGACTGTATAGATATTTCAGGTTCCAGAGTGGAAATATCTAATAACAATATAAACAAAGCATATGATAAAGGCATTTCAGTGGGTGAGAATAGTGTTGTATCTGTTATAGGAAATGATATCATAGAAAATACTATTGGTATTGCTGCTAAAGACCAATCAATTGTATCTGGTAATAGGAATAACTTTACAAATAATAAAACAACAGCAATAGCATCATATATAAAAAAGCCAGATTATATAAAACCTGAATTGTTACTGTCTAATTCTGTGTTTGATAAAAATGGGAAAAAAATAATCAAGGAAAGTTTTAATAAAGTGACTAGGAAATATGATAGATAAAATGATGGGTGGGGATCTTACTTTGATGACATTGAGGCTAAAGTAATAAGTACAACCAAAACAGGCAAATAAAATATGGTTGCGCTATGAAAACAACAACTCATATCAAGTGCGGTATTCCAATCGCTGTTAGTATTTTTTTTATCTGGGATATGAATAATGCTTTATATTTTTTCTTTGGAACTGTTCTCGTGGACGTTGACCACATTTTAGATTATATTGTAAAATCAAAAGATTTGAATATAAAGCACATGTTTGAGTTTTATGAACGCCTTGCAGTTGAATTTAGAACAAGTTATTATTTAGGACTATCACTTTTTCATACGATAGAATTTTTTATTCTTATTGCCTGGTTGGCTTTAAATTTTATTCCTCTGCGATTCGTTTTATCTGGATTGGCTTATCATCATCTCTTGGACGCAATTTATCTTAAAAAAATCAATTTTCTTTTCAAGAGAAGCTATTCACTATTCTTTTATTTATTTAAAATTTTGATTATGCCAGATCGCCAATTCACGGAAATGCGAAAAAAGGAAACTCATATTATCAAAGATATTATTGATACTCCCTCGTTTTAAGATGGTTCATCTCTTGAGGATGTTTCTTCGTCAATTTGAAATGTATCATCATATAAAATCCTTAACTCGTCAAAATAAGGTTTTAAATTTTTTGCAGTTTTTCTTACTTTCATTCTCAAATTTTCCTTGTCCTCATCAGACATGGCATTACTATCGACAAATTTCTGCCTAATTGACAGTTCGGCAGCATACATAGCACCATAAACAGCCCCCTGGGCTATATTATTGGCAGCGATTGCAAATTTACTGGAATTAATCATTATAAAACCACCAGCAAGTGCTGCAATCATAATTACGATGAGAAGAATAACTGGTATCAGTAATAAATTGAAATTAGGAATACTGAAACTTTTTTGCTGTTTGACATGAGAAGTTCCAGGTTCTTTGATAAGGTCTTGTGAATCCATTTCAATCATTTTCTTAAAATATATTATTTTTGCTTTTTCAATTTTTTCATATGCTTTTTCCAGATTTTCATCCTCCTCTATGATAGACAGTTCAGGGATAAAAAGTACAAAATTATCTCCGCACTGCCTTAAATGTATATCATACTTCAATGTTTCATAATAGGCAAGAACTTTCATTTCATTCATAATTCTTCTCCTAAGTAAATGTAAAACCCAGTTGATTTTGTTTTATTTGTAGGTAACACATAATTTTATAC
>JBHPFF010000171.1:0-5289 GCA_042572165.1 Candidatus Latescibacterota bacterium | reverse complement strand
GAAGGAAAGAAATTGATCGACTCACTTAAAGATCTTGAAAAAGAACTGGGGAAAAAAGAGGACGCATTTGAAGAATTAAAGAAAAAAACAGAATCTGAGGGAAAAAAGAAAAAGTAACATATAACACAATATTATACATGATTATACATGAAATCAATTATAACCGGTTAAAATCAAACGGAGCTTTTAGATTATAACCGGTTATTTTTTTGAAACCAATTTGTGGTCTGAGTGTTTATATGTTGTATGAATCAGGAAATTTCAAATACACTGAAATTAATCATCATGCCGGAAAAAATAATCTCTGATCAATTCTTGACATCAAAGATTAAAAATATTATTATACAAATCTAAATTTCAGGAGGTAACTTTTAGAATGAGGATATTATCCTGGCCACGTTTTCACTATTGTAACTTGCTTTTCGTATTTATACTTATTGCTGTAACCATTCCTTCTCAAGCCCAGCTACCGGTCATACAAAGCGGCGAAAGTTTTAAAAGCCCTTTTGCAGAAGTTTATGAAAAGGTTGCTCCTTCAGTTGTAAAAATCGAAGTTGAAGGTGTAGTTCAATCCCGGTCGAGAGAGAGGAATCCCTTAGAGTTTTTCTTTGGTCCCCGGGAATTCCAACAGCAGGAGCCGCGTCAATATCAGGGCATGGGATCGGGTGTCATTGTAGACCGCGATGGGTACATTATAACCAATAACCATGTCATCGAAAGTCCTGACAAGGATATTGTATCAAAAATTACCGTTACACTAAATAATAATGAAAAATATCTGGCCGAGGTCATGGGACGAGACCCTGACTCAGATATCGCAGTCATAAAACTTAATCTTGATGGGAAGTCGCTTCCTGCCAAATATGTTGCCGAACTGGGTGATTCAGATTCTTTGAAACCCGGAGATTATGCTATTGCGATTGGCAACCCTCTCGGTCTTGAATCCACTATAACCGTCGGAGTAATAAGCGCATTAGGAAGATCAGGGTTAAATCCAGTAGGCGCAAGACTCCGGTATGAAGATTTCATTCAAACTGATGCCCAGATCAATCCAGGGAATTCCGGAGGCGCACTTGCCGACATCAACGGCAGGGTTATCGGTATTAACGAAATGTATGCTGCCCGTTATACAGGTATAGGTTTCGCCGTTCCGATTAATCTTGCCAGGAATGTTATGGACCAGTTAATAGCCACCGGCAAAGTAAAACGTGGATTTGTCGGTATTAAAGATCCCGGGGACGGAAGTAGTGAGATTACGAAAGAAATTCAGGAAGCCATGGGACTCCCGGGTACTGACGGTGTTCTCATTCACGAGGTTGTTTCGAATTCTCCCGCCGAAAAAGCAGGGCTGGAACATGGGAATGTTATTCTGACGCTCGACGGTGAAAAAGTAAAGAATTTTAATGATTTCATGTTAAAAATCGGTCAGCGCCAACCCAATGAAACTGTCAGGCTTGAGATTATGCACGATGGCAAGAAAAAAACTGTCAATCTGAAACTTGCGGACAGAAGTGAATATCAAGACAAAATATATGCAGCTGCCGGAACTGAGAGCTGGAGAGGTATCAGTGTTGTTGATCTCGACAGCCAGCTGGCTCAAAAATACAATCTCGGTTCAGTTGACAGGGGTGTTGTTGTAGTAACAATAGACGAGGGTAGTCCCGCATCGGACACCAGCCTGAAACAGGGAGACATAATAATTGAAATAAATAATAGACCGGGTAAACCCGCATTTTCTATTGATAATGTTAAAGATTTTATCAAGGTTAAAGAAGAACTGAAAGATTATAAAAAAACTGTTCTCTTATACTGTATAAGTGTAACCGCGAATGGTCAAAATAAAAGGTTCATTGCTGTAAGAAGTGAATAAACCTTTACGATGAGGAGAGAAATAAGTGTCAAAACTTGTTAAAAGACCTTATACCCGTGAAGATCAATCACTTGACAAATACCTCCAGGAAATCGGTGAGGTTGATTTGCTCGTTCCGAAAGAGGAGGTTGAACTCGCACGTGAGATCAAGAATGGATCTCAGGACGCCCTTGAAAAACTGACCAAAGGCAACCTGCGTTTTGTAGTAAGCGTTGCAAAACAATATCAGAATCAGGGATTGTCACTGGGTGACCTTATCAACGAAGGTAATCTCGGCCTGATAAAAGCTGCGAAACGGTTTGATGAAACCAAGGGATTTAAATTTATTTCTTATGCGGTATGGTGGATCCGACAGGCTATATTACAGGCTCTGGCGGAGCAGTCACGTATTGTCAGGCTCCCCCTGAACAGGGTTGGAGCCTTGCATAAAATAGGCAAAACCTCCAGCGGGCTCGAACAGGAATTCGGACGCGAACCATCAGCGAATGAAATTGCCGACGAACTCGAAATGAGCCCTCATGAAGTGATGGATACGCTCAAAATTTCGTCGCGTCATCTCTCACTCGATGCTCCGTTCAATGACGGTGAAGACAACCGCCTGTTGGATGTGCTCGAGGACAAGTTCCAGGCTTCGCCAGATGAAAAACTCATGAAGAATTCGCTTAAGTTCGAGATTGAAAAGGCTCTTGCCACTCTCACAGACCGTGAGGCTGAGGTTATCACCCTGTATTTCGGTATTAACCGAGAGCATTCCCTCACACTCGAAGAGATCGGAGATAAATTCAAACTAACACGCGAACGGGTTCGACAGATAAAGGAAAAAGCAATCAAACGCCTTAGACATGCGTCGCGTTCCAAGCCGCTAAAAGCTTATTTATTATCTTAAAATATTGAATTTGAATGTTGTTTTTTCAAGAAAAAATCAGGTGATAACCGCATTTTTTTATAAATAACAACAAAATTATAATAAAATATAAATTATTGTAATACCATGGGTTGGAAAAAGCTAACTTTTGTACTGATCCCACATTCAAAGGATAATGTCAAGCAATTTGGCATACATCGTAAAGGTGTTTATGCAGCAGCGGCCTTTCTCATTATAGCCATAGGAGTAATGATTTTTTACATACTCGGCTTTAAGGGTAAATTGTTTTACATGAACCAGACAAGAGAAATAGAAAAAAAGAATCTCATACTCCAAAAGAACCTCACCTATTTTAATTCGACACTTGCCGAAATGAGTATCCAGATTACCCATCTTGAATCTCTCAATAAACAAATTATGAGTGAATCCGGCATTTGGGACAAAGACCTGAAAATTTCGAGCGATATTAAAATAGCAATTTCAAAGGATGGTTTGAAATTACCACCCGGTCAGGTGCTTTACATTATTGACCGGATGAATAGTGAAAGTTTCGCGTTCGAGCACAATTTCGACACTCTTTACAGATATTGTATGAATAATCAAGAATTTGTCATACACGTGCCATCCATACGTCCTGCCGCCGGAGCTCTTACCAAGGGATTCGGAATTTCAAATGATATTTACTCAAAGACTGAAAAGAAATATCAGGGTGTGGATATCCATAATGTCGAGGGTACTCCGGTCGTCGCCACCGCTGATGGGATAATTGAAGAAGAATTGGAGAAAAGTTTTTCAGATGAACTCGGCCGTTACATTCTCATCGATCATCAGAACGGCTATAAAACGAGATATACACACCTTCAGAGTATCTCTCAGATGAAAGAAAAAATCCGTTTAAAGAAAGGTGATAACGTTGTCCGCGGCCAGCAGATCGGCGCGATGGGAAGAACGGGAATCACCATTCAAGTTGTATCCGCTCACCTCATGTATTCTGTTTATCATCACGGGATGCCTGTAGACCCGATGGATTACTTTTTTGCTAATGATTTCAAAGATACTCCTCAAGAGCAAGAGGAAAGTTACGCTGTACAAACTTTAGAGCCTCTTCTTTAGCAGCAAGCCTGCCATCCAACTGAGCATCCATTACATCACTGAAAATTTTTTTAAAAAGAGGTCCGGGTTTATAACCCAGGGCTATGAGATCGTGACCGTTTATCAGCGGATTCGGCAGGCTCAGCGATTCTTCATGTTTTAACTGAAGCTGTAATTCATCTTTCACAAACTCATATAAATCGAGAGATCCATGGCTTGCAAGGCAATCGAGACGGAACAGCTCGAGCAGCTCATCGAATCCATCCATGGCAATAAAACGCTTAAGAGTTGAACGCCTCATTTGTTTTACATGCATGAATCGCATATGATTCCGCACCAATGCCTCTACACGGGCAATGGTATCACGGCTGAAACGGAGGTGTTTGAGGATACGGACAGCAATTGCTGCACCCGCTTCTTCATGACGGTGGAATCGTAAACGGTCAGTTTTTGTGATCGTTACCGGTTTACCCACATCATGTAACAGAACAGCAAAAGCCAGTGTAGGTGAACCGCCGCCGAAAAGCCCGAGCATATAACGGGTATGCTCGAAAACATCCCCCTCGGGGTGGTAATCCGGAGGCTGTTCTATACCCTTTAAAGCAGCGATCTCAGGAAGCACAACCTCCAGCAGTCCGGTTTCATCAAGCAGAGTCAGCGCCAGATCCGGATGAGGACAGGTAAACATCTTAGAAAGCTCATCGCCGATTCGTTCATTGCTCACATCCGTAATATGATTCGCATGATATTTGAGAGAATTCATGGTATCTGTTTTAATAATAAAATTAAACTGTGCCGCAAACCTGACAGCTCTGAGCATCCTGAGACGGTCCTCGGCAAATCTAATGTCCGGATCACCAACAGTTCTGATAACACGATCGGTAATGTCATTCTCACCGCCGATAAGGTCAATTATTCGGTCTTCAACGGGATCGTACATCATAGCGTTGATAGTAAAATCACGACGTTTTATATCCTCAAGTTCTGTGGCCGGCTCGATCCCCAAAGGCCTTCGACCGTCAATGTATTCTCCATCCATTCTGAATTGTGCAACTTCGTATGGTTTTCCATCAAGAAAAACAAGGCTGACACCAAACTGTGCTCCGACAGGGGAAACCTTATCGAACAACCGCTCAACATCCTTTTGAGATGCATCAGTGGCAATATCATAATCTTTCGGTTCCAGCCCCATAACCATATCACGCACTGCCCCGCCCACAATAAATGCCCTGAATCCGGCTTTTCTGAGACGATTTATGATGTCCATAGCATGATGTCGAATCGTGTCATCCATCGATATAAAGGTTCTCCATTCATTGGATATACATCAGGATTGCTGCGCCTGCAACGATAATTCTTTCATGTCTGACATCTAAATGAATCGTACATTAACAACAAAAAATCAATGATTTTATGGGTATTCATCCAAATAAACAGCATGAGAATATATTGAGAACATTGA
>JBHPFF010000170.1:0-5300 GCA_042572165.1 Candidatus Latescibacterota bacterium | reverse complement strand
CTCCATGATATCGGTAAGACCTTTATTCCCGAAGAGATTATTAACAAACCCGACAAACTGACAGATGAAGAGTTCGAGTATGTAAAGAAACATCCACTCATAGGATACGAACTTATTAAAGATGTGCCAACGATAGGTATACTCCCTCCGCATGTCGCCATCCAGCATCACGAAAAACAGGATGGCACAGGTTACCCTCGCGGACTGAAAGGCGATAATCGGTTGAATATACCGAAAGATCCACGCAGAATTCACCTGTACGGACACATAGTTGCTGTTGCAGATATTTATGATGCTCTTTCATCCGACCGACCTTACCGTAAAGCATTCCCTCCTGAAAAAGTACTTAAAATAATGAGAGATATGAAAGAAACGCACCTTAACAGGGATGCTTTGAGATATTTTATGTTAATAACACCTGTATACCCTGTGGGTTCAACTATCAGGGTTCTCAACGGTAATTTTCGAAACCATTTTGGGGTTGTGGTCTGTCTTAACGAGGAAAAACTTGAACGCCCGATAATCCGTCTGGTTTACAATGGTTATAAAAAGAAAATAGATCCTGTAGATGTAAACCTTACTGAAGAAGAAGATGTAAAAATCGAGACAGTACTTTTTTAGCTATTCCCTTTTTGTGAATCTGATTTATAATTAACATGTAAAGAATTAACCATACCCTCCTGTCACAAATTCAACGACCTAATCACCTGCCCGTACTGTGAGAAGCGGATACGTTTTGCTAATCTCTACTGCCCCGCTTGTAAGAAAACACGGGTACAGCTGAATCTTTTGTGTCATTACTGCTGTTCTGAATGGGAATAATGGCTGCTATAACTAAAGCACTGTCTGGGTTTTCAATATCTATTACATCTCCATCATGCCAGTGCGCTCTCCTGACCTGAATCACCGACAAAAAGGCAGGAAGTTTTCGTATGTCGGGGAATACTGCGCAGAAAATCCAGGGATAATTCACTTGACATACCGAAAATGTTAATATCCGCTCTCGGGGCGGTTTCAAGGGCATTTATAAAATCGCCGGTAAGCACATGGAAATCAGTCATGGAAGGCAGGCGAACCTGGTCGCCGAGACTTTCAAGGAATCTGTTCAGGCGCCTCTCATCCTTCTTTTCGGATGTGGCTGTTATGACATTTATTTTCCCGCCCCAGTTCAACTGAATCTGTAAGGCGATTAACATTGCAAGGTGCCAGTTGGGACTTTTATCACGCAGCCACAGGTTCACATCCTGCTGCATCCCGAACGCAACACGGGGAAACTGGTACAGGATTATCATTCCAAGCCTGTAATGCACTGTATATGCCGCCAGCTGCTTTATGATACCATCCTTCCGTGCATCATCCCCTAACGTAAGGAATAATGTATTCGGACGAAATGTTCCGCCGCGTAATGTCTGGATAACCAGTTTCGCACCGTGCAGAAAATCATCATCCTCAATAACAGTGGAATTGACAAGGACATTCTGTGCATGAAGGGGCAGGAGAAGCTCATTCAGATCTTTTTCGGTTTCCTCGACATCGGTATTTTTGACTGTAAACGCATAAATACTTCCCGATGGGTATGCAATGCTTCGAATAATTATCATTGCGCCCGACCAGATTTTAGGATTGTCGACAGGAATAAGCATGTCCGGTTTCCACGAGATTTGGTGACGGGGAAATTTTGCGGCGATACGCAAGGCACGTTCTGCAAGCACCATAAACATTCCGCCGCGAATATCACCCCATTCAGCTTCGAGCCCTCTTCTCGCCAGCCAGATATACAAAGCGATTATTGTTATAATTGCTATGACACTGAAAACCGGGTTTATGAGAAACATTATGATAATGCAGCTTAATGCCCCGAACAGAGAGACGAACTGCGGCACCTTAAAGGTAGGTCGAAAGCTGATTATCTTCATGCTTTGCTGTATGAAAACAACAAGATTCAATGTGCCGTAGGTAATGAGAAAGAACATTGTGATAAACGTTGCCAGCGCATTCAGGTTGCCCACAATAATTGACACTATTATTACTATCCCGGTAAAAATAATCGCATTTCTCGGCTCGTTATTTGAAGATTTTGCTGAGAATATTTTGTGGAAGGGAACGATTTTATGCTCTGCAAGGGCATATAAAACACGAGGCGCTCCAACCATGCTCCCCAGCGCCGATGAAAATGTTGCAGCTAATATCCCCATTATCACAAGCGGTCCCCATCGAGCGTGATCAACCATGGACATTTGATTCGATCGAAGTTCACCCGGAGTAATAAATCTGGCTGCGACATAGGCAATGCTGATATAAATAACCAAAGTAATTCCAATTGCACTCAATGAGCCGAGCGGAATAGCCTTACGAGGTTCTTTCAATTCTCCGGACATGTTGGCTCCCGCCATGATACCGGTAACAGCGGGGAAGAAAATAGCGAACACCTTCCAGAAATCAGCATTTTCAAATTTTCCGATAATGACAAAATCGCGGGTCGGTACAGAGGGTGTCAGCACAAATGACAGTATTGATAATACGATGATAACCATAACGATATACTGTATCCGTATGGCAAATCGAACGCTAATATATGAAATAACAAGCAAACTTATCCAAGTGATAATAGATACGATAAGAGGTGAATGTTGAGGAAAAATCCTAAGCCATCCTTCCCTGAACCCGAGGATATAAAGAGCTGCCGAAAGTGTCTGAGAAATATAAAACGGAATCCCGACGCTCCCGCCAGCCTCGAGTCCCAGAGATTTGGAGATAATTGAATAGGCTCCGCCGGCTCCGATCTTGATGTTAGTTGTAATGGAAGCCATGGAAAGACCGGTGCATAAAGTAACCGATTTTGCCATGAGAATAATAATAACGGCTCCGAGAAAACCTGCATTTCCAACAACCCACCCGAGACGTAGGTACATTATTACGCCAAGAATTGTCAGAACATCAGGTGTAAAAACTCCCCCGAATGTACCGAGTTTAGATTTATCAGCTTTTCCGGTATGAGCCAATCTCATTTTCTCTCGAAAGCTGTATAGTATGTTCATTCTGTTTCCTAAATGGATTAATAATTTTTAAATGAAGTTTGATCAATTAGTACTATACATTATAACATTTTGAAACCCTCTTCACAAAAAATATATCAGAAATGATAATATCTTAATATTTTATGTGTTGAACTCCATGAAAAATCGGGAAATCATTCCCGATCCTAGTTTCAGAAATTTAACAAGTTTTAACGTTTTTTAATCGGTGTATGTCCTGAATACTTTTTCCGCTCCGCCTAAAAAAACTTTGCCTTTGAAAGATCGGTTTCAAGCAGGGTCGATGCAATAGTTTTAAGATCAGGTATTGATCCCCTGAAAACGTGGAGCTTGAGACTGTGAGATTGCGTTTCCCCCTTCGTAAGTTTCTTTGCGGGGCCATGGCATTCGATCTCGGCAAAACCACCCATGTTACCGTCATCATTGTACAGCTCGATTACATCACCGTAATCGCTCTCAGTCCCCCAGGGTTTGTCGACATAGATTCCTTCTGAGTCTACCGGGAACATCTTAACAAACAGCACCCCCCGTTTATTTCCATCATCCCTCAGGAAAGCTATCCCTTTACCTGCAGCTTCGGGACGGACACCGATCTTCAACCGGTATATGCCGTCAATCTTGATTGAAATAATATTACCGGAAATAGCGAGCCTGTCACCGAGGGGATTGAAATATTCACGGTAGGCTTTCTGCGGATCGTATCCTTCCTTCAGGGGTACAAGCGTCGTCCCTGACGGATTTATCTGAAGAAGGCTCCAGAGACAGACATAGGGAAGATCCACTCCGATAACATCGTCTGAGCGATTGGTAAAAGAATGTTCCTTTTCGATTCCCACATACTCGATTCCGGATTGGAGTGACCCGAGTTCCTGCGGAGGATCACTAAGAAGCGCAATACGGCGCTTGAGGGTAATCCTGTAAACTTTGCCGATATTTGCCACAAGATCGATATCAGCCTCGAAAGTGGCTTCCTTTTCGCTCTGTTCGACAATCCTGAAAGGTGCCGGGTCGAGTGATTCGGGAACGAACCAACTGTCCGGATTTTTGTCGGCATCAACAAAGAACAGATCCTCGGGAGCAATCCATGTCCTGAGACCGCCGGCATTCCAGAAATAGGGTTTCTTATCCCAGTAGCTTCCATCCATTATTGTGGAATCAACCCACATGAGGTTTTCATCCTCCGCCCCGGAGATCGACGCACCGAGCACGCGGGCACTGAGCTCAGGTATGATGATCATCTGCCGGCCTTCTGCACCCTCGAGGATCACCGTTTGAGTATGCTCACCGAGAGCGTCCAATAGCGCCTGATTGGAATTTTTCGGTGAAAGTTTTTGCTGTTCGGGGGATTCCGAACACGAAACCATGTTCAAGAAAATCAATCCGGCAAGCATTGCGCCTGTCATTACAAGAGAATCCTTTAACAGGGTCATATACATCATGGAACTCCTTATGTGTTATTTTGAAGAGGTTAACAATATTTTCATATGAATATAATTCAAAATCAATTTTGCGCAAGCATGAACATGACTAACCAAGGATTTGTCACGAGTCAGTATCGAGGCAGTAACTTTTTACCTTGGCTGCCATAATTTTCATATTCTCATAAGGTGCATTAAGGGGTACAGCACATTCCGGTCCGATAATGTCAATTTTATTTGAAAGCTTTTCCTCAACATCTTTCTCAATGATCTCATGCGTGCCATAAAGTACGACATCAAAGTTGCTGGAGCCACCCATCAGAGAGAGTTTTTCACCTGCCAGTTGTCGTGCTTTCGGGGCAGAAACTTTTGAATCGTAATGAAAACACTCGATCCCTGTCTCCCGGATATAGCCGATCCTGTCCGATGTATCTCCACAAATATGTAATATTACTGGACACGTTATCCTTTCGCTGATTTCACGGTGAATATCGAGGAGAAAGTCCCGGTAATTATCAGGAGAGCATAAATCCCTCGTGGCATGGTCAGGGAAACATATAACATCAGCACCTGAATCTACCTGGGCAAGAGCGAACGCCACGGTAACTTCTTTTAAAACATCCATTGCCCTTTTTACAGCATTGGGTTTCAACAGTGTGTTAATCAGAAACTCCTCAACTCCAAACAGATGATATCCCAGTGTCCAGGGGCCAAACGCCTTTCCGAGAACAGCAATTTCGTCACCCAGGCGTTTTTTCAGTATCCCGATGGCTTCGAGAGGAACCTGACAGGATTTTCTTTTAAGTAAATCTACCGGGATGGTTATTTCATCATCAATCCTTTACAA
>JBHPFF010000169.1:0-5587 GCA_042572165.1 Candidatus Latescibacterota bacterium | reverse complement strand
AAATTACTTTTTTAAACAGGAAAAGCTTCTTATGACTCATCGATTAACCAGACGTCAAGCATTGAAAACGGCGGCTGTTTCTGCGGGATTGATCATGGGGCGGGGTAAAATACAGAATGCCCATGCCTGGCCGCCTGGTCCGGAAGAAAACGTTGTTCGTGATCTGACACCCGGTTCGACACCAATTCGCTTAGCCGACAACATCAAGCGTAATGGCAAAGAAAGTCCGGAAGAAATGATCAAGCGCAAACGAGAAGCTGGCTACACCGCTGTCAAGGGGGCGCGTCATCCGGGCGGCAACATGGGTGAACCCTGGCACTCCCTGACTGATTCCGAACGCTTGGAGGTTATCAAGGCGTGCAAAAAGTATGACGTAGTCGTCTACGAGGTAGGCGGCTACACGAATTTGATTCATCCAGAAACTGCGAGGCGTCAGATAAACCTTAAAAGGCTTGCTCACTGCATTGAGGTCGCTGAAAGCGTAAACTGCCCCATGGTGGGAACCATCTCGGGAAGCTGTGACCCGGTGAATTTCTTTAATGTCCACCCGGAAAACTGGACATTGAATACCTGGAAACTTCTCGTTGCAAGTATCAGGCAGGTGCTTCGGGATACATCGGGCATGAAAGCTGCTCTGGGCATTGAAGCCCAGGTAACCACAAATGTTGACAGCCCCCAAGCCCACCGTCGCCTCATGGACGATGTAGGAGACACGCGCTGCGCGGTCAACCTCGATCCGGTCAATATGATATCACTCTCGAATTACTACCATACCACTGAGCTTATCAACGAGTGTTTCGACCTTCTCGGGGAAAGCATCCTCGGCTGCCACGCCAAGGATACATATATCTGGCCTGACAGGCAGACTGTCCATGTGCAGGAGGTATGTCCCGGAAAAGGTGTGCTGGATTTCGAGACCTATCTCGTGCGGATGAGCCGCCTAAAATGGCCGCGTGCCCTCGAATCGGAGCACATCGAACCGGAGGAATACTCCGAAGCCAGGACGTATATCGAAAAAGTAGCGGCAAAAAACGGGATTAAGATTTACGGGTAATATTCATATAAAGGATGTATATTTTCTTTTAACGCTACCTGGATGAGTTCAGGAATGTGTAGAATATTAATAAATCCATATCATTATCTCAGGTATGCGAAAATGTGATTAACCACTTGTTTATGATTTTTGGCTTACTTTAATAAAAATATCTCAAAATACTTAAGATTATATTTCAGTTTCATCATCCCAATACCAGAATATTCAAAGGGTATACAATTTTGATTAAGTTGAAAAAAATAGGGTTAATTATCTGTATATGTTTAGTTGTTTTTAGATTACATGGAGTTTCAGGTGTCACCGAAGAACAAACAGTACCATTAATTAATGAAATACTGTCCTCATATTCTCCGAAAGACGCTGAAATCGACCGTGTGAGACGCATTGCTTTTCCGTCAATATCCCCTCTTGAAGATGAGGACGGCGACTATCCTGACTGGATTGAGTTGTACAATCCCGGTGAGTCCCCGATAGACCTTTCAGGGTATGGATTGTCTGACAATCCTTCCAATCTGTTTAAATGTATAATGCCGGATTATATTCTCAATTCCAAAGAGCATTTCCTGATTTTTGCATCCGGCAAAGATATCAAATCTGTAAATAGAAGTATGGAAACTATAATAACTCATGGAGATGTATGGAATTATTTTATCGGGGTTTCCGAGCCTCCATCTCAGTGGAATACTTTAGAGTTTGATGATTCCGCATGGTTGTCCGGTCCCAGCGGTTTCGGTTATTACAACGATGACGATGCAACGATTATTCCGAGAACAGTTTCACTTTATCTCAGAAAATCGTTTGGTGTTGATGACATAACAAATATTACGGAATGTTTTTTACATATAGATTATGATGATGCATTTGTTGCCTATATAAACGGCAGGGAAATTGCGCGTGCCAACATCGGACTTCCGGGCATTTCCCCTGCATTTGATCAGGTAGCTGCGGGAGCAAGAGAGGCTCTCATGTACCAAGGCGGCAATCCTGAAGAATATCAGATTGAGAATATCCAATCTCTTCTTGTCCCCGGGGAAAATGTGCTTGCGATTCAGGTTCACAATTTAAGTATTTATAATATAGATATGTCAGCTATTCCTTTTTTGACTTTTGCGATGACTACTCCCCCCGTAAATCCACGTGGAGTACCTGGCATACTAATCTCTTACACTTACTTTCATACCAATTTCAAGATCAGTGCGACAGGAGAGACGATAACATTAACTGATACTGCCGGAAACGTATGTGACCAGGTAGATACCGGATATATTCCAATGAATATTTCTCGTGGAAGAAATCCTGACGGAGGAGCAGAATGGATATTTTTCGAACAACCCACCCCGGGTGAGAGCAATAATACTCCCGGATACCGGGGATTTGCATATACCGTTCAGGTTTCTATTCCCGGTGGATTTTATGATAACGATGTATCGGTAGAATTATCATCAGATTCTCCGGCTTCTGTACTACGTTATACTCTCGACGGCAGTGATCCCATAGAAAGTTCTGAAATATACTCTTCACCAATATCGATAAATGAAACGAAGGTACTGAGAGCACGGGTATTTGAGACGGGATTATTACCCGGTAATATTACGACTCATACATATTTCATTTATCCTGATTTTACCCTGCCGGTTATTTCCCTGTCAACCGATCCATTCAATCTCTGGGATGAAGAAAAGGGAATTTACGTAGCGGGAAGTAATTTCGATTCCGGTGATAAATATACTGCTAATTACTGGAAAGACTGGGAACGCCCGGTACATGTGGAGTTTTACGAACCGGACGGTACTCACGGGTTCAGCATTGACGGCGGTGTAAAAATAGCGGGCAAACTTACAAGACCATACGCTCAAAAAAGCCTGGCTATATTTGCCCGTTCAAGATACGGTTACGATGAAATAAAGTATCAGATTTTTCCCGATCTGCCAATCACCGAATTCAAATCCTTTGTACTGCGTATTTCCGGGGAGGACTGGTTTGGTAATCTTTTTCGGGATGCAATGATGCAAAGCCTTGTCAAAGACAGGGATATGGATATCCAGGCATACCGTCCGGCTGTCGTATACATCAACGGGGAGTATTGGGGAATTCAAAATATCCGTGAAAAGATGAATGAAGACTATATTGCTTCACATCACGGTGTCGATCCTGACAATATCGATCTTTTGCAGGACCTGTGGAATTTTGGAAACGGTGTCGTAATTGAAGGGGATAACGAACATTATTATGCATTGAGAGATTATATACTGAATAATAATATGGGAGATCCTGATCATTATAAGTATGTAAAAACTCAAATGCAGATAGAAAGCTTTATCGACATAATGGCAGCTCAAATCTATTTTGCAAATACCGATGGTCCCGGTCACAATATGAAATACTGGCGGGAGAAAGTACCGGGCAGCAAATTAAGATGGATGCTCATTGATACCGATTTCGGCTATGCCGGACCCGTGAAGAATAAAGACGGTAAAACATTGATTACACCAGTTGCATATAATCATAATACGCTCACATTTGACCGTAAACCAAAAGAGACCTGGACTCCCCGCGATGCAAAATTCCCTTTTAACCACCTGCTGGCTAACGAACAGTTTAAATATGATTTCATAAATCGTTATGCGGATTGTCTGAATACCTGTTTCAGCCCGGATTTCGTTATTCAGAGAATACGGGACATGAAAGCGGTGATCGAGCCGGAAATGCCGCATCACTTGGAAAGGTGGGAGGGTGTTATCGGTACGATGAGCAACTGGCACGATAATGTGGCTGTTATGGAATACTTCGCTGAAAAAAGAACAAATATATGCCGTACTCATGTCTACCAGAAATTCGGGATTGGTACGGCACTAGTTGAAATTAATGTTTCAAACTCCTCTGCTGGTAAAGTAAAAATAAATTCCATAACAATTAACGGTTATCCTTGGGAGGGAACATATTTTACAGACGTCCCCATAAAGATTACAGCTCTGCCTGAACCCGGGTACCGTTTTACCGGCTGGACAGGAATAACACCTTCAGATTCGGTATCCGTTTCTGTTGTTTTGACCGGAGACCTATCGATTACCGCAAATTTTGAAAAAGACACCGGAGCTATCGTGATAAATGAAATCAACTACAATTCCTCAAATGATTTCAATCCGGGTGATTGGGTTGAACTCTATAATTCTTATGAATTTCCTGTCGACCTTTCAGGTTGGGTATTCAAGGACGAGGACGATACCCATTCGTTCGCTATTCATTCCGACACTGTTATCGAGCCGGATGGATTTTTCGTTCTGTGTAGAGATTCATCAGCGTTTGCCGGACATTTTCCTGATATGATAAATTATGTTGGTGATATTGGTTTCGGACTGGGAAACGGAAGAGAGTCACTCAGGCTTTTTAATGCTCATAACGCGCTTGTTGATTCTCTCACCTATGACAATAAAATCCCATGGCCTGGAGAGCCGGATGGAACCGGAGCTACACTTGCATTAATCAACCCGGGGCTTGATAATTCTCTTGTAAAAAGCTGGACTGTTTCTTATTCCTACGGTACTCCCGGGAAGATTAATGATGTGTTTATTGTGGGAGTTGATAACATAGGCTCAGACATTCCCGCTGTCTTTTCGCTGGGGCAGAACTATCCTAATCCTTTCAACCCGACCACAACTATCCCCTTTTCTATCCCATCATCTTCAAGTGTTACTATTGAAATTTATTCGATTCTCGGACAGAGTGTAGAGACGCTTTTGGACGAATACCTGTTACAGGGACATCACAGTGTAATATTCAAGGCTGAGGACATTGCTGCGGGAGTCTATTTTTATACCATTACCGCTGGAAAGTTCAGGGAAACAAGGCAGATGTTATTGATTAAGTAGATAATTACCTTCATAAATCAAGAGGCATATGAAATGATAACTATGGGTAAAATCTCGCTTACTCTTACTAAAACTATTTTTATACTGTTGATAATCATTACTCCCGGTTACGCTGAACAACCCACACCCCTCATCAACGAAATCATGTCATCAAGTGCATCAACCATTGAGGACGAGTACGGCGACTATTCCGACTGGATTGAGTTGTACAATCCCGGAGTTTCATCTATTGATTTATCAGGATATGGGTTATCGGATAGACCAGACAATCCGTATAAATGGATATTCCCGAATTGTTTCATTTTCCCTGGTGAGCACAAGCTGATCTTTACCTCCGGAAAAGACCGGATAGATGATTCAAATCTTCATACCAATTTCAGGATCAGTGCGACAGGAGAGACGATAACATTAACTGATGCTGCCGGAAATGTATGTGACCAGGTAGATACCGGATATATTCCTAAGAATATTTCTCGTGGAAGAAATCCTGACGGTGGAGCAGAATGGGTATTTTTCGAACAACTCACCCCGGGAGAAAGCAACTCCACACAAGGATTTGAAACGTTTGCTGACGATGTGGTCATCTCACCAGACGGCGGCTTTTTTAATGTTCAACAGACAGTAGAACTAACGGCGCAATCAGAAAGCTGTATAATACGTTATA
>JBHPFF010000168.1:0-5640 GCA_042572165.1 Candidatus Latescibacterota bacterium | reverse complement strand
GGACCGGATCAGGACAAAGATTTAGACGATTCCGCAACAATCTCGTTCTATATCGATTATGATTCAGGTGCTCAACCTACAGATGGTTTGGCGGATTATGGATCACTTGAGGCGCAGGCTATTATTGATGCCTCTGCAACTACGAATGCCGATCCTGATGGCGTGCACCTGATTTATTCGGGCCTCCTGGAGGATCCTGAAGGGAAATCGGATTCATACTATGCCTGGGATATCAAGGCGGATAATGCGGCATCAGGCTGGTACCCTTACGACCAGGCATTTGAACAGAGTGAAATCGCTGCTGTGAGGAAAAACTCTTATCACATCTATGCGATCATAGATGAGAACAAGACCGGCGGTACGAAACGTGTTGTTGGTCTCGGTGCCGGTCTCGGTATTGACCATGTTTTAACTGCCGCTGTCTCTGATCTCGACGACATCGATTTCGAGACAAGTTCGAGCTATTCATCGAGTTATGCTCAGATAATTGATCCTCCGATAAAAAATGATGTTGTGGATGAGGCCGAAACATACCGTATCAACTTCAACGTCTTCGACTTTAACAGTGGCGGAACTGACAGCGACGTTGGACTCTTCCTGGTTAAAGCCGATGCTTCAATTGACGGTGTAGTTGCCCCTATGACCACAATAATCGGTGATGCTACTGCGGCTAACGGATTATACGGTCTGGCCAACGGTGAGGTGATCTGTATCACCGATGATGATGGTGATCCTGCTGCTGGTTCTATATGGTTAAGTGCCCAGAATGACACTTATTATGACCTGACATTACATCTTCCTACAGATAATGGTGATGCTTTGGGCGAAACCAGGTATACCGATGATCTTAATGGAAGTAATACTGATGTTGCCGGCGATACAGAATACTACGTCTATATCGGTGTTGATGACGGTAGTTATAATTCGGTTGAAGTACAAGTGGTTACACTCGCTAATATTAAAGACTCTGATGGAGATGCTTTCTCTACTAGTAATGGTGTTGGCGAGTGGGTAGTTGCTGAGAACGGAGCTTCTGGAATTGTAACTGCTATCACTCAGGATGGTGCTCCTGATGGCCAGCTTACAATATTGTATTCTGGAATAAACTTTGAACAGGACGCAGCTTTCAATACTATACATGGTGGTAGACTATACGATCCAGCAACAGTTGCAGGTGATAAGACAACTATTGATAATGAAGTTGAAACTGCAGTTGCAGCCAAGGCTGATTTCCTCGGCGGTATCATACCTCTCTACCGTTCGCCCGGAACAATCACTTTCGTAAATGTTGATACGGTTGCTCCGCAGAAGAACCTGCTTTTAACACCGTCGAATATTGTAACGACGGTTGGTGATACGACTACTGTGAATGTTGCTATAGCCGACGAAGGCTCCGATGTAGATTTTATCGATGTATATATCGCGGTGGAGAAAGATTACTTCGATATTGTTTCGTCAAATGCCCCGTTCACGCTTGCATCTTCAGGTATCAATGCAGGAACCGACCTGATTGCAAACCAGCCGGTAGAAGACGATGCCGATAACGGAAGATGGATACTCCACGGGACCTTATTCAACAGTGGTAGCGCAATTGATCCTACCACAGACGATGACCTTGGATCCACGGCTCTCTCGTTCCAGGTTGTCTGCAAGGGAACGAGTAATGCCGAGGAAGCGACAACTTCCATTTATTTCGTGAATGAACCGGCATCCGGATGGGTAACCCAGTTCAAGAAAGCTGGAAATGATCTTTCCTTCGGAACGGTAAACAATACTGTTTCGGTCCAGCCGAGAGGTATTGTTGAAGGTATCGTCGTATTAGAAGGCCGTGATACCTCTGCTTACCAAGTGACATTCGAGCTGAGAGAACGTG
This sequence comes from Candidatus Latescibacterota bacterium, assembly GCA_042572165.1. Lineage (GTDB taxonomy): Bacteria > Latescibacterota > Latescibacteria > Latescibacterales > Latescibacteraceae > JBHPFF01. Next base: position 3,767 of record JBHPFF010000168.1, on the reverse strand, counting down.
ATTCTTACGTTTCTTCCACTGATGCCACTTTGCTGAGCGAGAATGATGCGGATTCGGATACTGATGGTATTCAGTACACGCTTGACAGTGACGGCAAGTTCTCGTTATTCAAGATGCCTACAGGTGACTGGGATCTCGCGGTTATGTTTGACAAATATCTGTCTAAACTTCAAGAAATTGATATTGTTCCCGGACTTGACACACTGTTCGTGAGCTTTGGCACACTTCTTGGAGGAGATTGTGTCGGATATACCGATGGATCGGGTAATGCCTATCCCAACAATACGATTGATCAAACAGACGTTGACAGAATAGCCGATGCGTATCTGTCCACTTCTGACAGTACCAAGTGGGATACAGATGTTGACCCGAGTACTGGAGGATTGTATAACTACCAGTGGGCTGATATCAACGGGGATGGTGTTGTTGAGGCAGAAGACCTGACGATGGCTACGGCAAATATCTCCGAAGATGGTGCTCCGCCTGTCTACCAGAAATCAGCAGTTCTTCCCGCTGCATCCAATTTCGATGCGCTTGTCGAGTTTATGGGTGTCCCGAGTGAACTGAAAGCTGGCAATACCTACAGTATACAGGTTATCGTGCGCAATGCCGCCAACGTGAAGGGATATTCCATAGCAATGGACTACGATACGGAAGCTCTCACGTTTGCAGGTATCAATAAGGGCGATTTTCTTGAAAACGAATCCTATTTCTTCCCAACTATGGGAGAGAATACTGTAGGATTGGTCAATGCTGTGTATGGTCAGGCTTCGTATACTGGCGATGGAATTCTGGCGGAAGTCGACTTCACTGCGAAACGTGACGGAATGTTCTCAGCCGAAATGCTGGGTATCACGAAGGCACTGATTGTGAATAGCGACTTTATGAAAGAAAATGTGGTTGTGGATAATAGCACGGGCTTAAGTCTAAATGATGCGCCCGTTGTCTTTGAGATGAACCAGAATTTCCCGAATCCGTTCAACCCGACCACTTTAATCAATTTCTCCTTACCCGAAAACAGCAGCATGTCGCTCAAGGTATTCGATATTTTGGGTCGTCATATAAGAACGCTCGCTGCGGGTGAGTATGCTGCCGGAAACTACTCGATCATGTGGGATGCTACTAACATGAACGGTAATGCGGTTTCAGCCGGTGTTTATTTCTACACAATCCAGGCTGGTAATTACCATTCAACCAAGAGAATGCTTCTCTTGAAATAGACTGACAGTATAAAGTATAAAGAGAAGGGCTCGTATTTCTACGAGCCTTTCTTTTTTGTAAGTAAAAACGACAGGGAATTATTTTCTTGTCCGGGGGAAAATTTTACTTTAATCAGGTGTTGAATGAGGCATATTTTAATCAGTACAGCCCTATATTGCCTGGATTGGGAGTGAAAATCACTTCAAACAATTGGCATATTATTTGCTCCTAATAAGTTCTGATGAACTTTCAGTTATGAATCATAATAAATCTTTTTGGAGTAAAAATGATGAGATCGAAAATTTTTATTTTAATGATCTTACTCCTTGTTTTCGGCTCAGGTCAGGTGTTTGGGCAAGCAACTCTTACCGTAACGCCTACCGATGTTCCTAAGGGAGCGTGGGTCAACGCCGGTGATGATGACGCTAACGATAGTCATTTCTGGCAAATGCTTAAGGTTGTTACGGGTAATCCTCATACATCTGGCACGACAGTCGATATAACGCTGCCAATCGGTATGTACATAGCAGATATTGATGATAATACCAACTTTATTGAAGAAGTGTCGGTTCTCTATGACAATGTTGATGACAACGCAGGCGATATAACAGCCTTTGCGGTTACAAGTTATAATGTTGTTGGACCTAGGGTATTACGGTTAACAATAACTGGTGGCGCTCCGGCTGGGGAAGTAGGGGACATATATTATATTATGTTTCCCGTTACAACTGATGAAACTCCCGCAGGTGGTATTAAAGAATATCTGATCGACTTTTCAACAATTTCGGCAGATGATATTGATACTGGAGAAGGCCCGGAAATTACCTATTATGATGAGGGTATTCAGAATTTCACCCTTTATTCGTTTCTGGCTACCATGACCGGCAATGATGACGTAACATCTCTGTATGGTGAAGTTTGGCCTGAAGCAGGTGGATTGTTCAGCAGCAGTTTGGCTGACCTTGTTTTAGAGATAGAAAGGTACTTATGTTGCAGCTGAAGACATAGTTACCGAGGGAGCGGGAGCACAACTTCCGAATCTGAATCTGGACGGCACCGAAGACGGTGACGAAACTTTCTATTATATGTGGGCTTCTGAAGATTCAACACTTTTGATGCCTACCAGAGAAGGTGCTCTTCCCGTCTGGTTTTCGGGTACTGATGAACCGTTCTACCATGAAGGCACCGCGGTTACCGGCGGTCTCGATGTATCCAAGCTTCCCGAGGGGGTATATTGCTTCTACCTGACCTCAGCGGTAACCGGTGATTACCCGCTTGCACGGTCTGAAATGGTGGAAGTATTGCATTATCCTGAGGTTCAGCTTGTTGCCTGGGACAGGGATGCACAAAATGGATTTGAAGGTGCAGGTGATGACGGAGATGTCGTACTCGATACCGGTACATACTATGATTATCTTGGTACAACCGTTGATGTCCAGCGTACGTACCTCGATCTCTATATCAATGTGGATGACTTTGATGACGATGCTCAGATTCTGATATATTATGATACTAGCTCGTCATTAGATACTACCAATGTCGAAACTACCGGATCATCCCCGGATCTGCTTGTATCAAGCCTGGGAACGGCGACACTGCTTGCAGATACGCTCTCTGAGGCTGATGAGGATGAGAGCGGCTACCTGAAGTGGAGATTGGATATAGAAGACGATGCATATGCACCGTATATCGATGCTGACGTTTACTATATCTATGTTGTTGCCAACGACGGGAAACACCAGAGTGTATTGGTTTCAAAAGGCAGTACTCCAGCTTCTACTGATTATGTTGAAATCAAGCATTCGCCTGGAATGAAAATCGATTCACTTGCCGACTTTGATCTCGGCACCGATATTGATTACGACGCCGATGTCACAATCGATGTGAACCAGACCTAATAATCCGTTAGCGGCGGCATTATCACCGATTATCGTGGTCATAGGAGCAACTACACCGTCAATTGAAGCATCGGCTTTGACCAGGAAGAGACCGACGTCACTGTCAGTTCCGCCGCTGTTAAAGTCGAAGACATTGAGGTTGATACGGTATGTTTCGGCCTCATCCACAACATCATTTTTTATCGGAGGATCAATTATCTGAGCATAACTCGAGGAATAGCTCGAACTTGTCTCAAAATCGATGTCGTTAAGATCGTTGCCGATAGTTAAAACATCGTCAATATTAAGACCGAGACCAACAACACGTTTCGTGCCGCCGGTCTTGTTCTCATCTATGATCGCATAGATGTGGTAGAATTCTTGTTCCTCAGGTGCACCAGCACCATCATCCTGAGTAAATGCCTGGTCGTACGGGTACCAGCCTGATGCCGCATAATCCGCCTTGAGATCCCAGGCATAGTATGAATCCGATTTCCCTTCAGGATCCTCAAGGAGGCCCGAATAAATCAGATGTACGCCATCAGGATCGGCATTCGTAGTTGCAGAGTCATCAATAATATCCTGCGCCTGAGTTGATCCGTAATCCGCTGTACCGTTGAAATCCGTATCGTAAGCGATATAGAACGAGATTGTTGCGGAATCGTCTAAATCTTTGTCCTGATCCGGTCC
>JBHPFF010000167.1:0-5667 GCA_042572165.1 Candidatus Latescibacterota bacterium | reverse complement strand
GTCTTGTAGTGCCTGACATTTGACACAATTACGGCAGCGGAGGAAGAAGCGCAGTAAAGACAGGTGAAAATGAGTACAACTGAGAGTTGAGTGAAAAAGGAAAAAAATAAGTTTTTCCTCATCATAGAATAAAACGTGATTACCATATGCTAACTTTGTATCCGATATTAAGTAATATTTTATATTAAATTCATTGATGATAATATTTTGTCTCAACGTATTAAGAATAATAGCATTTTCATCAATTTTAAACAAGTGTTTTTCACTAAAATATGGTCTTTTCATCTAAATTAACATTATTTTTTATGTCTATACCGACATTCCTCATATCAAATTCATGAGTAGTCAAAATTCTCTACAATCTTATTAATAAATGAATATTAACTTACCCAAGTTCTTTTGTAAGTATTTTCTGCATACTGATTGTTCAATTTTACTACGTATATGCTTGATAAACAGAGAAATATCACATTTTAGGGACACGTATCCATACAAATAGTAAAAATCGCGCTGTAGAGTAACAAACCCCTCTTATTTTTCTCCATCGAAAAGTCCAAAGTAGAAAAGGCGCACTGGCTTATTCGATAAATTTATATTCGAATGAAAAGTTTTACCATCAGGAGGCACCATGTAAGAGTATCCCGGATCGATCTTTCTCGGCTGTTTGCCAAGCATGAATGTGAGGTCGGAATCTACAGTTGCCCAAACCTCCTCTGTCTTTGAATTATGCGAATGAGGCTGAGCGAATGTATTCGGTGGAAGCACGACTGAATTAACAAAGTAGAGTTGAGAAAGCCCGTCTGACATGTCAACAAGTATGGAACTCTCATAAGTCCAGTGACCATAGTGTGAGGCGCCCGTTTTTTTCTCGTCCTTTACCAGAAGTGTATTTCTGGGTTTGAAACCTTCTTTTACCTTTTCGGAAATAAGATACATCTCAAGCGCTTCACTGCCGGTGTTTTCGATTGTAAATTCAAGTCCCAAAGGTACAAATGCGCTAACACCCGGATAAAGATCGTATGATTCTTCCTTAGTTGAAATTTTTCCGTTACCGGAAATCACATAGAAAACTTCCTGCGTGTTTTCAAGTGTTATAGGCTCTGTTTTGTGGTATGCCATCAGCGTGGCATGAGTGAAACGGTCAATATAATTGAGACATCCGCCCCTGAGAATCGGCTTTGCGAACTCACCATTGTTCTTTGTAAGCATATCCCGTTCAAGGAGAGACTTGTGCCTTATGTAAGGAGGGTGCTCCTTGTATGAGGAAATATACTTATCAATATCAGCGTCAACCTCAAGGTTTAACGGTCTCGGAGTAAGTATTCCATATTTTGCCTGCTCATCGGTGGTTTGACGCTGATACATCATCCAGAATGTTTTAACGGGTTTTTCTCCAAGGTTCATATTTGAGTGTGGGGTGTAACCGGTAGGAGGTACTTTGTACGCTGTTCCGGGCTTTGGATTGTAAAACTGCTTCCCAAGTAGAAGATGATAGTCGCCATCAACAACAAACCATATCTCTTCAATTCCCGGATTATGACTATGGGGCTGCCCAATCGTCATTGGCATATACCATACAGGGCACATTCCTGTAAGAGTTGCCAGGCCGTCTCTCCTGCCAAATGATCCCGAAGTGCAATGGCTCCAATGACCCTTTGTGCCGTTAATCGGAGATTCATTTACATGAATTATCTTCATGTCCTTGCTTGGTTTGAAATCTTCAGGCACAGGCTCGGTAATAACATACATCGCAAGCGGGCGGCCTGCCGTGTTTTTTATTGTATAAGTCTGTTTTTCAGGAAGAAGAATCAATGCATCTGTCTCAATCACCTCCATCTTATTTCCACAAACTATTTCTCCTTCCCCATCGGCAACATAATAAATCTTCTGCTTGCCCTGAAGCTTCTCAGCGTCTGTTGTTAGTCCGGCGCCCAGAATCGCGTAGTTAAGATTCAGTATCGCTGTGGCAACATGCCCTTTTTCCTCAGGAAATTCTGGGTCATTACCTTTAAGAGGAAATATTATCTGCCACTCCTTAAGACAACCATTCGTTATTATCATTTCTGATTCGCTATAATGACGCATGAAAAGATCTGCGTTCGGCTCTTTTGTAAGATCAAGGGGTTTCGGATCCAGGTTGTACCAATCCACTTCCTCTCCTGGCTGAGTTGTTACATACCATGGTTTTTGCCCATCAACAAGGGGCGTAAAAGCAATAATACAAAACAATAAAGCTACCATTATTTTCATCGAATCCTCCTTAAGTAGTCATTGGATTAAATTGATATCTCCCACCCCAAATACGGATTGTATATCGTTAGAACCTTTTAGAAACTATTAGCTAAATTAAACTTTATTTGCAGTGAGATGCAACTGCTTTTAACTGATATTCCCCATATCAAAATTATGAGTAGTTAAAATTCTCAACAATCTTATTGATAAACGAATACTACCTCTTCCAAGTTCTTTTCCAAGTATTTACTGCATGCTGATCGATAAATTTTGCTACGTACATGCTTGATAAACAGCGAAACATCACATTTTAGAGACACGTATCCATTGAATTAACTCAAACAGTAGCGTAGTTAAACAGAATAGCAACGCAATCGTTTGATCAGAAACAATATCTCGGCAAACAGCCTTTTGTCTAAAGTAACTTCTGCCATTTGAAACGTGACATATCTGCTGTGCCTGACTGCCCCACAATCCACTCCCGAAAAAATTCATCTATTGTGACATTAACTGGTTTTTCCATTAGCACGGTCTAAAAACAAAATTTCAATTCTCTGTACGCCTCACTTGATATCAAATCCGCCCCACCTACATAAGCATTCCCGTGTCCCCAGAGGTTGACAGGGGTAGCTTGATGCTTAGGAGCAATGGCGTTATGTGCTAAGTGGCTAATTTAGCTATATGGGGGTTGGATTACTGAATACGGCCTTGTTTTGTCCTATTTACCTGCTATGCGTGATAATAGGTGTTCCCGCAACGTAGATCGTGGATTCTGGGGCTGTATTTCGTGCTTCAGAAGGGTGTTTGCGCAGAACAGTATGCGTATAGGACGCGGGTTCGATTCCCGCTACATACACTACGGTAATCAGGCACCCACATCCAGAATCAGACTATCTCTTAACTCGAGGGGGAAAAGTGTCCAAATTGCTTTGACGGGATACATACACTGTAAATAAATGATATGAAAGTGGCTGGTAATTATTACAGTCCGTTTTTTCATCCGTAGGAATTATGGCTGCTAATCCAGATCGATACGATATAGAACACCGAAGGGACAGGTAAAGACAGGCGAGTAACCTGGATATTCGCGAACGTCTCTTATCATGAACTCGAAAGATGGACAGATCGAAATGACGAAAGTGTCGATCCAGAAAAATTTGACATTTTCTATTCGGATGAATTCGTTAAGCTCTTTGAAATTCCGTACATTACTAGGAAGCATGACATTTTTCAGATTTGTATAGTAGCTGAGATGAGGTCGCCGAGTCATAATGCCACAGGTGGCGTCCAGATCATAACCGTTGATGATTTCCGCAGCCTGAAAGATTTCGATGGGATCGGTTCTTTCTTCATGGTATGAAACGACGTTCCGGTATCCGACGGCGAATTTTAGGAGTGTCCCTGCAAATAAACATGAAAACAGTATACGCGGCATAGTGCGTTTTAATATTGATGAAAAATGAATAACAGGAACGAAAATAAGGCTTGAATAAAAAGGCAATCTGAAAAAAGAGAATCTAATGTTATAGTGGATCAGTGTGAGTAAACCGAAATGAAAAAGCGGGAACAAGAAGAAAGACAATTTTTTCATGCTATGTTTCATCCTTCCGGTAATCGCCAGCACGATCCAGACAACGATTCCAATTGCGACCAGTCCGCCCGAAACGGGATGTAAAAGTTCAGTGAAGTCCAGTATCAAATATTCTTTTACATTTAACACAAGAGCGTTAAGAAATCCGAAGGGATCGCCGGTTATAATATCCATGATCGATGTGGATCCACCGGATGGATTGAAAATATGTGTTTCCATTTGCATCTTCACAACGAATAATCCCTCTGAAGGGAATACCTTTCTTTTGACTATCCAGTATGGTATCAGCCATGGAATAAGTGTGAAACAATATGATGCAGCGAAAGCACAGGAAGCAATAAATCCTTTTTTTGCGAGACCATTACGACGTTCCATCACAAAAATGCTGATGATAGAGGCGGGAACCATAAAAATGTAATTGCATCGGGTCAGATATGCCAGTCCGGCGAAAACACCTGATAGGACGACGGACGTGCGCGTTGGTTTTGTTCCGAGTAGGCAATACATCGATACAAAGGAAAAAAAACATGCCGGCATATCGCTTCCGACACTGTAAGTGTAGTGAAGGAAAGCGAATGATGATATGGAAAACAGTGTGGCGAGAACAGCAGTCCTTTGGCCGAAAAGAGCACGGACAGTCAGGTGTATGAAAAAAACGACTCCACCGGCTGAAAGAACATTGAGTACAAGGCCCGCTCGGAAAAATTCTCCGAATACAAGTTTGAATGCGGCCAGAAGTAAATAGTAGAGTGGTCCCTTGAAACCGAAATTGTCGATGGAAAAATCTCCGTCGAGAATTTTCTTCGTGTTAAAGATATAATCAGCATAAAAGTCCGTTTCGACCTCATAACCACCGATTTTGTGATATTTGAGAGATAGCACTAGCATTACGACTGTATAGATGAGAGCTGTTAGGATAGCCGGTGCATATTTCTGGAAAAGGCGGGTTGTTTTACTGTTAAATTTCCAATACTTCTTTTCTTTTCTTTTAATTATTATACTGCACCCTCCTATTTGATGTTAACCGATATTCCCCAAAATAAATTTATAATTAGTAAAAGTTCACTATAATCCCGTTAATAAACGAAATTACCTCTTCCAAGTTCTTTTTGCAAGTATTTCTGCATGTTGATCGATAAATATTACTACGTATATGCTTGATAAACAGTGAAATACCGATAATCAGCCGGTGAAAGTGAACGGCTACATCAAGCCTTCATTTTCATATACGCCCAGCGATACAGATGATAAAAGCAATTTTAAAGTCGGGAACGCCCGTCTCAAATTCACCGGAAAGTTGCTGTCATGGACAAATTACGGTATCCAGGTCGATATGGTCAGGGATGATATTCTACTCGATGCAATTTATCGTTCACAAAGTGATTCCTTCGGTTGCAATAAAGTTCGGCAAGTTCAAAACGCCGTTCAGCACCGATAACCTCACTCCTGCAACCAAAATCGCTTTCATCAATCGGCCGTATGTTAAATCAAGCTTCTCACCTGCATTCCGCGATATAGGAGTCCAGGCAACGTATACACGAGGTATGTTCGATGTTATCGCTGCGGCGATGAATGGTTCCGGACAGAATAAGAAAGAAACCAACCACAACAAATTAATGGTCTTCCGTATCGTGGCACGAGTCCTGCCGCAGCTTCAATATGCCCCTTTTTATAGTGTCCGATCTCATGAGCTAGTATGGCAACAAGTTCGGGTACTGTATGGTTTGCCACCAATGTATCAAATAGGGCAATACGCTTGTTTTTGCCAAATCCTGTAAAAAATGCGTTAGACTTAGTTGAACGCTTGGAGCCATCGATTGAAAAAATGTCGGTGATCGAAAAAT
>JBHPFF010000166.1:0-5725 GCA_042572165.1 Candidatus Latescibacterota bacterium | reverse complement strand
CCAATAGGCACAACTTAATTTATTTTATTGTCCCTCATAGTATAATATACTTATATAAATTCCCAAATTAATTTTCATTAACTTATCAATAAGATACGGATTTGGACGGAAAATCCATAATAATACGTGGGATACAGGTCATTTTAAGTCGAAATATGCTGAAAAAGCTTGCTACAAGTCAAGAAAAATGATAATATTAAACCATAAATCGTTATGAGTCCAAACAAAACTTAAAATGATTTTGATATAGGGAATATTGGATAAAAGAAACGAGATGCCGGGCAACATTGGTAGAAGCATCATGTACCTACTTTTAGTAGCATCAGCAAAGGCATTTGCGTATATATAAACAGAAGCGCTTGTATTTGGCAAAGTCAATTATGGTAACTAAGATTTCATTGAAATTTAAGAGTTTCGAAGCTAAGCTTCAACTCTCTCTGTCGTCATATTCATAATTGAATTGGTGAGGTACTACATATTGCAATTAAAAGGTGATTGGACATGGAGAGAGAACTCTGTATAAAGCTTGTCGCTTTAGAAAACGGCATAACCTGCGTGGGATTAAGGCGCATTAGCACGCTGGTTAAAAAGGAATTTCCGAAAACGACAACGTATATCTACGATATTGGCGGCATATCGACTGAAAGTTTCCTTAAGAACTGGATAGTTTCAAGGCAACCGGAGAAAGAAGAAACACACATAAACGAGAAGTTGGTGGAAGAGTTGGCTGAGTCGGACGTTTTAGGGCTTTCATGTGTTAGTCTCTATGCCGAACAGGCTAAACAGCTTATCAGTCTCGTAAAAGAAAAGAATCCTGAAACATTCATTGTATGGGGAGGCCCACATGCTACCGTGATGCCTGAGGATGCAATCAAATATTCTGATTCCGTCTGCATCGGCGAGGGTGAGAACTCTTTCATGGCTCTTCTAAAAAAGCTAAGGAAAAGAGAGGATTTCTCAAATTCGAAAGGATTTTGGGTTCGAAAAAACGGAAAGGTGCAAAGGAACGAGCTCATGTCACTTATGACGAATGAGGAACTTGGTCAGATGCCGTTCCAGGACTTTGGGTTCGATATAAAGTACGTAACCCACGATTCTATCAGGTTTATGACAAAAGATATCTACATATCTAGGGCAGGCTCGTCATATACTACTGTGTGGGCACTGGGCTGTCCCCATAGCTGTTCGTACTGTTCCAACGACAAGTTTCTCGCTAACAGCAAAGAATATGGAAGGCTACGTCATGCAGATGCGGAATTTATCACTGAGGAGCTATTAGAGATTAAGAAAAAACATGATTACGTAACTCACGTCATTTTGCATGACGACAACTTGTCAGTGGTAAAAAAAGAGGACCTTGAGAATTTCGCCGATTTATGGCGCAAGAAGGTCGGGCTGCCGATTTTTATCCCCGGCTTTCACCCGTCAACAGTTGATAAGGAGAAGGTTGAGATTCTTGTCAAAGCCGGAATGAAGAAAGTAAGGATGGGTATACAGTCGGGGAGTGAGAGGACACTTGAATTCTATGGACGGAAGACTTCACGGCAAAGGATCCTCAAATCGGCAGAGATTCTCTCTTCCTTCTACCCGACCATTAATCCACCTAATTTCGACATAATTGTCGACAATCCGTTGGAGACCAATGAGGACAAGGAGGCCACCTTGTCGTTATTGCGGGAACTTAAGAGGCCTTTCATGCTTTATGTCTTCAGTTTAAGGAGCCTGCCGGGGACGCGCCTTTGGGAATTCGCCCAGGAGCACCCTGAGTATGACTTCAAAGGATATTCATACAACGATAAATACGTATTCGACCGTTGGATGGGAATGATGGTGTTTGTCTTGAGCCTGTATAATCCGTCGAAGTTTATGTACAGAGTCTGGGATGCCTTAGCGAGGAACAAGCGTATTAACCGAATTCTCTTTCCCTTTGTCAGGATTGTTTATCTTGCTAAGTTCCTTTACTACGATATTCGGTTATCTAACCTTGAGTCTATCGCGAAAGTATCTCCCTCTTTGGCAAAGGTGTTAGTATCTATATTTAATAGATTTTCAAGGAAAAGTTAAGAAACTTAGAATCTATCATCAACAAAAATCCGTTGATATATTTACGTCCATTAAGGTATTCCTGATATGTTTCAGAGTTCAGCGTGTGCCGTTTCGACAGAATCTTTTTTCAATCTCAAGCAGTGTTCCTTTCAACCGCTCGGTAATTGACTGTGAAATATCATTCTGTATCGCGAAGACACTGATACAATAAATGTTCATGTAGTAAAGAAATAATGATACTTATATGGTAAAATTTAAAGATCGATGTTTTGAAAATGAACCATGTATTGTTTGTGGTTCGTCAGACTTTAAACAGCTTAAAATTATTAATAATAGAAAAATTCTGCGATGTATCGATTGTGGATTGTTCTTTGTAGGAGAAATACATCCTCATGATCTCGAGGGATTTTATGAGTATCAATATTATCATAATACAAACAATGATTTAATTGGATATAGAGAATATACAACTGATTATAATAGTGATTATAATAACTATATAAGAATTGCAAAACTTCTGATAAAATATGAGGATAATGGAAAAAAACTATTAGATGTTGGGGCAGCACATGGAGTATTTGTGAAGGTTATGAATGATACCGGCTGGGATGCTCAGGGGATCGATCCCAGTTTTTACGCTGTTAACACAGGAATCTCTAAGTATGGAGTAAATCTTCGGCAGGATACTATTGAAGGTTTCCAACCGGAAGGAACACGGTTTGACGTAATTACTCTTATTGGGGTATTTGAGCATTTAACTTCTCCCGATGAAAGCCTTGAGAAAATATATAATATGTTGAACCCCGGAGGTCTGCTTTTAATAACCACCCTGAATGCCGGTCGTTATATTCATATTTATAAATTCAAGCCACCTGAACACCTTTTCTATTTCAATCGTCCTCAACTTAGCCGCCTTCTCATTAAAAAAGGTTTTCATGTAATAAAAGCAGTACCATACTTACGATCGTATCGTTTTTCTGAGTTTACCCATCGCGTAAACGCCCTCCTTTTCCCAAAGTTATTGAATCCATGTGACTGGCTATTTTCACATTTCCCTATTTTAGATATTATTGCAAGATTCCCTACCAATGAAATGTTTATCCTGGCGCGTAAAGAATAGCAAACATTTTATTGTATTTTCTTAGGAATATATTAGCCAACACTAATTAAAATATTTGGTATTTATTCATGTTAAGGCATATAATTAAATTTTTTAAAATATTTTCTATCATCTCATATTTATTGGCATTATCTATCCCTCTTTTTATTGTTTTTCAAATATTTATTCAGGTTAACAAAAAAGAAAACTTATGAAGAAGCATTAAATGTAACATCACAGAAACAAGCTATTTAAGATGTTCCAAAGGGATATAATAATTCTCATCCGGATGATTTGTTCGGGAGTGAAAATCTTGCGTGCCATTGACCAAGCCTACTATAAAAAATGTTTGTCCAGATACTAACATAACACCTGGATCAACTTTCGGGAGAAAGGTCATTCCCAGAATTCGTTCTGGTCACTGGTCTTTTGAAAACAGGGTATCCCTGATTCCTTCCTAAAATGCCTTTCTCAATCTCCATGCATATCGTATAGCATGGAAAAATGAAATTCCACGTTCTCCCTTAAGCCGTAAAAAATTACCAAAAAGGAAAAGAAAATAATATACTGGCCACAGAAAAGTAAATGATACTATATTTTTACATTTGTAGAATAGCCATGGCCATTTGATAAAATAATACGCTAAAAAATGAACATTCGTGATTTCTCGTTTGTTCTCATTTTCCAAAACACTCTTTGTAAAAAACGAATAAGGAACATCTTTTAAAGAATAATCTTTCTTTATATACCCTTTTTCTTTACAATAATCAGTTATCGAAGTCTTGGGAAATGGGAGAAATAAGGCACACATGGCATAATCCGTTTTTGCCTTGATATTAAGCTCTATCGTTTTGAAAGCATAGGTAATATTTTCATCAGGTAAACAAAACATATTTGTAGTTTGTGCTTTTAAGCTATTCATCTTAATTATATTGCCACATCGTATTATCATATCATCAGTAATATCTTTATGCAGAACGTGCTTTCGCAGTCTGTAATCTCCCGATTCAATTCCATAAAACACAGTACGACACCCTGCATCAGCGAGCATGTGCCCTGTTTCCTCATCCATTACATTAGCACGAGTAGTACATAAAAAAGGCAAGGAAACTTGTTCTTTGTACATTGAAAGAAACTGCCTTAACCAATCCTTATTAAATGTAAACAGGTCGTCAAAAAAAAATATCGAGGTAATAGGATATTTTTTACATTGAGACACGATTTCTTGAATAAATTTTATTGGGCTTTTTTGCCTTATATATACACCTTTACCTTTAAATATTTCTTGAATGCTTGCATTGTAACAAAAGCTGCAGCGGTATGGACACCCTCTGCTGGAAAAAAACCTGTGAACAGAATCATATTGTAATTGAGGATATCGTTTATAATAAATATCTCTGTCTTCAATTATTTCATCCTTAAAGGAAACGAGCGGTGCCCTGGGAGTAGTAATAATCTCCTCCTTTTCTCCCCTGTAAGCTATTCCTTCAATTAAAGAAAGATCAGGCGATGACGATTGTAGCTCCTTTATGAGATTTATCAACACCTCTTCTCCCTCGCTGTGACATACGATATCAACAGTACTATCACTTAAAATTTCTTCGTAATAAAACATAGCGTGTATACCACCAACGATGATCGTCGTTTCGGGGAGCACTTCTTTAATTTTTTGAACTTGTGATATTAACCAACTGTGTTCTGTTGACAGAACAGAAATCCCAACAATATAAGGATGCAAGTCACAAAGAGCATTAATGCTGTCCCGTTCCAAAGAATCAATTATTACATCAGTTTTGAATTTATTTTGCCGCAAGTGACTTGAGAGAGCCAATATTCCAAAATACGGAACGGCATATTGTTGATAAAAAATAATATCTGGTCTCATACGTTACTATTTCCCGTATTAATCATTTTTTCTTTTACAAAGGGTGGTTTAAAAGTACGGCGGGTGGCGGTCGAATAGTGTGAAACCTGATTAATAAGTTAGACTCAATAACTTACCATGTCAACTACTTATTTTCACCCCCTCCGGAGGGGTGGCCATAGCATTATTGTAATAAATCTACTCTGGCTTTGGATGTGATTTCTTTAGTGACCGAGGCTTTGTTTGTTTTTTAGCCTGTCGCAGACGGTAGATTTCACCATTGGTTTCCAGTATATAGCATCTGTGGGTAAGACGATCCATCAAGCACTATGCGTACCTTTTCCTCAGCGTTATACTTCTTCCTTGTCTTTCGTTTGATATCACGGATAATAGCTTCTGAATCTTTCTTGGCTGGCATCTGGACACTCCTTTCTTCCCCATTTTGTCTGTCAATGGTATGGTACTGACAATACAATGAAAGTGCAAGATAACCCTGATTACCTCCGTTACGGCTACGCCTACACTACGGTAATCAGGCCTCCACATACAGCACCAAACCATCTCTTAAGTCAGGAGGTAAAGTGGTCCACTTTGTTCTGACTTGGTACACGCTACGCTACACATCCCAATAACAACAACTCAAAACTCGGTGCCATGACTAACTTAAGAAGTGGTACAAAAGATGGGGACAGGTCAGTGTTTGGATATTATTACAT
>JBHPFF010000165.1:0-5767 GCA_042572165.1 Candidatus Latescibacterota bacterium | reverse complement strand
AATGAAATCGCCTCTTCCATCCCTGACGAATTCACTGCCCGCGCGATTAAAATCGATACAGAAAATCTCTCAAACATGTTCATGACACTTGAGGTCAGGGGAAGCGGGGGCGTTGAAAGGCTGCGGTCAATCATTGACAATACTATCACCAAAGAGTTTGAAAATGTTGACGGTATCGCTCATGTTGAAACAACGGGCGGTCAGGTAAAATCGATTGAAATAATCCTGAACGAACAGGCATCAAGTGCTTATGGAATTACTCCCGCCACGATACAGTCATTAATCTCCCGGAACACACGGATGAAAACGTTCGTGGGTCATGCTTATGAGAGTGACAGGCATTATTTCGTGAACCTCGTTGCAGATTATATTGATATTCGCAATATCGAGAACATCGTCGTTGATCCCGATGGTCCCATAATGTTAAACGATATTGCCACAATTTATTTCGGTGTAAAAAAAGAAGATTCCATCAGCCGGGTTAACGGCATGGATGCTGTTACCATGCGGTTGATCCGTGATGCCAATGTCAACCTCATTGAACTGTCGCATATAACCCAGGAAGTAGTAAACCGCCTTAACCGCGATCTGAAATACCAGGATATAGAAATTGTAATTCAGACAGATACAGCGGAGGAAATGGAAAATAATATCAACCTCATTATCAATCTTGCAGTGATAGGCGGTCTACTGGCTGTCATCATCCTCTGGTTTTTCCTGAGGAATGTGAGACTGGTGGCAATGGTTTTTCTCGTAATTCCCATTTCAATCTTTACTGCTTTTAACTTTTTTTATGCATTCGACATATCGATAAACAGCCTCACGCTTGTGGGAATGGCGCTCGCAGTGGGAATGCTCCTCGACAACAGCGTGGTGGTTCTGGAAAATATATACCGTCACGTATCGCTCAATAAGGACAGGGACACAGCGGTCATCCTTGGGACAAAAGAGGTGTGGCGCTCAATTTTCGCAGCTACTCTGACCACCATTACGGTATTTGTTCCCTTTGTTTTCTCTTCGGAATATCTGATCAGGATGATCGGAAGACATATCGGTGTTTCTATCATATCAACTCTTCTCGTCTCGCTTGTCGCAGCTTTAATGCTGATACCCATGATCGCCCACACTCTTCTTCGCAACCCGGGCAAAAAAAGCGGATTATTCGCAAAAGTATCTCAAAAGAACCGTTTGCTCCAGATTTACACCTTTCTGGTGAAATTTTCCACACGCTTCCCTGCCAGAACTATTATTGGAGTTGTTATTATCTTTTTTATCAGTTTAGCAGTCTGCCTCTCTTTGAGTCTCGATGTCCCCCGTGAGCTTGATTTAAAAGAATTCCCACTCTATGTAACGATGCCAAGGGGCTCCACCCTTGAGCGTACCGACAGTGTAGTTGCAAAACTTGAGGAAGAACTGGCTGACATTGAAGAAAAAAAGGATGTCATCTGCACAATTTATGACGAAGAAGCCTTTATTACTATAATATTGGAAGATGATTACGAAAGCATCAATAACCGAACTATTACGCAGATTAAACAGGATATACAGGATCGTATAAGCAGTTTCAGGGAAGCAGATGTGAGTCTTTCGGAACCTCAATCGAGCAGCCGTTTCGGAGGAGGTTCAGGAACAGATCCTGTCGCCTCGCTTCAACGGTTGTTCGGTATCGGGCAGCAGAGGGAAAGAGTTGTTATCAAAGGCAGCGATTTCGAGCTGCTGAGAAAAGTTGCGGATGACATCCAGTATTACATCGAGGAACTGGAAACAATTCAGGGTACAGGTATTAACATCCCCAATAACCAGCCAGAAATACATCTTCTGTTCGACAACGAACTAATGACACGTAACAATATTTCGCTGAACGCAGTCGTTTCCGAACTGGGCGGATTCGCAAATGAATTTTCCACGGGGACCACTTTCAAACAGGGCAGTGACGAATATGAAATAATCATAAAAAATGATATTCCCGAAGAAGAATTAAGAGAAAAGACATACGAGGATTTGCGCACACTGAACATACAAAATGAAGCACAAGCCACCTTTACTCTGGACCAGATAAGTCGTATTATCTATTCATTCGGGAAATCCGCCATCAGACGGGTCAACCAGGAAAAACAGGTTGAACTGACATACCGTTTCTCACCGGAGATTTATGATTCCAAATCATTCCTTGAAACGTCACGCGACGAAATCGACCAGATAATCGCATCTCTATCCATCCCTACAGGTGTCGCGATTGAGCTTATATATGATGAAACGGAACTAACCGAATTCCATTTTCTTATCGCTGCTGCATTTATTCTGATCTATATGATACTTGCATCCGTATTCGAATCGCTCCTCATACCGCTCGTTATGATGTTCACCATACCACTCGCAACTGTCGGGTCGTTCTGGGCATTGATCGTAACCGGCAATTCCCTTAGTAACGCCCATGCCCTCATCGGGTTCCTGATCCTTCTTGGAGTTGTCGTTAATAACGGAATCATTCTTATTGATTACACGCGTATCCTGCGTCGAAATGGTTATAACCGGTCACGGGCTTTAATGATGGCAGGTCAGGCACGTGTGCGACCCATTCTAATAACCGCAATAACGACGATCGTGGCGATGATTCCGCTTGCGATGGGAAAAGCAGAATATATATCCCGTATAGGCGCGCCGTTTGCAATCGCTGTCATTGGCGGTCTTTCCCTGAGTACGCTTTTTACGCTTGTTTTCATTCCCACTGTTTATTCAGCCTCTGAGTCAGCGGTGGAATGGTTTAAAAGGCTCGATTGGAAAATCAAGCTCATACAACTCCTCAGCTTCTCCGCTTGCTGTCTTATTATTTATCAATATGTTGACAGCCTGTTCTGGAAAGGAGCATATATAATCATGGCTCTCACAGCCATTCCCGGCCTTACCTGGTTTATTATGGTCAGCCTCAGAAGGGCATCTGCCGAGTATTTCACCTCCAATGAGAAATTAACTATAACTATCAGAAAAATGGTAAAAACCTATGACGATTACAGCCGTTTCGAGCGTGAATGGAAAAAGGGTGAGCGCATGGAGCATATGTTTGGCAAAAGATATTCATACGGTTTCCGGCGAATTTTTCATCAGTATACATGGCAACTTCCGCTCATGGGCTTTCTTATATATTTTGTCTACTATTATTTAAGAAGCAATTTCTGGCTGTTTATCCTTTCCCATGTCATCTATTTCTTCGCTCTTCTTATTTTAAAACCGGTACTTTTCTCTTTATTGAAAAGAACAGAACAAACCGGAAAACTATTTTACCGTAAAATCCAAACGGTTTTATATAAAACTTTTTTGTGGGGAATTCCATTATTAAATATTGGATTATTCTATATGAGAGATTTCAGGATCGAGATGCTGATCTTTTTTACCCTATCATGGTATTCCTGTCTTATTATATACACAGCCTCACAGCGCCTCCACAATGAAAAACTTGACATCATGCGGCTCGATGGGAAATTTGCCGGTTTACGGCGAGCATTCTACCGTTTTGTCAGGATTGTTCCCTTTATCGGAAAAAAGAAAACACCGTTTAATGCCCTGAACGGTATTTCGCTTAATATCACAAGCGGGATGTTCGGACTGCTGGGCCCCAATGGCGCGGGAAAGACAACGCTGATGAGGATAGTTTGCGGGATACTTCACCAGAGCCTCGGCTCGATCAGAATCAACGACATCAACTACATTGAGAAACGTGAGGAGCTGCAGGGGCTTATCGGATATTTACCCCAGGAATTCGGAACCTATGAAAACATGACTGCATATGAATTCCTCGATTACCTTGCTCTGCTCAAAGGGATATATAATACAAAAGAGCGTAAAAAGAGGGTGTCTCATGTTTTATCGTCTGTCCACCTAAGCGAAAGCAGAAACCGGCAAATCAGGTCTTTTTCCGGCGGCATGAAACAGCGTATCGGTATCGCATTAACACTTCTCCACCTTCCCAGGATACTCGTAGTGGATGAACCCACTGCCGGACTCGACCCTCGCGAAAGAATACGGTTCAGAAACCTTCTGGTTGAACTGAGCCGTGAAAGAATCGTTATTTTCTCCACACACATTATAGAGGATATTTCCAGTTCCTGTAACAGAGTGGCAGTTTTGGACAAGGGAGAACTGTATTATCTCGGCGATCCCCAGCATATGACCGATGAGGCTGAGGGAAAAGTATGGCAGTTTAATATCAGCGAACAAGAATTTTACAAAATACAAAAGCAAGAGCGAATCGTCCATCACATGCGAGTCGGGGACTCCATCAGGGTACGGTGCCTTGCGGAATCCTCACCACGCCCGGACGCAGTTCATGCGCAACCCACTCTCGAGGATGCGTACTTATGGCTTTTAGGCGATAAGGAAAAATAACCGGAGGAATAAATGCAGTATCGTTATCTTATATATAATTCAATAATTGTCGTCTGTCGTTTTATTCAGTACAATCTGAAGATTATCTTTGCCGGCAAGTTTATTTATTTTCTGATGGCGGCACTGGGGATATTTTTATTCGTCACTGCGCTCAATGTGCTCAATGCCGATTCAAATCCGACAGAAGGGACTGTGTACTGGCTGCTGCTCGTGCCCGGAATTCTCCTGATCTTTTATCCGATAACATTCGGGATTCAGAATGATGTTGATACACGAATGATAGAGATACTTTTCGGTATTCCCAATTACCGTTACAAAGTGTGGCTCATCAGACTGGTGCTGATTTTTCTTGTCACATTCGTTATTCTCTCTTTGCTTTGTATTATGAGTTCTTTAGCCCTCACCACTGTTTCACTATACTCGATGCTGACCCATCTCATGGCTCCCGTTATTTTTCTCGGGTGCACTGCATTTATGGTATCAACGTTTGTCCGCAACGGAAGCGGCACTGCAGTTGTAATGATTATTTTTGGTATGACGTTCTGGATGGCAAGGAATTTTTTCAACGAGCACAAGAAATGGGATTTGTTCCTGAATCCTTACGTTATACCGGAAAATGTTAATGAAGTCCTCTGGGCTGAAATCGTGCTCAATAACAGGATGTATCTCCTGGCAGGTATTATTGCCGCACTGCTTACAGGCCTTTTGAACCTTCAGAATAGAGAAAAATTCCTGTGATAATAAGCAAGGTGAGCTTAACCGCCAAGCATCCCTTTTTTCAATCCTTTGCTCGGAGGTTTGGGACCGAACCAAATAGAAAATAAAGCTTTCATGAAACCCTGTCCTTCAATAACCCCTTTGATTTCACCCTTGCTTCTCACCTCTGTCCCCTGCCCCGGAAGGTAGGTAATTACAATTGTTTCATCTTTTTTCATCGATTCGGTAAATAAACCGTTGAATCTTGAAATTTCATCTTTAAGAGTAGTAAAAGAATCTCCTGCATTATTCTCAAATCCCTCGTTCCATGCCTCAATAAGCTGGTCTGCTGTCACCTCCCTGTATAGGAAGTGCATATGCACACGTTTTACCTGATCCGTTGAAATAACTCGTTCTACCGATTGAGTGGGTTTAGCCATGTAAAGCGCTCCCAGATACACGTTTATTATAAGCTTTTTGCGAACTCCCACCCCGATGAGTTTACATTCCGTGCCCTGAATCGTGACAGTTTCCGGAAAACCAACCCCTTTCTCCTCACGGGCAAGGCATGGGCAGGCTGCCAAAACAAACAGGTAAAGCACGAATATTCAGAAGACGTCAGAACGGTTGTATTTCATGATGTTCTCCTATGATAAAAGTCTACTCCAAAATTGATTTGGATGAATTT
>JBHPFF010000164.1:0-5849 GCA_042572165.1 Candidatus Latescibacterota bacterium | reverse complement strand
GTGAAGTTGATGTTCATAACGATGAAGATGAGGCAAATATATAACCTCTGGAAAGAAGGCTTTTAAAAACAGTTGCAATTCCTGAAAACTATACCTTAATTTTAACCAAGAGTGTCCAGCTTGCTCTGAAGACGTACACTTACCTCAAACGGACAATCATGGGAAGAGAGGTTGTTGTGGCAGTAAAGAACTGTAAGCTGGATTTTGGAATCTGGAAGCAGATCTTTTTTGGGGAATTTGATGGTAGGTCGAAAATACGGGTACTTGTGAAAATAATTGGTGCGTAGGATTTCAGTTTTTGAAAGATGTTTATTATATTAACCACACAATTTATGTGCAAAAGGAGATTGATAATTGATCGCAAAATTATTCATTATTCTCATTTCGTTAACGCTCTATGTCACACCGGCATGGTCGTTCTTTAATTCGATATTCGGCAGTTCAAAAAATGTAATTTTAATCATTCCCGATGGGTGTTCAAATACTATGTGGGCATCAATCAGGGCTATGACAGTTGGATCAGGCGGTATATTGAATATAGACAGGCTTCCGGTTCAGAGCAGATGCAGCAACTATTCAGCTGATTCAATGATTACCGATTCTGCGGCGTCCGCAACAGCTTATATGTGTGGTATCAAGACACGGAACGGCATACTTGGAATGACTGCAGAGACAAGCCGCGGTGACTCCCTTTCCGGCAAACCTGCTCAAAGCATTCTCGAAATGGCAGAAACAGCAGGGTTCTCCACAGGTGTGGTTACCACGACGTCTATCCAGCATGCGACACCCGCTGTCACCTATACACACCGTGCAGAAAGAGACTGGTATGAACTCATTGCCCACGACCTTGTTGGATCAGGTATTGAGGTCATCATGGGTGGAGGAAGACACTACATGATACCCTCCGGGACAAGCGGAGAGGAACATGCTCGCTCAAAACGTTCTGATAAACGCAATATCATCGAAGAACTCAGAAGAGAGGGATACGCCTACGTTCATGACAAAGTTGGCTTTGAGAGTATCGATCCCCGGGAAACCGATAAATTGCTTGGTATTTTCAATCCCGATCATATGAATTACGAATTTGACCGGCTGAACGATGTAAACGGTGAACCCGCCCTCTGGGAGATGACAGACAAAGCTCTCGAGATACTTTCACAAAACAAAAAGGGATTTTTCCTGTTAGTTGAGGCGGGGAGAATTGATCATGCTGCTCATGATCATGATTACCAGAGATATCTCTGGGATGGCATAGCATGCGACAAAACTGTCGGTGTGGCACTGGAATTTGCCCGAACTCATAGTAATACACTGCTCGTTGTTGTGCCCGATCACGGGTGCGGAGGTCCTGACCTTGTGGGTATGTACGAAATTAAAGGGAATGATCCAACGCTTGTAACTCGCAAACAAGAGAACTCGGTTTCCCAGAGGATGAGCGTTGATGGTTTTCCTGCTCCTGGTCAGGGGAAATTTACTGCACTGAGATGGAATGAAGATACGAGTCATACCGGAGAAGATGTGATACTTCATGCGTTTGGACCATCATCGGAAAAACTCAGCGGTTTTGTCAATAATACAGATATTTTTTCTGTCATGGCGGATCATCTCGGTTTTAGAGAAAAGAAAAAGGATATAATTGATACTATAGATTTTTAAAACAACAAAAAATACTCTCAATTAATCCAATACGCATACCGTTCAGCGCAAGCACCATTCTGAAGCATGAAATACAGCCCCAGAATCCACGATCTCCGTTGCGGGAATCCTATCATGCATAGCGGGCAAACAGTACAAAACAAGGCCGTATTCAGCAATCCGACCCTCATATAGCTTAATTATACCCTTAGCAAGTAACGCCATTATCCCTATGCATCAAGCTAACCATGTTAACCTCTGGGGACACTGGAATGCTTATGTATGGTGGGGTAGATTTGATGTCAAGTGAGGCGCACAGAGCAGTGAAAATTCTTTTTATGAGCCGTGTTAATGGAAAAAGCCAGCTAAACTATCAATAGATGAATCGTTGCGGGAGTGGATTAAGGAGCAGTCAGACACAGCAGATGTATCACGTTCCAGATGGCTGAGGTTGGGATATACAAAAGGTTGTTTGCCGAGATATTGTCTCGGATAGAACTATTGCGTTTCTATTCTGTTTAACTACACCGTTATTGTGTTGATTCAATAGATACGTATCTCTAAACTGTGATATTCACTGTTTATCAAGTATATTCGCAGTAAAAAAATAAGATCACTATGCAGAAAATACTTGCAAAAGAATTTGGAAGAGATAATATTTAAAATATAAGAATAATTGTGGGTATTTTTGACTGCTCATGTTTTTGATATGGTGAATGTCGATGTATATGCTTTTTGTTTCAAACAGTATAATTTGAAAGCAGGTTTATTTTTTCAACAACGGAAATTCTTTTTTTAAATGAAAGCCTCTATGTTTAATCAGAATGTTAGTTTTCCAATGCAGGAAAATATCATACAAATAAAGGGATTAGATTCCTTTATTAATTTTACTAACTATAAACCAGAAGATCCGAGTCTTTTCTTGGATGGTGTTGAGTTAGCTGAAGACCTGGAAACCGGATTTGGTTCTACCCTTTATACAAAAGGTACCCTTATCACACCCAAGCAGGTTACAAAAATAATAGAAATAAAGGACTCATATCCTGACCTTAATTTCTTCTTCAAAATCAATCAAAGCGAAAAAATTGTCCTAAAATTCCGTAAAGATATCAAAGTACAGATGTTAAAACTGTTTAAAAATCAACAGAAAAGTAAAGTCCTTAATGCTTTATTATCTAAAATAGATGTTAATATTGAAGGTTTAATTGATGAAACTCTTTCAGATAATAATATTACTATGGCAATTTATCAGATGAAGTATATTTTTGAATCCTCGAAAATTAAAAGACCGATATTATTCTTAAATCATTCTATTGATGTTATGATTATTTCTTTAGCTATTGCATCCTCTAAACAATATGGTGATATCGTAAATAAAGATATAACCAAGCTGGTTATGATTAGCAAAGCTGGTCTTTTTCATAACTATGGAGCCTTAAATAAGATTGAACAAATTCTAAAGTTACCTGAAGACGAAAGGTTTGAACTATATTGGGAAGAAAATAAAAATGAATATACTACACTTGAAAATCTTCATTTAAGTTCAGAGATTATGGATTCAATTCTTTTGCTCAATGAATACTATATGGGGAAACAGAATTTTGTTATCAGCGACGGTTGGCCGGCCACAATGGCAAATATTGTTTTGGTGGCTGAAGCATTTCTCCGGAAAGGAAGAGGCCTTTTTGGAAAAACTGAGAAAGTAAGAAATATATTGAACCAGTTTAATTTTATGGTGATTGAAAATAAGCTTAATAAGCTGGCGGTTCAAACCTTGACATTTGGATTAAACTTACAAAACATTTTTGATTTTTTCCAAAAAATAGATAATCTTCGTAAAGAATGTCCTGTTCATTCTGGAGTTCCCTACCCATTTTCCGATTTTCAAAAACCTATCTGTTTTGTATGTAAAAACCATTATAAAAATTGTAAATTTATCGATAAATCTGAAAAATTCATTAATGTGATCAAATCCTTAGGGGAATTGAAACCCATGAGATACTCCCGTTGTTTGGTATTGACATCCAAATTAAAAGATTTTTATGATAAACATTCATATTGAAATTAATAAGACTTCAATAATCATTTCTAAATTAAATAATCCCTCTTTCTCTAAATGTGTGTAGCGATTATGGTTTTATTCCTCATTAACTTAGTAAATACATAATATATTACATCCCCAATGCAAAAAATCTCAGGATACATGGTATACCCCTGCGGGTGTATAGTATACATTATCAACCATTTCACCTATTGAAAAACAAGTAATGCTATTATAAACACATCACAAAATGGCAATAATGTCTCAAAACTCCATCTCAGCACGTATTTTTTGCACTATCTAACTCAAGTGCATACTTTACTATTCACCAGAGATTTTATGAGCAAAATTACCCCTTCATTTTGGCTTGGAAAGGCTAATTTGTGCAAATTATTCTGCTCTTGCTGTACGCATCAGAGGATAAATGGATACGTGTCTCTAAAATGTGATATTTCTCTTTTTATCAAACATATACGCAGTAAAATTGAACAATTAGAATGCAGAAAATACTTGTCAAAAGAACTTGGAAGAGGTAATATTCGCTTATTAATAAGATTATTGAGAATTTTTGCTACTCATGATTTCTATATGGGGAATATCTGTTTATAACGCTATGAAAAATCCATCCCGGAGATATTTATTCCTTTCGACGTGGAATAATTCATTCCTAAAAAGGGAAAAGTTAATTAGTATTCCTGAAATATAATTCATATTGCATTATAATCTTCTGATATACAATATATTATTATTGACTAAGATTCTGTCCATTACCGGCATTGTATTTACTATTTAAAAACATACACAATATCGTAAAGTATTAACGGATAAAAGAATCAAGGATAAGCTAAATGAGTTTGTCGAAATTTTTGCAGTTACCTCCCAATATTTACCTTTTCAAATATGCTCCTTTCTGGGTTTCGACACGTTTTTTGCAGTTAATGGGCACCCTGTATTATATTGTAAATTCAGAAGAACGAAAGCTTATTGAAAAAAACGTCATGATGGTTTTCAAAAATCCAGATGAGGCGGCCAAAATATTAAAAAAATCGTTTGAGGGAATATTTTTACATTATTCGGAAAAACTTCTTATGGCTTACAAAGATCTTGATATACTGGAAAGGGAAATCGGAGGATCAATAGAATATTCTGGAATCGATTATCTCGATGATGCTTTTACAATAGGAGGTGTACTCCTTGTTACAGGTCATTTTGGTGCGGTCGAGTTTATGCCCCTCGTGCTTAGTCTCCGTAATTATCCGATTTCTATTGTGGTTACGTTTCAGACCGAACAGTTGAGAGAGAACCTGATGGCCCGTGCCGCAAAAAGAGATGTCGAGCTAATTGACGGTCATGGTGGCAGAGTTATGCAAATGCTGATACAATCTCTGAAACGGGGACGTATTGTGGTCACAGAATGCGACGAGGTTGATGAATGGCGGACAAAGGGAAACAGTACTATAGACGCTTTCGGGGGCAAGATAATGCTGGACAGGACCCTAGAGGTGCTGTACCGAAGAAGCGGGGCTTCTATCCTTGAAGGGTTTATGATACGGACTGATAAAGGCTACAAATTTACCGTTGAGAAACTCGAAGAAACGAAGTTAAATACTGAGAATGAAACTGTTTCCGTTATGATTTTAAAAAAATTCGAGCAAATTGTCATGTTGTTTCCAGATCAATGGTACCAATGGAAAAAGTTTCATAAGATGCGTCCGGAGATTTTATGAACCCGTTATCTGCATTGAAAATAATCTCTGTGAAATGCATTCCTGTCCGGCTTAATTTTAATATGGGTGTTGCTCACGGTCTTGCTTCACGCAGGTATACCAAGAATGTGTGTGTCATACTCGAATCAGAATCGGGTTTTTTCGGTTACGGTGAATGTGTTCCAAGGTCATATGTAACCAACGAAACAACAGTAAGTGTTCTTTCTTCTCTTGATGAAATGCTTGAGGGTATTGAATATAGAAGCCTGTTCTCGCCGGAAGATGTTCTTGCTCTTATCGCAGAGGCAAGAAATTCAGATACCGGAACTGCAAATCCAGCGGCGATGTGCGCGATGGAACTGGCACTTTTTGATCTGGCAGGAAAACACTGGAATGTCTCAGTTTTACAGTTACTTAAACTTGAAAAGAAAGTATCACCGTTATATTACAGCCTTGTTGTGCCTCTT
>JBHPFF010000163.1:0-5914 GCA_042572165.1 Candidatus Latescibacterota bacterium | reverse complement strand
GGAAAGAATGGTTGAGACGGCTTGACTACATGAGTAAGAAAATAGAGCAAGTCCCAACAGTTAAAACAGAAGTTATTCAGCCAGGCAGACTTGCAAATTATACCCCGAGTATGTTCGTTACCTGGGATCAGAACACGGTTAAATTAACACCAAGAGAACTTTGGCAAAAGTTAGCTGAAGGAGAACCAAGAGTTTTAGTTGACCTTCGCAAAGGAGACGAATTCCGGAGCATCGGGGAGTGGGTATCAATTTGCCCTTTTGAGATGCAAACCGGTGAAGAAATTCCTGCGGCACAAAAATTTTACGATGTCATGTCAAACGCTATCTGATAATCGATACTCTTTATGATATATAATAGAAATTAAATACCATAGTGGGATACCATCCACAAGGCGGCGGAAATCGCGGCTCCTTGCTCAGGAAACGGCTGGCAAAGGGGGGGAAGCTTTTACCATTTCTTGGAGATGATGGTCAGACAGCTAATAGAGCATATGTCAGAAAGTTTCTTATCTGAAGTTTTACAAACGTCTCGGTAAAAAGTACGAACTTGGTTACGCTGAACGTTTCCTGCACTTTGGTGACTATGAAAAACCGTAGAGTAAGTCACAGATTGGAAAATATATTAAAGAGAATTTAAATCAAAACACGTTGGCTTGTTGTGATTCATAGGAAGAAATCGGGGATTCTGTGGAAGCTTATCAGATACTTTTCAATCAAACCGGATAGATTTCAAAATAAGAAGTATATAAGGAAATTATAAAGAATTTAACACATTGCGTAGTTCACCATTAAGGAATGCTTTCACATTTTCCACCACAGCAGCCATCAACCGTTTTCGGGCAGACAATGTCGTCCAGGCAATATGGGCTAATACATGCTTTATTTTAAATTTACCATCTTTTCAATATAAAACTATACTTTTCACAGAACTTTTTTATGTTTTTTCCGCTGCCGCAGAAACAGGGATCGTTGCGTCCCGTATTGAG
Organism: Candidatus Latescibacterota bacterium; assembly: GCA_042572165.1. Taxonomy (GTDB): domain Bacteria; phylum Latescibacterota; class Latescibacteria; order Latescibacterales; family Latescibacteraceae; genus JBHPFF01. The sequence continues at coordinate 4,928 of JBHPFF010000163.1, read as the reverse complement.
GGGTAGGGTAGCGCCTTTGTAACGGCGGAGGATGTCCCGGGCAAGGAAATTATACCCGGTAATTTCCCCTCTATATTAACCTGTCAGAAAAAAATACTATGCTAATAATTTCACATCACGGCAGTTACTTTCTCAACGTTGTAAACAGTCGCGGGCGGTCAACAGGATATAACGGATGTTCCGCTGAATTGATCGTTACGCGGTTCACATAATAATGTATATCGTTTTCATCATAGCCCCAGCCGCACTGGTGCATGAAATAGAGCTTCCCGTTATGAGCTTTACCGATGTAAAGCACAACATGCCCGGGATCGGAAGCGATTGTGATGACAGGTTCGATTTCTGCTATTTTTGCCGTTTTCTGTTCAGTGCTTAGATTTGTATCGATTGTAATCTGGTGGCGGGAAGCTCTGCCTGAAGACCTTCCTGTAACGATCCCACAGCACCTGAAAAGTACCCGCAGTGATCCCGAACAATCACGTTTGTTAAATTGGCCATGCCACCCGTAAGGTGTATGCAAAATTTTGAAAAACTGGGTAAGTATATTGCGCTTGGTATATGGAAAATAGCCGATATGGACATCAGCACCAGGCTTTATATATCCATTTACCACACCGAGTGAACCATCCGGATTTCGGTAAGCCATTTTTACCACATAGCCTCTGCTATCGTGCCTGATGAGCGGCATAGTTGCCGAAAAGTAGAAATACCGTGCAAAATTCTTACATGATGAGTCGCCGTAAACAGGCACTTTGTTACCGGCTGCCATCAGGAGATTATCATCCTCGGCGAGTTCGCGTATCTCTCTCCTTTCTGCGATTGCGATATCTTCAGCAGCTATCCAGCCCATCGATATGGGGCTCTCAACATACAGAAAATCACCATCAGTAGATTCGTGGAGAATGGCAACAGGGTTCCCTGTGCAGAGGTCGGTTATTTGAAAACGGTCCATCTCCCACTCGGTTTCACTATATCCCGGCACATGAGTAGGATACTGGCGAACACTGGTGTGGTTGACAATGATACCAAAGCGGCGGGTTATGACTCCGGGTATTGCATCCGGATTCATGTCTTCTACGATTTCCTGTTTCATACTTTCACTATAGATAGTATTACGTCCATCATAGTACTCGCGTGAACCATAAAGATCATCCGGATTAAAGAGCTTTTCACTGTTGCTTTTGAGCCTTACCCTGATGTTATTACCCGGAAGAGTATCGGGAAGTTCAAGAGGGAGAAGTGGATTTCGCAAAGGACCTTCATATCTGATTGTATCTCCCTTTTTATTTCTTATGGATGTGTTAAACTGCTCAATTTCCGCAGGTGTCATTATCACCTCATCGGCATCTTTCTGGAGACCTATCCAGTATTCGGGTGTGAGCATTTCAGGTTCAACTCCGGGAAGTGCTGGAGGTGCATGCATCGATTTTGGTTTCTGCGACCATGATGTCGATCCGGAAATAGTTATACATATCATAATAAAAAGGGCTATTACATTTCTTAATCTAAACATATCGCACCTCCTTCTGAGAATTCAATCGATAGGTTATTTTTATGTATTCACATCATGCCAATTCGCTGGCTCCAAACATTGAATATCATTAGACAAGTTAAAAATCTTAAGAAATACTCAGGACAATGTGAAAAATATTTTTGGATTAATACCCTCTGTCATCTGTCATTGAGCGTACCCGACTATTGAACTCACTGCCATACTCAAGAGCACCGGAGAAGTGCACTCCAGGAACATTACCTCCTGTACGCTCTTTTATTTGTTTAATAATTTCAATACTGATTGCCCAGTTGATGGTAAACATAATAATGGCTGATGTAGGGCAGACTTTCTTTTTAAAGCCGGGTATGGCGTATAATCCATACGTATCGCACATACGGCCAACATGAATATCTGTCTCTTTGGGTACTGTTCTCCCCTCAGGAACTACAAAGTCACGGGTAATGGGACCAATGGATGCTGTACGCATCCCGATTCGTTTGAATTCATCGAGATTCTTGAGATCAACCTCGTCGTCAGGTTTATATACACCCATGATGACACAATCCTTTGAGGTACCCTGGATATCACCGTCTGAAATTCCTCGTGCGAAAGATAATCCACCGCGACGTCCCGTTGCCTCAGTAGCAAACGAGTATCTGTAACGGCTGTAATAATAAACGGTGCCGCCGTTGAGAAGTGTATCGACTGCCATTGATGCAATTTTTCTCAAATCTCCAAGCTCAGCACCGATTAATTCCATTTCTCTTTTGATTTCGGCTAAAAAATTGTCCATAAGAGGATCTGCTACATTCACCCAGTTTATATTGTTACCCGTGAGTGCCGGTTCGTCACCATCGACGTCATAAGTTTTACCTTCAATGGAAAGAATACGGCACGCATCAGCAAGTATCATCCACATGAGAGTCATATAAAGGGGACCAGAAACAGGACCTAAAGGAGCAGGCATTCCGGGAATCTTTACGACAGCACCGATACTTGAAATATTTGTTTCTATCCAGATATCCGCATAAGGCCTTATTTTCATAGGCTGTATATCTCTTTTGATTTGTTCAAAACCCCTCGCATCACCACTCCACGGTGAAGGACAACCTATGACAAAAATATCCTTTTTAGCAAGGTCATCGAACCCCTCCTGAGAGAGAATGCGACTTGCCATTAAAAAATCACCGTTTCTGGCTTTTTGAGGATTATAACCGTGGGTAAGAAAAAGGGGCATACCGTTCCGTCCGGGGAACATTTCAGCGTTAGTACTGTGACCCATGTCCCAGTTAATCCAGCAGGAACGACCTTTGCGAAGAGTCCTTGAGATTGCATATGCGGATTCGAGAATCTTTTCTGACTGGGTTTCACTAATCCATGTGAGCATGTCCAAAACTTTTTTCTGATACTGCAAAGCAAGTGGTATATGTTTTTCACCGGAGTCAGTTTGATCTGAAAAATCATGTGCATCTGCTTTGTGAATTAAACCTCCAATACCGGCAAGCGTCAATGGAATGAGTCGAATAGTGTCACGACGATTCATAATACTTTTCCTCCTGTTTTAAAAAACTTATACACTACGTAAGTAGTGTCCGGTTAACTTAAAAATAGAATTGGGCAACCTCCATATTCTAATTAGATTTAGGTTATAAACATTCATTCGTTTCTGGTTTTCTCAGTGGAAGAACCAATAACATTAACATCGTTAAGGACGATGCATATTGTTTTCCAGAAATGTTACCGGACAGCATTCAATTACCATAATTACTAAATTGGTCAGGAAATGAGTATTTGAATGAACTATATGATATCAATTACTGATACATATCCTACAATATTTGTTATGGTATGGCAATATATTTTTATGGAAAGTATAATAGATTTAAGCATTATTTATTTGAAATCTTTTTCTTTTCTGACTACCGAATTCTTACTTCTGAATTCTGGTGTAGGGTAAAAAGGGGATGGATATTAACATTTCCCTCTTGCCTTTTGCAGCCATCTATAGTATATTTTAAGCTGTGCAAAAGGGCCCTTAGCTCAGTGGTTAGAGCCACCGGCTCATAACCGGTTGGTCCAAGGTTCAAGTCCTTGAGGGCCCACCAGTTACATTGACAATATTATATGTTTTACGAGGTTATTCGCAGGTTTTAAGACAGTTGAATAGTACTGTTTTAAGGGCGATTAGCTCAGTTGGTTAGAGTGCGGCGCTCACATCGCCGAGGTCACTGGTTCGAACCCAGTATCGCCCACCATGATCTTAAAAGCGGTGTAGAGACAATTTCTTTGTGAGGTACTTGAATCTTGGATGGCTATACTTTTAAGACGGTAAATGCTATTTTTACTAATAGATTATATGAGTGCATCAATAGTGATGCACTTTTTTTTTACCATAAACCTGCCGGAGTTTATGTATGATAAAAGTTCGTGATGTGATCCAGATTATGGAAAACTGGGCACCATCATCACTCGCTGAAAACTGGGATAACGCAGGCTTGATAACCGGTGATCCGGATAATTCGGTAACCTCTGTTATGGTTACACTGGAAGTGACAGAGGAAACGATAGCAAAAGCCTGCAAAAACAATGCTTCATTGCTAATAACTCATCACCCTCCCATATTTAAATCCCATGCAAATCTTACCGGTAAAAACATGTCGACTCGTGTAATCCTTAAAGCAGTAAGGGAAGATATTTCGATCTATACCGCTCACACAAACCTGGATCAGGCGCCGGGTGGTGTAAGCTGGGCTTTAGCAGAAACTCTTGGGCTTGGTTCAGTGTCTTTGTTGGCTGCCGGTAATAGCGGGATTGTAAAGTTCGTTACATTCTCTCCACCCGATTATACCGACAGAATCCGTGAAGCTGCAGGAGCTGCAGGAGCTGGATTTATCGGTGAATACAACCTTTGTTCGTTCACATCTCCGGGTACCGGAACATACATCCCTTCCACGGAATCCTCGCCGTATGAGGGAGAATCCGGTAAACTTTCCAGAGCCAATGAAGACCGCCTGGAAATGATTGTCCCTGCTCATTTGGTTTCACGTGTCGTGGAATCAGCCAGAAAGGTTCATCCGTATGAAGAAATGGCTTATGACCTCATCCCGCTTTCAAATCCGAATCCATCTTTTGGTTACGGTGCTGTGGGAGATCTTGTGAAACCGATGAATCCGCAACTGTTTACAGAGTTTGTGGTTAGGCGTTTATGTATCGACTCAATAACTGTTTCGAAAGGAAACGGGAAGAAAATTCAACGTGTCGCTGTGATGGGTGGAAGCGGAAAACATTATATCAGTCACGCCCTCGCCAGCGGCGCGGATGCATACGTTACCGGTGAAATAGGACATCATGATTTTATAGAGTATGGTGATTCCATAATGCTCATTGATGCCACTCATCGCGCCACTGAACTTCCGGTGCTAAAAAAGATTGA
>JBHPFF010000162.1:0-5933 GCA_042572165.1 Candidatus Latescibacterota bacterium | reverse complement strand
CAGTAATGTAGTTTCCATTTCTTATTCGATAACCGATCAGGAAAAAAATCCTGTAAGTCTTCACCTGTGGTGGTCTCTGAACGGTGTCGACTGGCAAACGCCTACAATCGAAGGTAATACCATAAATCTCGATCAAAACTCATATAATGGTATCCTTTTATGGCAGAGCAAAACAGATACAGGAGAAGGAGTAGCTGGAAATACCATACTCAGAGTAACAGCAACGGATGAGAAAAACCCGTTAGGCTCTTCGGCGGTTATCACCTCGGATACATCTTTGATGATTGACAATGAATCACCATATTTTTCAAGAGCGTGGGGATTCGCAAACAGTGATACGGTATATTTCAACTTTAACGAACCTGTTAGTGATCCAACCGTTCTCGATCCGGTACAGTACACGTTATCGAATGAATTGACTGTGCATTCAGTACACAGCGGTAATGAGAGTTATCAGTATTACCTTATCTTAAAAGAGAGCCAACGGCTCCCGTATGGTAATATAACAATTGAACTGACTGCTGTTACCGACGGATTCGGCAACATCGCTGAAGGACTTACATACACATTTGTCCCAGAGGATGATAACGCAAATCCCGAGGTAACGATTGGAGACATTTCTACCGAGGTTTCCGGCGATGTTGAGGTGACCTATCAGATCTCCGACGCTGAGCAAGATATGATCAGCCTCGCGGTCTCGGTTTCTATAGATGGAGGGAATGTATGGAATCCTGCGACTATCGAGGGCGCGGTATCGGATATCGGTCCTGATAATTACAGCGGTTCATTTATCTGGAAATCCTCAACGGACATTCCGAACAGCGAGGTTTTAAATGTCCGGTTACGGGTAACTGCTATTGACTCGCAGGAAGGAGTGCCGGCTATTTCCGGCATTTTCAATGTGGACAATAATATACCGCCTTCAATTGAACTCTCGGTGGCTGATCCCGACAGTGTCTATTCGGGCGGTGTCGAACTTTTTTATGAGTTGAACGATCCTGAGAACGATATTATCTCTCTGTCTGTGAGTTATTCTCTGGATGACGGTCAAAGTTTTATTCCGGCAAGTGTATCCGGTACGATGACCGATATTGACAATGCACATTACAGCGGAAAACTGGTGTGGAATACCATGACCGATATCCCTGATAATTTCGGCAGAGCACTCGTTAAACTCATTCCTTTTGATAATGACGAGGGTCTGGCGGATAGTCTCTTTATCTGGATTGATAATTATGGTGTGTGCAGGGTTGCGATTTCCCTTCCTGGAAGCGAGCAGACAGGAGATGTCACCGTAGCGTATGAAATCACCGATCCGGATAATAAAAGTGTAACTCTGACTGCCGAATACTCGGTTGACAGCGGTCAAACATGGAACAGTGCTGTAGTAACAGGGGAACTGTCCGGTATTACTCCTGACAGATACATGGGCACGTTTACATGGAAATGTGGAATTCAGCTTGACGGTTTTGAAGGGACAGCTCAACTAAGGGTGCTTCCCAATAACGGCATAGATGGTATCTTCGGCACAGATACTGTCTATGTTGATTATAATGAACCGTCGGAACTGTCTGTGGAACCTGTGGTGGGCGAGGTTTCAGGAGATGTGACCATTTCGTACTCTGTATCGGATAAGGAACAGGACAGTGTGGACATCATCATCGATTATTCCATAGATCAGGGTAAAAACTGGTACGAACCTGAATCCAGCGGGAGCAAATCAAATATAAAAGCTGACGGCAGTACGTATTCTATTATCTGGCATTCTTACGATGATCTCAAGGGCAGGGATCTGGAAAATGTATGGATAAAAATGACCGCGGTTGATCCCGATTCGAGTAATACGGTGAAGATAGAAAACATCCGTCTCGACAATAATCTACCCCCTTCGGTTGTGTTGTCCGTAGACAATCCCGATTCGATTTATATAGATTATGCCGATGTGAATTATACACTGACTGATACCGAACAAAACATGCTCGGTTTCGAAACATATTATTCAACTGACAGCGGATTGAATTATAATCCGGCAACCGTTACGGGGAAAACATCACAGATATTCTCAGGTGGTTATTCGGCATCCATACGGTGGGAAATAGCGGAGGATATTCCAGATGGATATGGTGATGCTGTGTTCAAACTCCTGCCGTCCGATGTTGATACTGGCACCCCTGACAGCCTGACCATCAGGTACAACGCAATCGGCATATGCAGCGTGGCACTGACCCTGCCGAAAGAAGAACAAAATGCTGATATTTCTGTACATTACGTACTTACCGATCAGAAGAACCATGCTATAAACCTGACAGCGGAATATTCTCTCAATCAGGGTGAAACATGGCAGCCAGCCGAAACTGAGGGAGCAACAACACAGATCACACCTGAAAATTATACGGGTTCCTTTATCTGGAAAGCACAGCATGATATCGAAGGTTTTGAGGGCAGCGCACGGCTCCGTGTTACCCCTGATAACGGCGTCGCGGGTATTCCTTATATCGGCGATGTAATCGTGGACTATAATGAACCCCCTTTGATAACTGATTTTATGGTGGATCCGAACAGTGTCTATTCCGGTCAGATGAAAGTCACGTTCAAGGCATCCGATGCAGAGGATGATACACTTGGAGTTATACTCGAATATTCCCTTGATGACGGAAAGATATATTTGCCTGCAACCGTTTCAGAATATATTACAACTTTACCCGATGGTATTCTATTTATAACGTGGGAGACATTCAATGATATAGGGAATTGTTACGAGAAGAAAGTATATCTGCGCCTGACACCCCGCGATAAAGACCCGGGAACGCCTTATGTAGCCGGGCCATTCACCATAACAAACCTAACTGGCGATTACAACTTTGATCTGAAAATTGCCGGTGAGGACCTGCTTTATTTCAGCGAAGCCTGGAAAATGCAGGATATGTCTAAGGAGATCGGACCTGTCAGCGGCACGCCTCCCGATGTAACTGTTGAACCTGATAGCGTTGTCGATTTTGAGGATTTGGCAGTATTTGTCTGGATGTGGAACTGGTATACCGATATGGTAACCAGGGAAAAGATTGAAGTTGCAAAACCTGCTTTCCGTGACGATAGTGTTGTTTCCTCCGCACATAAACTGAATATTCATCCATCCGGTGACGGATCTTTTTCCGTGTGGTGCGACTCACAGCCGGATTTTGTTCATCTCATTATCGAACCGATCGGCGATAACCCGCTTGATATTACAGTAAGGGAAAGCAATTACTGGTCAGAAGATGACAACACGCTGTTTCTCACCCGGTCCTATACAAACCGTTCATGTGAAATAGCTGCTGCCCGCCTAAATGATTATCATCTTAAGTCATCAAGTCCAAATAAATTGATGATCCTCAGGATACAAAACAACGCGGGGGATATAAATGTTATCTACAGGTTACGATTACATGGGGAGGAAAGCTTTGTTGAGGGGAGCACGGTAATTTTGGAACACGATCTTTTCATAAATCCCGGAGAATTTGCCCTGAAACAAAATTCTCCTAATCCTTTTAATTCCTTTACAACAATCGAATATTCTTTGCCAGTGGATGCTCGGGTTACCCTGAAAATTTATAATATTTCAGGCCAGGTGGTTACAGTTCTCCGGAATGAGAAAGCCCTGGCCGGATATTACTCAGCGAGGTGGAATACAGCGGGATTTTCAAGCGGATTATATTTCTGTACCATGAAGGCTGATGATTTTACCGATACGAAGAAACTTTTACTTATGAAATAAACTCATATGACCTCATGCAGTTTAAGCCAATAACTTCTCACGTAATTATATTAATTTATTTTGACTTGATCCGGGTGATATACTATATTTGTTTATTAGAAATGCTGGTATGCCGGGATGGCGGAACTGGTAGACGCAAGAGACTTAAAATCTCTCGGAGCTTAGCTCTGTACGGGTTCAATTCCCGTTCCCGGTACCAATAAAAAACAATAGCTTATGAGGTTTCTCATAAACTATTTTTATTGCCTCATTAAAGGCTTCTGTCACATTTTACACCAAAATATATATGAACATACATAGTGTACAAATCGAATTTAGTCATACCGTACCATCTGTCTTACAAAGATTTATTAGGCTGAGATGATACCGGTGACGGGGGCGGTAATATTCAGTTTCAGTATTGTGAGGTTTGTTCGGGATATGAAACAATAGATATATTTTACAGAATAAGTGAAAGTAAATTATAACCGCTTATGTTAATACTATTTCGATATAGGAGAAATCATGCGGTTTTGCTGCAACGATACTGGAATTGATATTTCCCGCAACATGGAGGGAAACGAACGGAAGCTCAAAAAACTCCATGACATCGGTTTCCGGGTGTTCGGTGTGTTCGGCGTCGCCGATGCGGGTGAAGACGACATTCTCCGTTTCCGCGAACTGGCGGCGAAATATGATATGGTTATTGGCATGTCCCCGACAGGCTACCAACCGGCGCATCCTGATCCGGAGATGAGAAAGCAACATCATGAAGATTTAAAGAAAACGCTCCGCAATATGCAGAAGCTTGGCGGTGACCTGATTCACATCACTGGTGGCAGTTACAGCGGCGATGGCTGGTGGCATCATCCGAAGAATTTCACCCAGCAGGGAATGGATGAACTTATCGAGGAAATGAAAAAAATTGCACCGTACGCCGAGGATGCCGAGGTATGCATCGCTCCTGAAACAACTCAATGGTGTATTCTCCATTCACCGGAGCGCATGAAAGAGTACGTCGACCGGGTGGACTCGCCCTATGTCAAAGTAACCTTCGACATCGTTAACCACATGAGGGCTGATCGGATCTATGAATCCGGACGATTTTTCCGTTGTGTGCTGGCGATGCTCGGCAACCGAATTGGTCAACTCCACGTCAAGGACGTTAATGTCACGAAAGGACTTGTGGTCCATATAAATGAGGTACCGCTGGGGACCGGGCTTATCGACCATGAAACCATAGTCAAAGCGTCAAAAGATCTCGAACCCTGGATGCTCTTCTCACTCGAGCATTTTAACGATAAGGACGTTGACCGCTATATCCAGATTGAGCGGGGTTATAAGCATTTCCAGCGTATCGCTGATAGCATCGGACATAGTTGGACCGATCCGTACATGACCCGGAAAACCTGGGAGCGTGGGCGTAGCGGACTACGGTAATGTATTTCCATATCATCTGCCCTCACTTAGAGAAGCGGATAAAGCAATTATAATTGAAAAAACACTTGTTTGAATTTGAAGAAAAGGTTATTCTTTTTCATAAAAAAAGTAAAATCAAAAGCAAAATGAATTTGATATGGGGAATATTAGTTGTTATATTTCACTTACTTGGCAAGTGAGATGAGTTATGTTAGAAGAGGACACAATGAATCACGAGAGTCCTAAAGCGATTAATAAGGCCGAGCTTGCCCGAAAGCTGGATGCGGCAGGATGGGGATTATTCTTCATATGGATAGGAATAGCCCTCCTGAGTAACGTTGGCTGGGGAATAGGTCTGCTTGGTATGGGTATCATCACTCTCGTGGCGCCCGCAGGTAGCCCGGAAATATTTCAGGCTCAAACTGGAAAAGTTTTGGGCTGTTGTCGGTTTGCTTTTTGTCGTGGGTGGTGTTTGGGAATTAACTAGGGAATGAAACTCGCACTGTTTCCTTTTCTGTTTATTGCCGTATGTATAACATTGCTTTTGTCGATTGTCGTGGGTAAACATCAGCTTTATAATTGATCGAAAGGTTTATTTTCATGATACAATTTTCATTAGACTCGCTTGAAAGTGGTATGAACGTTGGTAAATCGATATATGATTCTGATGGGAAACTGCTCTTGGGGAAGGGTGTAATAATAAATGATTTTATAATCCAGAAATTAAAGAGCCGCGGTGTAACAAGTTTATTTGTTAAAGATGATAGTACAGATGATGTAG
>JBHPFF010000161.1:0-6001 GCA_042572165.1 Candidatus Latescibacterota bacterium | reverse complement strand
CAGATAGCACTTATAGACGGTGATAATTCAATAATTATCCAGGCAGTCGATGAGTCAAACAATCTGGCTGTTTTTGAACAAGTCATCGAATTAACAAGCGATAAAGAGCCACCTGAAATAATGATAATTTTACCCGATTCCTCCCGTGGAATAAAACCGGTTGTAAGTGATGATCTGGTTGAAGTCATCGGTTTGGTGCGGGATGAAAGTGAAATCACTTCAGTATCGATAAACGGCGAACTTGCGCAATTAATTCCTCCAACTGTTGACGAAAGAGATCTGTTTCCCGGTGATACGGTTATGAAATTCATCTCTCAGATAGCACTTATAGACGGTGATAATTCAATAATTATCCAGGCAGTCGATGAGTCAAACAATCTGGCTGTTTTTGAACAAGTCATCGAAAAGAAAGAAGAGAGTGCTATTGCTGCATTGAATATGAACTTTCATGCTCTATTAATTGGAATTGACGAATACGATTACTGGCCTAACCTCAGCAATCCGGTAAACGATATAGAGACACTTGCAAGAGAATTGGAAAAAAATTATGGTTTCCAGACAAAAGTACTGGTCAACACCAATAAAAATGAAATTGTGACAACCATTCGTGATTATTCAGAAAAAAATTTTCCTGAAAACAATGAACTTTTGATTGTTCTTTCAGGTCACGGGCACTTTGACGATTTCTCAAAAACAGGGTATTTTGTTCCAAACAATGGGAAAAAACCTGAAGACGACCGAATTTCCGAGAGCTATATTGCATATCCACTTCTTCAGAATACCATAACCAATACAAACTGCAAGCATGTTCTTCTCGTGCTCGATGCATGTTATGGTGGAACTTTCAATATACAGATTGCTATGAGGGGTGGAGAAAATGCATACAGAGGCTTAACAGCGGAAGAGTTTATAGCACGGAAACTGGAGTTCAAAACACGACTTCTGCTCTCCTCGGGTGGCAAGGAATACGTTCCTGACGGCAGACCGGGAAGTCACAGCCCATTCATGCGGAAGTTCCTGGAGGCACTCCGGGGATACGGGGGAACGGATGGAATTCTCACTATCGAAGAATTAAAGGAAAACTACATGAATTATGTTGATCCTCAGCCTTATCTTACTGAGTTCCAATATGGCAACGAACCGGGGAGCAGTTTCCTGTTTATAGCGCAATAATTTTTGGAGAATGTTATGTTAAAAAAGGTAATATTGTATTTCCTTTTTGTTTTTCTTGTTTCAAACTCAGGCCTGGTATTTGCCCAAGTAGCGCTTAAAGCTGGAGTTATTGAGGTTTCCGGAGAGATGATTACCATTGACAGCGGAAAAAACAACGGGCTAGTGGAAGGTCTGAAGGGGAAAAGTTATTATATAGAGTCTCTTAACAGCAGAGATATTCAGATAGACGTGGCATTTGTAGAAATCGTATCTGTCGACAACTCCACTTCAATCCTTAAAATCCTCAGGAAAACGGATGAAATCAAAGGCGGTTACACTGTTGAGCTAACAGCGGGAACAATTTCCATTGATGGGATCCCTGCCAAAGCAAACATTTATTTAGATAATGAGCAAATCGGTAAGGCCCCCATATCAAACAGGCTTATTACTTTTGGGAGCCATCGTGTCAGAATACAGATGAGTGAATATGATGATAAATTGGAAAATATAACAGCGGATGAAAGCAGTCCAGTTGAGATTTCATATAATCTTGTCCCCCAATTCAGCCTGTTTTCCATTGAAGGCAGACCACCCGGCGCTAATGTTTATGTTGACGGCAAGGAAATCGGCAGGACGCCTGTTTCAAAAATGAAAATATCCCCGGGCAATCATAAATTAAAGATCATCAGGATGGGATATGAAGTCTATGAGGAAACGTTTACCACGCAAAAAGCAAAAACAACTGAGTTAGCACCGATACTCATTCCAAAAACAAAATTAAAAGCATTTAAAAAAAGTCTCATATTCCCCGGCAGCGGACAGCGGTATACCGAACACAAAGGGAAAGGAGTACTCATTACAGTCCTTCAAATTGCAACAATCGGCGGGGCTGTCGGTGCTACAGTCAAGTCAATGGAAGTTCAAAGCGAATATGATGATGCCATAACAGACTATAAAAACGCCGGCAGCCTCTACGAGATTGATCGAACAGCAAAATTTGCAGAAGATAAATATGATGAAGCATCCGGTGCGAGTACGGCCCAGATGGCAGCAATCGGGGCTGCTGCTGCAGTGTATCTCTGGAACATAATTGATGTTGCGATCAACTCTCCAAAAGTCGAGGTGCGTCCGCCAGGTAATGCAATTAATATTCAGCCGCGCATAGAAAAAGATTATTCCGGTATCTTCCTGAGTATGAGGTTTTAAATATGAAAAAATGCTCTTTAATAGTAGGCAGAAGGCAGAAGGCACAAAGCAAAAGGGGGAAGTGCTAGTGATTCTACCGCATCTGCTTATTATACTTTTCGTGATTTTTTCTGTTCTTTCAGGATGCTCTCCGCCGACGGAGTTCGAACGCGACCACCCGCTTGACCCCGACTCGAATAATTTCGTTTCACCTGCGGTTTCTTCAATAAATGTCAATAACAACCAGGTCTTTAACACGCGCGTTGTTAATGTCACCTGGCAGGGCAACTCTACAGCGTACTGGTACCAGTACACACTGGACGGAAGCAAATCGGGCTGGACAACAAATAAATCAGCTTCATTTAGTGACCTTAACGAGGATAAGAAGTACACCTTTTCCATCAGCGCAAAGAACCAGATTGGGTATATAGGTTCTCCTACGACACGGACGTTTACAGTCGACCTTGATGCTCCGATAATAACATCGATTAATCTGGAAGACGAAATGGTGGTTGATTCACGTATAGTGACAATAAGCTGGAATAGTAACTATACAGCTCTGGATTTTCAATATACTCTGGATGGTGTCGAGTATGAAGCTATTACCGATAGCACTGTGACGTTCACCGGCCTTGACGAGGGTGAGCACACGTTTAGTATTATGCCTCGTAATGACAGACAGGAACCTGGCATTGCCACGACACGGACGTTTACTGTCGACCTTGATGCTCCGATAATAACATCGATTAATCTGGAAGACGAAATGGTGGTTGATTCACGTATAGTGACAATAAGCTGGAATAGTAACTATACAGCTCTGGATTTTCAATATACGCTGGACGGTGTCGAGTATGAAGCTATTACCGATAGCACTGTGACGTTCACCGGCCTTGACGAGGGTGAGCACACGTTTAGTATTATGCCTCGTAATGACAGACAGGAACCCGGTATTGCCACGACACGGACGTTTACTGTCGATGTTGTTCAGGTAGGTGTTCTTTTTTCAAAGGGGTACGTCAGTAGTAGTGATACCGAACTCGACCTTATACTTGAAGGTGTTTCCAGTCTCATGAGCGCTCATATAGAAATTGTTGCTACCAATAACTGCGCGAAATTTACCGGCTTCACAATCAACGAAGAAGAGGCTGGAGACGGCCAGTTTGCGGTTTATACAAATACTGATGACAGTTCCCGACTCATTATTGATATTGCTTTTCTTGGAGGGAGTGAGGGACTTACCGGCTTAATTGAAATCGGGAGCATACAGTTAAATATTCTGAGTAATGGAAAACTTTATACAGATTCAAACAACACAATTTTCAGATCGGTAAATAACGAGGATATTCTTTTACAAGGTCATGATGAAATAACAGTTGTTTATCAGTAGACAATTTAAATAATGAAAATGTTATGAAAATGAACTTACTATTACAGGATTTGAGATGTGAAATGGTGTTTTTAATAAAAAAGAAAATGTTTATTTCGTTCCTTCAAACAATACTTTTAGGATTTACTATCTTCGGTATCTTTTTGATAAAAACAGGGGAGGTGTCTTGTCAAGGCCTCGCAGACTCCCCCTGGCCGATGTTCAGGGGTAATCTCGCACATACAGGACAGGGTACCGGTGCGATACCCACCTCAGAAAGCCTGAAGTGGAAGTATCTGACTGCTGATAAGATAAATTCCTCGCCAGCGGTGGGCAGTGACGGCACGGTGTATGTGGGATCACTTGATAATTATGTATACGCATTTAATCCTAACGGGGACCTGAAGTGGAAGTATAAGACTGGTAGTTACGTATATTCCTCGCCAGCGGTGGGCAGTGACGGCACGGTGTATGTGGGATCAAATGATAATTATGTGTACGCACTGAATCCGGACGGCAGTCTGAAGTGGAAGTATCAGACTGGTGGTGATGTATTATCCTCGCCAGCGGTGGGCAGTGACGGCACGGTGTATGTGGGATCAAGTGATTATAATGTGTACGCATTGAATCCGGAGGACGGCAGCCTGAAGTGGGAGTATCCAACTGGTGGTGAAATATTTTCCTCGCCTGCGGTTGGCAGTGACGGTATTGTGTACGTTGGATCATATGATAATTACGTGTACGCATTGAATCCGGACGGCAGCCTGAAGTGGAAGTATAAGGCTGATGGCGCTGTGTACTCCTCACCTGCGGTGGGAAATGACGGCACAGTATATGTGGGATCTTATGATTATTATATATACGCATTGAATTCGGATGGCAGCCTGAAGTGGAAGTATCAGACTGGTTTTGATATATATTCCTCGCCTGCGGTGGGCAGTGACGGCACGGTTTATGTGGGATCTTATGATGATTATGTGTACGCATTGAATCCGGAGGACGGCAGTCTGAAGTGGAACTATCAGACTGACAGTGATGTAAGATCCTCGCCTGCTGTGGGAAGTGACGGCACGGTGTATGTTGGATCATATGATGATTATATGTACGCGTTGAATCCGGATGGCAGCCTGAAGTGGAAGTATCCGATTGGTGAAAATGTAGAGTCCTCGCCTGCGATCGGGAGTGACGGCACGGTGTATGTGGGGTCACAGGACAGATACTTATATGCATTCGCACCATATTCACCGCCGACTGTTGCTGAACGTAGCCCCATGACAGGAAGTATCGATGCCAGCCTCTCCCAGCAAGTTATTGCGATGTTATCAGAACCGGTGGATCCGGAGAGTGTGACAGGGTCTGCAGTGATTATTACGGGTTCAGTTTCGGGGACAATTGCCGGAACAGTGTCCGCTCACGGTGATAGTATCGTTTTCGTGCCTGGCAAATCGTATGCTCCGGGCGAAACAATCACGGTCACCTTATCGGGTAATGTGAGAGGGAAAATTGGTAAAATAAAACTGGGTGCTGATGTCTCCTGGTCCTTTACCGTTATAGAATCCCCGGGTCCCGCCGACTCTCCCTGGCCGATGTTCAGGGGTAATCTTGCACATACAGGACAGGGTATCGATGCGATACCCGCCTCAGACATACTGAAGTGGAAGTATCAAACTGGTGGTTACGTATCTTCCTCTCCTGCGGTTGGCAGTGACGGCACGTTGTATGTGGGATCAAATGATGATTACGTGTACGCATTTAATCCTGACGGGAGCCTGAAATGGAAGTATCTGACTGAAAGTAATGTATATTCCTCGCCTGCTGTGGGAAATGGCGGTACGGTGTATGTGGGATCATATGATGGTTATGTGTACGCATTGAATTCTGACGGCAGCCTGAAGTGGATGTATAAGATTGGTGGTGCTGTGTACTCCTCACCTGCGGTTGGAAGTGACGGTACGGTGTATGTGGGGTCAGATGATACTTATGTGTACGCATTGAATCCGGACGGGAGCCTGAAGTGGAAGTATCAGACTGGTAATGTTGTAAATTCCTCGCCTGCTGTGGGCAGTGACGGCACGATGTATGTAGGGTCAGATGATTATTATGTATACGCATTGAATCCGGACGGCAGCCTTAAGTGGAAGTATCTGACTGGTAAAGTTGTACTTTCATCGCCGGCAATTAGAAGTGACGGCACGTTGTATGTGGGGTCATATGATAATTATGTATATGCATTGAATCCGGACGGCAGCCTTAAGTGGAAGTATCAGACTGGCAGTGATGTATATTCCTCGCCTGCGG
>JBHPFF010000160.1:0-6044 GCA_042572165.1 Candidatus Latescibacterota bacterium | reverse complement strand
GACATGAGAAACGTAAAAAAATCCTTTTCCTTAAAAGCAACTTCCGCACTACCAAGAAAAAAACGATACAGCTCTTCCTTGAAACTTTTTTCTCCGTAAAGAGTTTCTTTCATGACATGCAAAATTGACATGGACTTTTCATTTAGAATACTGTACAGAAGGTCTTCCTTGCTTGCGAAATAGAGATAAATGGTGCCCTTCGAAAATTCCGCCTCCCTGGCTATATCCTCGAGAGTCGCATGTAAAAATCCTTTTTTCGCAAAAATACGAGTCGCTGCATCCATAATTTCCTGCCGGTGAGCCAGTTTTTCACGTTCACGGCGTGACAACGATTCATTTTCATCTTTCAAATTAGTCGTCATAAAATACCTCCCGATTTATATCAAATTGTAAGTATATGTTTTTCACAGCAGTTTAAAATTTCAGTTACGCACAGATAAAATTCAATTATCATTAAATACAAATACTGTCTATTCATATACTAACTGACCAGTCAGTCATATTATATAACATGATTTTGTTCCTGTCAAGTTTTTTTCATCACAGAAAAAATTCTAAACCTGCGTCTATTTACTTACTGTCTGATACATAAACAAACAGTTAAGCAAAATTATTTAACCAAATTTTATTTTTTTCTTTGTTTGAATAGTATTTGATAAAAGAAATGAAAAAGAAGGCGGAGTAATGATCCGACGGATTTGAAAGCGGTATGTCAAACCTTAAAACGGCGGGAATACAACAATCTATAATAACTCAGGAATTCCAACACTCATGATAGTAATCATTCACGACAGGAAAAAATGTATCAGACCTAAGAACTCTTATCACTCTCCTGTTTTTCATGATTGATAAGTTCCTCGGCAAGTGAACAGAGTCTTTCGACAGATCTGTAATCGTTTCAAAGGTCTTTTACTGCTCACCGGCAGAGCTGGATGCCTGTTCAAAAGTATCTATTATTGAATATTTTTCAAATTAGTTTTATAAACTAAGCCTCCCAGCCCACTCTCTAAGGTACTTATTGTAGGAGTTAATACCCTACCAGGAAATTATGGGTCTGCCTTTGAAATGATAGAATAATTTTTAAAAGTTTATCGTAATATCTCTTTTTCCTTCCATTTCTTTTAACGAGATTGTCCTCTCGTGGTAATAGAGCTCGGCAACACCATTGTAATCGGCGGGAATTTTAGTGAGAAATACAACATATGATTTTTCAATAGTTTGTCCCGCATCGATGTATTCATATATAGGTGTGTCAAATATCTTTCCCTTTTTCAGTGTATCATTAAACGGACGGTGCAATCCGGTAGTGCCGAATTCGAGCCCGCGCGCTGCAGGTATACCCCTCCGTACGTTGCGCCACAGGTTGAGCCAGGGATACTCAGACAGTTTCCAGATATAACCGAGAAGAAGTTCCTTTTTTGGATTACATATAGTAACCCAGCCGTACTCCTCATCCCTGTCGAACACATAGGATACCACCCCCGGTCGTGCATTATCGAACAGACGCCTGAGATCGACCAGTTCACCCCTGTATGCTATTTTCGACCAGTATATAACCGGATTTTCGGGATTGGGCATACGGCTTTCCTGCATATATCCTTTTTTGACGTTTGCATCCACTAAAACCGTTTCATCGAGAAAGGGCGGCGCCACGGTTGCATGCTGGACAATATTGTAGACTCTTCCAAGCTTGTTCAGATTGGTTATTTCCTCGCGCACGATCATTACCGGGTCATTATCAAACAGGCTCAGTGTACGTTTCAATTGCAGGCCGCCCATCGGCAGCACACACTGCATCTGCGCATTTACCGAACCATCCTTTTTCTCCGGCCTCGACAGCACCCTCCACAGAATCTTGGCAGCTTCACCGTGAAACGGCATGCCATTTTGTAACTCCTGTTTTGATGGCTGTCCCCAGCGGTCGAAACAGAGGAAATGCCCCATCGTTCTCGGCGCAAGGTCGCCTTTTTCAGGATAGTTCCAGGTAAGGGGATTGAGTCCCTGATCTTTCAGGTGGAAATCAACTATCGAGCCGCCGGCAACATCCACACTGACTGTGGCGATGCTTCCATCGAGAACCACCTGTGGTCTTCCCTCGATACCGGGTTCAGGCAATGCAGAAAAAGAGAATATCAGCATTGAAAAAACAACCATAACGCAGATTTTCATGAGCGACTTTCCATTGTTCATTTAAACATCCTCCTGTTAAGTTTTTTTATTAATTGACAATCTATTTATTAACCTAATGATAATAAACAATATTTCCAATTCGATAATTAAATTATTTCTCATTTTTTTGTTGGTGATTCATACATTTGTTTCGGGTTACCAATCATAAGTATAAAGTATTATTAAAATTGATGGCAAGAAAATTTTTGAGTTATTACTATTGTTAAACAACTTGACAAATTTAAAATAAAAAATTATTGTTTTATTAAATATTGAGATATCATGAAAAATGAGCAAAATGATAATTATCTTTTTTGAAGTTAATGATAAGTTCGACTCATGGAGTAGTGGAAATTGGCGAAAGAACAGGAGCGACCATGAATTCACGGGAACGAGTACTCAAGGCGGTGAACTTTGAAAATCCGGACCGGGTTCCAATTGATTTAGGTGGCATCCGTGCTTCGGGTATAAATGCGGTCGTTTACGACAAACTGAAAAAGCGCATGGGGATCGAAACCCCTACGCGAATACATGACTCCATGCAGATTCTCGCGGAACTGGAAATGGAGGTCGTAGAGCGCCTCCATGTGGACGTTCTGCCTTTGGAGCCGATGACTGCCCAGTGGTCCCGGCAAGATGCTTTGGAGGGCGTGCCCAAGACCCTTTTCTGCGGCCTTGACGTCTACTTCCAGCCCGGAACGAGAATTCAGGAGCAAGAGGACGGAAGTTGGATGCTGAAGAGCGCCGGCGGCAAAGATATCGCCCGAATGCCGAAGGATGGATACTACTTTGATTTCGTTCGTCCAACCATGGCGAGCACTCGAATTGATGCGGATGCGTTTCGGCCTTGCGATACGGTTCCCGACGAAGAACTGCAGATGTTCGCGGAACATGGTCAGTTCCTATATGAGAACACGGACAAGGCTCTTCTTGGATGGGGAACGAGCATTTCTCTGGTGGGACTAAGCGCACTTCTTTCGGACAATATCACCCAGGGATCACTGGATGAATGGCTATGCATGTTGATGACAGAAAAAGATGCAGCTCATGAAATGATGAGTCGTTACGTGGACGCTGTCATCAAACGTATGAAACTCTACTATCAGGCAGTGGGTGAGTATTGCTTTGCGTGGGGAGTGGGCTCGGACGACGCAGGCATGCAGAATGGAGAGTTTCTGTCGCCGGATCTTTTCACAGAGATGATCAAGCCCCATTACAAACGGCTGTGCGACTGGGTGCACGCCCACACTAACTGGAAAACGTACCTGCATTCCTGCGGCTCCATTTACCACTTTATTCCCGAATGGATTGACGCTGGCATTGATATATTGAATCCAGTGCAAATCTCGGCCGCGAATATGGAGCCCGAGCGTCTGATGAAGGAGTTTGGCGGAAAGATTGTTTTTTGGGGCGGCGGGTGTGACACTCAGAAAGTGTTGCCGCTGGGCTCACCCGAGGAGGTCCGAGAGCATGTGCGGAAGAACATCGGGGTGTTCTCGCCAGGTCCGGGCGGCTATGTGTTCACTCAGGTGCACAACATTCAGCAGGATGTTCCTATTGAGAACGTTGAAGCCATGTTCAAGGCAGCCTACGAATTTGGTACTCTGGGATGATGGGCCTCAATGGAAACGTGTATAAAGACCAGAACTGGAGAGCCTGATGAGTCGAACAAGACGCTGCAGCGGACGGCTATTCGCCCCCACTGAGCTTCACGTTAGGTAGCAAAAGAAGAAAATAGAATAAGAAAATGACACAAGATGAAAAAATAAATGCAAAGGCGACACAAATTAATTAAAGATTTGCCTTGACTATTTAGAGATATTAAATAAGTTAGGAGGGAGTAAGGAGTAAGTAGAAATATATAATAATTTTATGGTTAATATAAATAACAAAAATAAATTGCAATAAAGACCACCGACTATAAGAAATCACTGAAAGGGATTAGTGATTTCATAAACAACCGGACCACACTTAGATTTTGTTTTAATTCAAATGAAATATTTAAGGATGAGGTAATAAAAGCTGGCTATAAACCTCGTAAATTATGTAAACTTTGATAGGAAGATATAATGGTATTTGGAATCTTTGTGATACTGATACCTCTTGCAATCTATTTGATTGCCGGAATGGTAACAAAAAAGGATATCAAACATCCAGACGATTTTTTTATTGCGTATAAGAAGGTTGGCACTACTCCATTTGCCAACTCGTCTATTGCGTATGGTTTCCAGGTTGCGACTGTTTATCCCTTTATCATTTGGGCTGCAACAGGCTCGATTTCACTTGCTCTTGCCAATTCGTTTTTCTGGGGTGTGGGTATCCTGGTCTTTTCATTAGTAATACCAAAACTTAGCGAGTTTATCGGAACAGATAAAACGCTACATGGCTTTATCGGCGAAAAATACAAAAGCACCGGACTCAGACTCACGACTTCATATCTTACTATTTTAGGAATTGCCGGTGTGGCGCTTGCGGAAATCGTATGGGGTTCATCGATATTATCTATATTGATAGGTGATTCTAAGATTGCCATGTATCTTATCTTATTCTTTATGATTCTCTATGTTTTACTTTACATATTGAGAGGTGGGCAACTAAGTTCAATTAGAACCGACCAAATCCAGCTAATCTTCTCATATCTCGGTGTTTTTGTAATAATAGGTTACTCAATTTTCGTATTGATAAAGAATAGTGTTAATCTAAATTTCTCGACTTCATTTAGTCTGCTAGTTCTAATTATCTCATTGGTTGGGATTTTGTTTTACCGGAAGTTCAGTTTTTTGAAACCCCAAACATCAACTGGTATGTTTGGAGGAATATCAAAACTATCCAACATCTTCATTTCCGCTTTATTTATAATTGTTATTTGTCTTGCGTTATTTTCTTTGCCAAAGCTCAATTTTGCAAGTGCGAAAACAAGTCTTGCTATCGGTAGTTTTGGCTTCCTTACCTTGCTTGCTTATAGTCTTATGCCGCTTGTATTTCAATTTTGCGATATGACGAACTGGCAGCGTATTCTCTCGGTTGAAATCGGTGATAAAGATGATAAAAAGATAGTTATAAATAACATAACTAAAGGCTTAAGAGTTTACGGTTTAGAATCCCCATTTTCCTGGTTTTCGGTAATTGCTTTAGGTGCCTTTGTGGCATTGGCATTCCCTACTATTATAGCGAATGGTGACCCATTCTACAATATTCCTAACTTGTTGGTTTCCTCTGCAAAATGGTATGAGCAACTATTCGGTTATACTTTTATCGTAAGCATTCTTGCAATTATGCTTTCAACTGTCGATTCTGCAATTATTGCAGTCATGTTCGCTTTTACTTATGATGCGTATCCTACCTCAAGAAAAATCATGGATTCCCAAGACGAAACAGCTATTAGCAAAAATGCACCTAAAATAATAGCTGTTGGCAAAGCATTCAGCGTTTTATTAATCCTGTTCTTGTCTTTGCATATCTTTATCGACTATTTTGAGTTTGGTGGGGTCAACTTTATAGGTATGCTTTTCGCATTTTATACGGCGCAGCTTTCTTTCGCGATTCCGGTAATCGGAGCAATCCTGTTAAAATCCTTACCACGGAAGGGATTCGTTATCGCCAGCATTATTGCAAGTGCAGCATTTGGTGTGTTTTCTGGTGTATATATAACTATAAAAGGTTTTGAAGCTTACGGATGGTTGCCGATAATAGGAACACTCTGTATTAGCACAATTATATATTTTTGCGGATATTTAACGCAAAATAAATAAGAGCGGTGATTTGAAGGTATAGAATGTTTAAGACTATTTTGAAAGTTTTTAGAATCTTTAAATATGAATATGTCCAAATTTGGGCTCCAATTGTAATATTTATTATAACGATTATTTGGGGGT
>JBHPFF010000159.1:0-6103 GCA_042572165.1 Candidatus Latescibacterota bacterium | reverse complement strand
TCGTTTGTGTTTTTGGTTTTTAAACAATCTTAATTGAGCTATTCTATTGAAAGGGCAACCCGCGGTTGCCCTTATTATTTACATATAAGGCAGGAACAAAACTTTTCCCCTGCAAAAATGATATAATCCGCGGGATGAAATATCTCGTTTTTATAATTATTTTTATATATTTATTGACTGTTATGGTTTAATATGTAATATTAAAATAATCGTCTTAACAAAATTCTTAATATTTAATAATAAATGTATTATTAATAAGTTATTTAATAGTTAGGCTGCATTGGCTTTCCAGAGTAGATGAAGGAGGTACAAAGATGAAAGTTCTGAAAATTACGCTGTGGATATGCGGTATACTCTGCCTGCTGGGATTTATTTGCGCTGTTTTACCATGGAATGCGATATCCACGTTATGCACATGGTTTGGAGTTCAACCACCTGCTGCAGAGCCTATCACTATATACATAATTCGGCTCTGTCTGGCCGTAACTGGCTTAATCGGTGTATTCTTCATAATCCTTGCCCGAAACCCTCTCAAATATGATGGAATGTTACTGCTTGCGGCATATGGTTTGCTCTGCTATGGACTTTTCTGCTTCGTTGGCGCCATACTTTACACACTTCCGGCCTGGGCTTATGTCGGTGATATCATTTTTAGTTTCGCTACGGGTGTACTCATACTCATTTTTCGAAAAAAAGCAATACAGGCTAACAGTGCCTAACCAGCGCTACTACTTGACTTCATGGTTTTGTGCGATTCTTTAGAAAATATTCGGGTTATCGCTTTAATATATTCTATTATTGGTTTAATATGTAATATTAAAATAATCGAGTTTTCATAAATCTTATATTGAATGATAAATGAAAAATTATTGAGTTAATTAATAGTTATGTTTTCTATACATTTATCTCAGTAGGAGAAAAAAATGATGTATCAAAAAATAGCTGATGAAATACAAGATAAATTTTACCAGCAGTATTTCCCGAATGATGGTCAACGATTTGTTGCATGGTACCTGCGCAATATTCATCTGAGAGACATGAATGAAACCAAGGATGATATGACCGATGGGGCAGATGACAAACAAATTGATGCGATTTTTATTGATGATAATCAGCAAATTATTTTTGTTCTACAGGGTAAGTACATTTGTAACGGTGCAGTAGATGCAGAGCCTTTGCGTGAGGTCATGTCTTCATGGATTCAATTGAGAGATTTGGTCAGACTTCAAGAAGTTGGAAATAGCAAATTGAAAAGAAAGTTATCTGAAGTAGCGAAAGCCTTAGAAGATGAATACGAGATCGAGTTCGAATTTATTACAACAGGTGCGTTAACTGACGCTGCGAAAGCTGATTTAGACACTTTTCAGTCCCAGCTTGTTGAATTGAGTGAAAATAATGATTTTTTTGCAACAATTAAAGTCATTGACAATAATGAATTAAAAAGAAGGTATGATATAGCTCTTGAAAAAGATAATCCGACCATTAACCATAATGTGGATTTATCGAATAGCAAAGCTATGGAAATTGAAATAGCAAGAAACAAAGTAGTGGTCGCAACACTCCCGTTAAAAGAGTGCATTAGAATGCCGGGCATAAAAGATGGTACTTTGTTTCAAAAAAACGTTAGGCAGAGCTTAGGCCTAAGTAACAGAGTAAACAAAGGCATTAAAAGCACAATTTATTCAACACAACATAAAGATTTCTTTTTCTACCATAATGGCATTACGGCAATTTGTAACAAATTATCATTGAATAATAATCAGTTAAAGCTCCATGGTTTAAGCGTTGTAAATGGATGCCAATCTTTAACAACAATATTGAATTGCAGTGAAAAAGTTAAGCAACTGGATGAAACCTATATTTTATTTCGATTCTACGAGATACCTCAACGAGAAAGAGGAGACAAGATCAGCGTAAATACTAATTCACAAAGCGCTGTAAAACCAAGAGACCTGAGGAGTAATGATAAAAGAGTTTTGAATATAAAAAAGTCATATGAGCAGAAATATCCTAATGGATATTTTGTCAGTAAACGTGGTGAAGTATCGCCCGCGGATAAGGATAAAGACTACGTTTTAGATCTACTTAACTTGGGAAAGTATCTAATTTCCTGGCACTCTCAAAGGCCAAACATAGCTTATAGCGAAACCAAAATATTTGATAAGTATTTTGATCAACTTTTTAAGAAAGATTATTGTCCAGAAAAGGCGCAAGCTTTAAATATTTGGATGAAAAAAGTTTGGGAAAGATGGAGCAAGGATAACCCTTTAGGCCTAAATGAAAGTTTGCTTGCCATGCGTGCATATTCACCATATCACCATCTTTATGCAATTTCAGTATGTTTTGGTGTCTCAAACTCCATGCCTATGGAAAGTGTTCCTGATCCGAATATTTCGTTAAATAAAGCAATGGAAGATAGCTTGGTTGATCAAATTGTTGATTTAGCAGGCCGCTCCTTAAATTTTGCCTTAGAATCAGCAGCAAATGAACCTCAACCTGCAAATCGGGTTTTTAGTCCGCAAAACTGGATAAAAACTAAAACATGCTTAGCTGGAATCCGAGCAGCAGTGAGCCAGAGTTTGAATATGCTACCAATGATGAATGCTGATATTGCTAATAAGATAAAGCAAGGGCTCAAAATGGAGCGTGAACAATTTGAAGCAAGGTGGTCAGCAGACTGAAAAACATAACAAAGGGATTAACATGGATTTTAAAAAGCTGGCGCTTTTTAAAACCGGTTATCCCAAACGTTAGAAATCCGTAGACAAAGTGAATATCTATATCGATGAATCGGGCTCCTTTGTGAACGCTCCCACGTCGGGTGCTTGGAACGCTGTTGCCGCCCTTGTTGTTATCGAAACTTCAGATGAGAAGATAGACCAACTCCTTGACCAACTGAAAATATCAAACGGGCACGAAGCCGGAAGGGAGACCAAGCTTAACGATGTAACGGAGAATACATACCTTCAGTTTATTGGAAATTTGGCTGACCTTAACATCGTGGTTTTCTCCACCGCTACCGATTCAGGCCTAAATACCACTGATAGAGTGCTTGAGCACCAGCAGCGCCAAGTAGCAGAGATTCTGAGACATATCGACAAAATGAAGTACGAGGGAGGACGGCAAGGCGTACAGCTTGTGGCCTCCCAGTTGGAAAAACTGTCTCCTCAGCTCTATGTGCAGTTGCTCTGTCAGGTTAATCTCATGTTTGATGTAGTAAGTAGGGTAATCACATATTATGTACAGCGCGACTCTGACACTCTTGCCGAATTCAGGTGGCGGATAGACCAAAAGAACATCTCCCAAACGGATTTTGAGGATGCATTTGAGAAGCTAAGCCCACCGCTACTTCAGACAAGGTCCATGTCAGAACCGTTGCTAATGGTCAACGGTTTCGACTACAGTAGTCTCAGACAGTATGAATTCGAAGACGGTAAGGTGCCGAATTACCTAAAGGAAGTCTATGGAATTGAGGTTGAAGCTGGCATAAACATACAGAAACTCATTCGCAGTAATATCAAGTTCATGGATTCCAAAGATTCATCAGGCATTCAGGCTGTAGACTTAGTAGTGTCTGGAATTCGTAGGTGCCTTAGAAGGCAGTTTTCAGATAACAACAAGGCGGCATACACGATTGGGAAGCTCATGCTGCAGGCAAAGCACAATGCTCCGCCTCTAAACCTCATATCCTTCGCCAATGACCGACCTCTGGAAATAGAAGTTGCAAGGTTGGTGAGAATGATGTCCAGAAATTGTAAAAGCATGATTATGAGGTCTTGAGTGAGCCATGGCAATAATGATATAATACAATCCGCCAGGTTTCACATTTTTATCTCAAAAGGCGGTATTTCCGGGGAAATTGTTTTTTTGACGGCTATTTCTCTGTAAAGCGCAGAAAAATATTCAGATACATGGTCATAATTGACGCTGTTTTCAATAATTCGCCGTGACCGCAAGCCAAATTCTTTTCTAATATCGGGATTTTGCATGAGGTTAATGACAGCTTCAGCGAGACCCTCGGCATCACGTTCCTTTATCAGAATGCCGTTCTGCCCGTCCTTTACCAAGACCGGAATTCCACCCACATCAGAAGCTATAAGGGGAAGACCGGCCGCCATGGCTTCAGGCACCACAACCGGCAAGCCGTCAACCGCCCCGCTTTCGTGACGGATAGATGGAATCACAAATATATCAGCCATCCTGAAATAGACCGGAACCTCGTCTCTCATCACTGCTCCGGGCATAATCACTCTGTCTTTAATACCCAGGTTTTCCACCTGCTTATTCAAATCGTCAAAAAGTACACCGCCGCCGGCAAGAACGAGTGTCACATCGGGAAATTCAAGTGCTATTCTCTTAAACGCATAAAGCAGATAGGTGAAACCCTTCACGTAAACCATTCTCCCCATAGCGAGTACAACAGTCTGCTCAGAGTTTATCTTAAGGCGCTCTTTCAGTGCATTTACCTTTTCCGGTGTCACACCCTTGGAAAAATCAGTTTCCACAGCGTTTGGAACCAGTCCTGTTTTATTCGTATCGATCCCAAGCGCACCGAGCCTTGCACTCAGGTCGGGGCTCGGTGAGACTATATATGAAGCATTTGATGCGGCTGAGCGTGCCATGTGCCTGAATAGTACATTCTTTTCAGCAGTAAAAACATCTGAGCCGTGAAGCTGGATAACGAGCGGAATTCCGGTCGCCCGTGCGACCTTCCCGGCTATATAGCCGTTTGGCAGTATCCAGTGGGCATGAAGTATATCCGGTTTTTTTTCTTTAACAAGCCTGAGGAACGCACGGTATGCACTTATAAACATGAACGGGGCCAGCATCAGCATCCGCTTCCTGAAACGGATGTTCCCCTCGATAGTCCGGGAATAACCGAGGATATGGAGTTTTTCCGGCCAGATGTAGCGGTATGTTCTGAGATCGACTGTATGGTCGCCGGGGAGACGTTCCCATTCCGGGTCATAGGCAGTGAGAACCGAAACATCGTTTCCATGCCGTGCTATATGCTCCATAAGACTCTCAACGAACGGGGCGTTGATGTCATCGGGAAAACGCGGGTAGGTATGGGTAAGAGTGCAGATTTTCATTATGGCAATGATCGATCGATACGATATGTTGTGGTTTTTTCCATCCTGCTGTGAGTTATCAGTTCCGCAAGAAGCCCCGTTGAAATGAACTGAACACCCAGGAGGAAGAGGAATATGCCGCCGATAAGGAGAGGCTGACGCCCCTGTATATTATGATACCTGAGCCAGAGCGTAACGATATAAAAATTCACAATACCGCCCAAAAAGCAGAATATCAGCCCTACGGTTCCAAAGAAATGAAGCGGTTTGGAAGTGTAGCGTGTGAGAAGGATCATGGTGAGCAGATCAAGAAATCCCGACAGAAAGCGCCTGGCCCCGTATTTGGAACTCCCGTACTTTCGCTGGCGGTGGTTGACCGGTATCTCTCCCACTCTGAAACCGTTGAATTTAGCCAGCACAGGGACATATCGGTGCAGTTCGCCGTAAATACTGAAAGATTTGACTACCTCGCTTCGGTACGCCTTGAGCCCGCAGTTGAAATCATGTAATTTCATGCCGCTGAAAAACCTCACCACCATATTGAAAAGCCTGGATGGCAACCTCTTTGAGAGTGGGTCCCTTCTGTGTTTTTTCCAGCCCGAGACAAGGTCCAGCCCGCTTTCCAGTGCGGCGATAAGCGCGGGTATTTCAGCGGGATCGTCCTGAAGGTCGGCATCCATGGTGATGATATAATCGCCCGAGGCATTGTCGAATCCTGCCTGAAGCGCTGCGGATTTCCCGGAATTGGCGGTAAAACGGATTATTCTGACACGCTTGTCACGCTTCCGTATCCCGGAAAGAATATCAAACGAGCCGTCACGAGACCCGTCATCAACAAACAAAACCTCGAATTCGGAATCCATGCCATCGCATGCGGCAATTATTCCGTCGTACAGTTCTTTTAGGCTTTCACACTCGTTATACAGGGGTACGACAACTGAAAGTTTTTCCATCTGGTATTTATCTCCGAAACCGGTACAGACCGAAACTTTTCATTTTCACTATTCACTATAATATCAAAGGATTTAATA
>JBHPFF010000158.1:0-6230 GCA_042572165.1 Candidatus Latescibacterota bacterium | reverse complement strand
CTGCATGAGCAATAATACGTTCTCCTTTTTCAACTGATGCATTTTGTGACTCTTTAAAATTCGTGCTATCATCCTCTTTTGTATCAAATGCCTCTTTGTAATAACCCACTCTTTCAAGGTCTTTTTTATCAACATCCCATTTATAGGGATCCATACCTTCGTAAGTAACTCGATGTACTCGCTCAGGGAAAGCTGCAAGGGCAATAGAAGTCTCAAATTCTGCAGCATGTCCCGCAATCCTTCCAGCATCAATAAATTCTCTCCAGCGGTCTTTCGGAAAGCTGTCCCAATACGAACATGCTTCAATTGTAATATCGAGTTCTGAACTGAAATCAGGTGCAACCTTTTTAAGTGGTTCATCATTTCCACCATGTCCATTCACGATAAGAATTGTATCTATACCATGGGTCTTCACACTGCAACAGATATCATAAACTACTCCGAGGAAAATATCTTTCCTTAAAGTTAGTGTCCCCTGTCTTTCCATCCAATATGGAGAATATCCAATAGCCACGGGAGTAGTCACGATAACTTGTGGAAATAGTTTCAATGCGGCATGCTGAGAAATAAGGAGAGAAGCAGCTATATCCATAACCATCGCAATGTGTTCATTATGTTGTTCCGTTGAACCAGTTGGTATAATTGCGGCTTTGAGTAGACCAGAATTTATTCTATCACGTATCTCCTTGCGAGTACATTCATATAGTAAAACATTTCTTGGATCAATATACCTATCGCCTTCAGGACTCAGATAAGACGGACGCAAAGGAGCATCCTCTTTGGCAATAGCATTTTTAGATGACACAAAACCTGTGGCAAGACCTGAAGCTGTCATTGACTGTAAAAAATTACGGCGGTTTTTTTTTGTTGACATTTTAAGTACTCCTTCACTGTAGTTGGTATAAAGCCTTTAATATTAAATGAAGTTCCCCACAATCTTGTTTATAAACAAAAATTAACTGTCCCAAGTTCTTTTGCAAGTATTTTCTGCATGCTGAACGATAAATTTTGCTCCTACATGCTTGACAAACAAAGAAATATCACATTTTAGAGACACCTCTCCATTGATTCAGCTTGGAATATGGTGTTATAACTCAGAGTAGTATTGCAATCGTTCTATCCAAGACAATATCACAAAAAACAACTTTTCGTCAATAAAAGACGCGGGTTCGATTCCCGTGTCTTTTTATTTGTTTTGTCCCTCTTTTTATCTATTACATGCCTAATGAGGTTAGAGACTATCCTGGATACAAAACGGTAAAGAATCCGCTTTCAAATAGTATTAACAACTGATTGTATTATGTGGATTATTCAAAAAAAACAAAATAAAAATTGCAGGTGTATGCTAACAAAAGGAAAACAATCAGGTTACATTATTAGTACATACCCGTGGAAATTGAAAGGTGAATGATATCAATTCCTGTTTAGAATGAAATTAATTTCAATCCGCAGGGACAGATTATAATTTGTTTCTACATAAAATGTTACTGCGTACAAATATAATTATATGTATTATTTAAAGTTGGAGATATTATACATCGACTCATGGTTATATGATTCACACGGTATTGCTTGATGTTACACCTTCCGTCAGAGGCACCGCCCAGGTGTCAAGGAACCGGTAGTGGTCTGGCAGGGCAGCCTTTGCAGTAATACTCGCGAAATCTCTCATATTGTCGAGAAGTGCACTTTCCTCCGGCGACATTCGCGTATTAAAGTATGCCGGTAGGTTATCATAGAGGTCGTTCATGCACCACATACCCGCGAATGTCGTGTCAGGATCGAGTTCCGAATTGACGACATAGCGGAGCATTGCCTGGGCCATGCTGATTTCGCCGGATTTGTCGAATTTCTTCGCGGCTTCGATGAAGTGGGAGATAAACCACTCACTCCCGAAGGCCTTCATAACGACCACGCCGATACCCCTGTCTTTGATCCGTTTTCCCAGAGGATCCAGGTCGCCGATAATTTCACCTGTATAGAGCAGGTTATGGTAGAAGTTATAGGGTAGGATGACGTAATCTATAGGAATCGTCCCTAATATGTGATCGAGGTCTTTCTCCCAGTGGATAGGTATACCGACAGCGCGGATTTTACCTTGTTCCTTGAACTTGAATAGCTTTTCCCAGTTTTCCCAGTTTTTACCGTTTGGATTATAGGTATGAATACGGACCATGTCAATATAATCACGACCAAATGCTTTCAGGTCACGGTGAAATTCCTGCTCGAAATTGCGGCCGTCATAGGGACTTAACGTAATGGAGATGACCACATCGTTTATAACATCCTTGAGGTGGCGTCCCATGGGCTCGTATTGAAAGCACTTCTGCTCATAATCATAGACATCGAAGATATTCATGCCGTAGTCAAGCGCTTGCCGTATGAGAATTCCACGTTCCTTTTCGTAAGGAACAAGGGTTGTCGGTAAGTGCGAGCCGAAGGCAAACTTGGTCACTTTAATGCCCGTTTTCCCGATCTCCTTCATGGGTATGGTGCCCACTTTGGGCTTGGGTTTTGTTACTTTGAGAATGTCGGGATCCGGCACAGGTTTCTTACGGATTACCTTCACCGTGCGCGACCCGAAAGCAGAACATCCCGCTGTTCCTAGAAGAGCCGCACCTGCTGTTCCCTTTGCGATAAAATCACGGCGTTTCATACAATTTTATCCTTTCTTCTTCATGCGTTATTATGTATTGTTTTGATGGTATAAACCGAGATAAACCTTCCGTGTCTACCATATATTTAATTAACCTTCCATTCATGTGTTTCGGGATGAAACATCAAGACCAACACTTTTGTTTCCACGACAGCCATCAACAGCGTTGTACCTTTTCAGGATTCGTTGGTTGTATGCCGTCAAAACAAGTTGGACACTTACATTTAAAAATTAATGTGTACTTTTAAGGAATTGCAACTGTTTTTTAAAGCCTCCTTTCCCGAGGTTATATGCTTGGCTCATTTTCATCGTTATGAACATCAACTTCACCTTGACTTTCCCCATTATTGTGATAAATTGAATGTAGGATGTGCAGATAGTGACTCTTCACCGTGGAGGTGTCCTATGCGGAAGCGGTTCTCATGTGTAGTCTGGCTCATGATTGCATTCGTCATCCTGTCCCTGTCCTGCGGGAAAGACGGTGGGAAAAGTCCAACCGGCCCTGGAGACGACACACCTGCGGACATGGGTATATCCGAAAGCGCCGTTGTCGTAGAGCAACGGGACGACATCACAGTCTCCACCGTGGCAGAAAACGAAATTGTCTTCACGTTTACCGGTAAAGAGCCCGAGGTCGAAACCGGCGATGTGCTGGTCAGCGGCGAGGGTGACGGTTATCTTCGCAAGGTTAAGACGGTCACGGTCGATGGCAACACTGTCACGGTCGAGACGGAACAGGCCACGCTGACGGACGTTATAGAGGAAGGCAAAATAGACACCACCATCACCCTCGACTTCGGTGTTGAGCAACTGGAAAAAGGCATCGGCGTCATGAAGGCGGCGAAGGGTGTAACAACGAAGGCTGGCGGCATTGACCTTTCCGGTGTGGAATTATTCTCGGGTACTGTTGGCAATACAAGTGGCAGTCTTACGATAACGGCCGGTTCCATCGACTTCAAACCGGACGTGACACTTGTAAATGAAATCGACGAGAGCACAAACAAGTACTTCAAAGCATCCCTGACTGGCACGCTGGATTTCGACTTCGATATCGAAGCGTCCGTCGCTGGGGAACTCGCTTTACAAGATTCCTTAAGTCTGATTACATACCGCCATGTTGCCGTCCAGATGATTGGGTGGTTACCGGTTGTTGAGGTGTTTAAGTATGACCTCGTCGCCGGTTATTATATAGATGCCGAAGCACAGGGTACGTTCACAACCGGCTTCAAACATACCCGCAAGATAGAGGTCGGTGGAGAATACACCAACAGCACCTGGAGTGAAATCTGGGAGGTGACGCCTGAGCAGCCCGTATTCACTCCCCGTACTTCTAAGTTTAAAGCAGAAGCAGGCGTAACAGTACATGTATATGTAAAGCCGGTAGTGTCGGTGAGGCTGTACGACGTTGCAGGCCCGTACATCGACCTTCGTCCATATCTGGAATTCGACGGTGAGGTTGGCGAGCAATACGCATGGTCTTATGAAGTGTCAGGGGGCATTACTTCAGTCCTTGGTTTCGACGTATCAGTTTTGGGTGCCGGAATAGCCAATAAAAGCTGGTATCTGTTATCTGTAGAGAAAGTGTTTGACAGCAATTATGAAAAACATCCATCAACATATACCCTTACCGGCCGTGTTCTCGAAGACGGCTCAGGGCTGTATAATGTGGCCGTAATTATCAAATATGGAGATGATAATTATTTTGTGACAACCGATTCTAATGGGAGTTACATACTCAGGAGTCTCTCGCCCGGAACATATACCATCACTCCATTTATGTCTGATTATACATTCAATCCGTCAAGTACGAGTATTACAATCAGTGGTTCCGATGTCACGGTAGCAGATATAACAGCTATACCATCAACATATACCCTTACCGGCCGTGTTCTCGAAGACGGCTCAGGGCTGTATGGTGTGGCTGTAAATATCAAAGGTGGAGACGTTAATTACACTGTGACAACCGATTCTAATGGGAGTTACATACTCAGGAGTCTCTCGCCCGGAACATATACCATCACTCCATTTATGTCTGATTATACATTCAATCCGTCAAGTACGAGTATTACAATCAGTGGTTCCGATGTCACGGTAGCAGATATAACAGTTGCACAACCAGACGTTGAACCACTTGAAATCACTTTTGTTTCTATTCATGCGGGCACTTTTCAGATGGGGCAAACTAATATTTCAGAGCCAGTGCACACGGTGACCTTGAGTGCATTTGAGATAAGCGAAACCGAGATAACTCAGGCGCAATATGAATCGATTGTGGGCTCAAATCCATCGAAGTGGAAAAGCGATACACTACCAGTTGAGAGTATAAACTGGTACAATGCAATTACGTTCTGTAATATGCTGAGCGATTCAGAAGGATTAGAACGTTGCTATGACGGGTATGCGGAATGTGATTTTACCAAAGACGGGTACCGGTTACCAACGGAGGCCGAGTGGGAGTACGCATGCCGGGCTGGCACCACGACGAATTATTACACGGGG
This sequence comes from Candidatus Latescibacterota bacterium, assembly GCA_042572165.1. GTDB lineage: Bacteria > Latescibacterota > Latescibacteria > Latescibacterales > Latescibacteraceae > JBHPFF01. The sequence continues at coordinate 1,075 of JBHPFF010000158.1, read as the reverse complement.
AATAGCTCGAGCGATCTTGCAATGGCGGGGTGGTATGAAGAAAATAGCGGCAGTCAGACTCATCCTGTAGGACAAAAAGAACCGAATGCATGGGGTCTTTATGACATGCACGGGAATGTTTTTGAATGGTGCAACGACTGGTATAGCAAATACACCAGTGTTAATGTGATCAATCCCACGGGTGTACAAACGGGCTCTTCTAAGATTATGCGCGGAGGCGATTGGAAAATGTCTGCATACCTTTGTCTGTCGGCTATCCGTTTCGTTGAAAATCCTTTGGCAAGTGGTGAATCCCGTCAAGGCTTCCGTGTTGTTCGTGGATCCTTTACACCTGGAGCGAATTCCTATACAATTTCCGGCACGGTAACAGGCGCGAATGGAGTGACTGTTACGTTAAGCGGATACGCTTCAGAGAGTCAGAGTGTGGATGATGGTAGAAAGTATTCATTCACGGTATTTGAAGGGGGCAATTATGTTGTGACTCCATCAAAAACAGGATATATATTTACTCCTTCAAGTCAAACTTTTAATAATGTGACATCTAATCAAACTCAGAACTTTACTGCTGAATTAATTAAATTAGAAGGCAAAATCGCTTTTAGTTCTTATAGAGATGGTAATTATGAGATATATCTTATGGATACTGACGGCTCAAACCAAACCCGGTTGACATTTAATTCAGCTTATGATTCTTACCCTTCATGGTCGCCTGACGGCTCTCAAATCACCTTTAGTTCTTATAGAGATGGTAATTATGAGATATATGTTATGAATGCAGATGGCTCAAACCAGACAAGGTTGACATATAATTCAGGTTATGATTGGGCTCCCGCATGGTCGCCTGACGGCTCTCAAATCGCTTTTTCTTATTTGGATGGTTATAATGAGATATATGTTATGACTGCGGATGGCTCAAACCAGACAAGATTGACAAATAATTCAGTTAATGATTATAAACCCACATGGTCACCTGACGGTTCTCATATTGCTTTTCAATCTGATAGAGATGGTAATTATGAGATATATGTTATGAATGCAGATGGTTCAAATCAGACAAGATTGACAGATAATCCAA
>JBHPFF010000157.1:0-6359 GCA_042572165.1 Candidatus Latescibacterota bacterium | reverse complement strand
GTTATAGGTATATTTATTATTATCATAATAAAATAACCGATATAATAAAGTGATAGCATAATAATCGTAGCATTATTATAGTGAAAATAAAAAATGTTCATGCTGCACATAAAAATTCAGATTATTAATAAATCTATATGGTTTTAGTAAAAAGTTTATAACTGAAAAGCCGGGTTATGAAAGAAAAAAAATGGTTTGCAGTTACAAGGTCTCCTGAAGAGGATATTGCTCTTGTGTCGATTGTTCGTGATACTCAGAGCCTGACACTTCCACGGTTTGTTGTTCTCACGATCATGTCGGTTGCCATTCTGGGAATTTATATCCTCATGAATCATCTTTTTTTTCCCGGCTATCCGGTAATTACACCGTACACGGAAAAACACGAACTTTTTGCCGAGAATTATCCGCCATTCCGCATGAACGAGTGGATCACCTATTCAATAACACAGGATATAATACATGGAAAGCTTTACGATGAACAGAGCTTTTCATGTAAGCAGCCAATCGGTTTTCCCCTGCTTGCAGTTCCCCTGACAAAAAAATTTGGCGAAATCGGGCTATATTATACCAATGCGTTTGTTTTGTGGATAAGTGCCCTGGTTTTCTTTTTCCTTATGATGGAAATTGTTGGATTTAATTCAGCCCTTGGCTCGACGCTTCTTCTTGCTTTTGCTACGCCGAATCTCTTTTATGCTTCAAGTGCGTTCGCAGAACCGACCGGTCAACTGGTTTTGGTACTTGCAATATATTTCTTTATCAGGGGTTTCACAGTTTCAAATGACTGGATATATTTTATTTTATGTGGATTTATAATGGGTTTAAACCTCTTTGTTCAGCCTTTCATAGTTCTTTCCGTGATACTCCTTATAATCTTATTGATGAATGAACGCGGGAGATGGACATTAGTTGAACGCAGCGTTATGTGTCTGGGTGCGGGATTTCTTGTTCCCCTTATAGCATTTCTTGCCATTAATAAAGTGTATCTGGGAAATTTTAGTGGATATATATATTCATCCCCGTGGTATGTGTATGACATCCCACTTCATTATATTAACAGCGGGGAAAGTAATATAATAACCGGTATCTGGAAACTTATTTTTAACAGTCCGCAGGGTTTGATAAACATAATGCCGGTTGCCATGCTCTTCCCACTGGGACTGATGATTATGTGGCGTGAGGAGCTGCGCATGATATCAGTTTTTGTGGGAATAATATTACTGTTTGCGGTGCTTATGACAGCCGGAAGCCCCTTTCCGGTTACCGGAGATGGTCTTTGGTCACGGCAGCTTGTTTGTGTATTACCTCTTTTGGTGATTCCTCTGGCTTTCCTGTGGAGAAAGCATCTGGGTGAAAAAATATGGTTTACTATTACTCTTGTTCTTACCATATATATGTCCGGTTTCAGCTGGTGGGCCGGTCCTGTGAGAGGAAAGTGGATGTCTATTGGTGTGCTCCATGACAGTAATGCCCGCTATATAATGCTTTCTCGAAAGAACAAACTCAAACGTCAGGATTTTATATCTTCAAAAGAGTTGCTGGATACATATTTTGATTCCCTGGAAAAGCATGATATGAAAAGCTGGCTTGATACCCTTGAACCCGATGTAATATCTGAGATTTACGGATTTGAACGGGAGGTGTTTGCATATTTGTGCCAGAGGGCTGCCTCACAGGAAGTTGAAAGGGAACAATATATTGAAACCTCTGATCCGGACAAGGGTATACGGCCTGTATTACCGGATCTGGGGCTATTTGTTCGATCTTCATTTGATATACCATCTCAAAGGGAATAAATTCCTTATTCTCCAAATTATGTTTCAGAAAAATTATCTTATTTTAGAAATTCCCCTTCTTATTCTATCTTCAGTATTTATTACTATAATATGCTATTACATGGTCAATTAAACATATTTTCATAATCTTAAAAAAATAAATAGATTCTTGAATTTTTTTTTATTATTATAGATAACTGTAATCTTTGTATATATCTTAAGGAAACATTTGGAAATAATTTTTTATGAAACATTTTATTTTCATTGGCATAGCTGCTCTGGTTGTTATCATTTTTGTTTTTTCACCAGTTAAAATTCCATACACACTGGAAGTTGCGGGGAAAATATACGCCCATAAGGAATGGATTGTCAGCCGGAACCGTGACGACCTTCTTACCGCAGTATTTCACGATAATGCGCGGGGCATGGTGAATTCCTATTTTGTTACCGTTCTTGAACGGGGTGATGCGCTGAGATTCATCCTTCACAGGTCGATTGTGCCGGGATTTCAGGTGAGCAAAGGAGATACAGTCGGCTGGATAGATTCAAGTACGCTCCGTCAGCAGCTTTCTGTGCTTAACGGACTAGTGCGGACACAGAAAGCAATACTCCTCAGTGCTAAAGCAGGTGAAAAGGAATCCATAGTCGAGGAGGCACGAAAGAATATTGAGTATGCCCGTGCGCAATTAGAGGAACAGAAAAAGATAGTTGAGCGTCAGAAAAACCTGTATGAAACCGAATTTTCCCCCTACCAGGATTATGAAATTGCCCTGAGCACCATGGAATTATATGCCGTAAATGTGGAATTAGCTGAGGCACAGCTTCAATCGGTACTAACCGGAGTCAAAAAGGAAGAGATCGATATAATTTCTGCACGCATAACAAGTCTTGAGGAAGAAATCGATACACTGCTGGAAAGACTGGAAGCGTTTATTCTTATTTCCCCTCTTTCGGGTATGGTTTTAGACACTATGAGTGACAGTACTATTGTTAATATTGCTGATCTATCCGCTTACATCGCCATACTTCCCCTGAAGCTGCAGATACGTGAATTTGTAAGGGACCAGCAGAGTGTGGAATTTGAGTTTCAGGGCAGAAAAAAACCGTATCGTGGTAAGATTGAAAAACTTGGCAATGTAATCAGTTTCCATGGCAGTGATCAGGTGGTTATTGCAAAAGCGAGCATAGAAACGGACGATAACTCCCTGCTTCCCGGAGCTATCACTATGTGCAGGATCGTATGCGAGCCGATAACACTTTACGAATACCTTTTAAGAGCATTAAATATAATACGTTTGTAGAATGATAGGTATAAATGATGAAGTATGACGTTGCTAAAATGAAGTATGAATATAAATACTGTATTCCAAATGAACAACTCCCGGAAATCCGCAAACGTATCAGTCCTTTTCTTGAACACGACAGTAATATGAAATTTGGAGGAACGGAAGGCTACACCGTCAGGAGCATATATTTCGATACACCACGGTACGATTTTTACCACGAAAAAATAGAGGGATTGAAACAGAGAAAAAAGCTCCGTATCAGAGGGTACAATGAATACAATCAGAACAATATTGTATATCTTGAAATTAAAAAGAAAAATGAGAAAAGAATATACAAAAACAGAGCAGCTGTACCATATTGTGACCTGGAAAAATTGCTAATGACCGGTGATATTGAAAAGTATATTCTGAGTGACGACGGAAGCAAAATCCCCGTTGAAAACGCGCAGCGGTTTCTTTTTAATATTCATAAACTTACCCTGCTCCCCGCAGTGTTGGTAATTTATGAGCGAGAGGCCTTCCAGGGGAAATTTGATCATTCACTGCGAATAACTTTTGACAAAAATCTGCGAAGTGCGATATATCCATGCCTCGGCAACCTGTATAAAGAAGAGAATATCAACTACACCATACCGAATCATTCTGTCCTTGAGGTCAAATTCTACCATGTTTTTCCTTCGTTTTTGTCGAAAATAATTGAATCAATGGAACTGAGACTTCAGGCATTTTCGAAATATACTAAATGTATTGATGAACATATAGTTGTGCGTACTAACACGCAGAGGCTGAAATATGATTATTTACAATCTATACATTTTTAAAATTAACAAAAGAGGCATACCATCAACCCGTTAAGAGATTTTCCGAGTATTTTTATTACATCCTTTACCCTGAGCAGATTAATGGGAAGTCTCACAGTTGCACTGCTCTGCGGTTTGTGGATAGCAATTCTCTACCGTTTAACCTACAAGGGCACAAGCTACTCGAGATCCTATCCCCAGTCCCTTGTAGTTTTTGCCATGATAACCACTATCGTTATCATGGTAATCGGTAACAATCTTGCCCGGGCATTCGGTCTTGTAGGCTCTATGGCAATTATCCGTTTCCGTATGGCTATAAAAGATACACGTGATATTGTTTTTATCTTTTTCAGCCTGGCTATCGGCATGGCAGCGGGTGTGGGGCTGTACATAGTTGCGTTTGGTTCCACAATTTTTATCAGTATTGTAATGTTATTCATGTCATTATCTGACTTTGGCGCTCCGCAAAAACGCGAGTTCCTCCTTCAATTCCATTATGTTTCGGATGACGATGACACTCCACCCTATGTGCCGGTTCTGGAAAAATATTGCAGAAAGTTCAAACTTATCAATATCAAATCAATCGGAGAGACAGGAATCATAGAACTCTCATATTATGTGATATTGAAGAAAAGAGAAACCGCCAAGGAATTCATTCACCAGATAGGACTCATTGAAGGAGCAAGTAACGTCAACTTTTTCTTCGATGAAGAGTAGTCACAATTTGTTAATATGTACTGAGATATTATTTTCTCGGTAAGACTATTTAAATACAACACTGTGATACCCCGAGGATAGATGTTCGTCAAGCAGTGTTTCAACTCTTTGGCCAAGAATCGAATAGATATCAATAGTAACACTTGAAGATGATGGGATTGAAAAGGGGATAGTTGTGGTCGGATTTAACGGATTAGTATAATTCTGTCCCAGCGAAAAGACAGCGGGAGTTACAGATTCGTCAACATTTAGTATTACCTAGTTGATCTCTCCCGGAGTACCATGTTCGACCGATGGTTTCCAGTTTTCGCCAAGGGTGTTGTCGAGTTTGGGGCTGATCAATGAGAGTGAGGGACCCTGACCGTCAGGAGTCAGAGGCCAGGGTGCACCGTCATCATAGGTTACATGATCAACAAGCGCTCCCTGGGCATCAAAAAGCCTGACCAGCTCTCCACCTCCACTTAAGCCGAAATTAAATTCACCGAGGTAATTAACCACATCAGGGAAGACTTTTGTAAATGCTGCCGTATCCTTCAAGAGAACCAGGTAGCCGCCATCGACTATTATTGTGCCCGCAGGCAGAACAAACGTATGTGTGTCATCCTCGTCCTTGAAAACCCAGCCGGACAAATCAACCGAATTTCCCTGTGGATTATAGAGTTCCACCCAGTCTTCCGGATTAAAATCATTTGAGGAGTTATAATTAATTTCATTGATGACTATGTTTATTTGAGAGCTGGCGTCCTCTTCAAAAACAGCGGTAATAGAGGTATTATCAGTTAAACTAACCATAGTGTTTACCGAATCTGAAGGTGTTATCCCTGTCCAGCCGGCAAAACGGTACCCTGGATTGGGCAAGGCAATAATCTGAACTGGCACACCCTGAAAATAAGTCCCTTCCCAGGGGAAATCATCTATGACAAAGGTGTTTATTTTGATTTTACCGGTATTGGGTTGTGAGATGGTGAAATTTACATTCGCTTTACCCCTTAAATTGAACTCGTTTTGGATGTGGTCGCGAACGTAATTTACCCTGCGTTCGGCAAAATTCAGCATGTTCTGAACGTCGTCATTCCATTGACTCACCGTGCGAGAAAATGTGTAACTCCTCCTCGTCTTCTCTATCCATGTTGAACCGTTCCAGCGGTCAAAATGATAGGGTATTTCCGGTTCTATAACCGTTTTGATATCGATGATTTTCCGAGTGACCACTTCCCGGGTAAATATTGTATTTAAATAATCCGAAAACCGGTTGATGAAGTTATTTCTTATACCCTTGTTTTTCAAAAGGTTGTAGTAAATAATTGTGTACCGCCAGTCAATGGGCCAGCCCACATGATCACCTTCATTGTAAAAGGCAAGTGTATTATCCTTATACGCTGACTGAGAGTATCCACTACCTGAGATCTTTGCACAGAAACCGACATCGGTGTCGTATAGAAGCCAACGATATCTGCCTCCCGGCGTTTTTGGGCGCCAGAACTTGCAGTTGTGACCCGGACCTTCATAATTGGCAAAATAGATTTGAGCCGCCATGTAATCGAAATAATTATCCACCTCCATTTGTGTTTTTACATATTCTGCTGCGGTATCATCATTTAAATCATGATTCAGAATATAATCCAGCAAGACCTTATAATGTTCGTTGTCACCTTCAACCACTCTCCCGTAAAAAGCTTTGGGGTATTCTGAATGATAATCGTCGATTATATCTACATTATCCGGATCGATATCGTGATATGAAGCCAGGTAGTCTTCATTATTCTTTTCGCGGATATTCTGTA
>JBHPFF010000156.1:0-6388 GCA_042572165.1 Candidatus Latescibacterota bacterium | reverse complement strand
GACTCTACTAACGACCATTAGCTAATGCGGAATTTTCCGGTGCTACTGTGAAATAGTATAAATAATTATGTGTCAGTTTCAATCATTAATAAGTTAAATTTTTGCGGGAATGGATTGAGGAATTGTCAGGCACAGCAGATAAGTCACGTTTCAGATGGTAGAAGTTACTATAGACATAAGGCTGTTTGCCGAGATATTGTTTCGGATTGAACGATTAGCATGCAGAAAACACTTTTAAAAAAACTTGGAAAAGTTAATATTCGTTTATCAATAAGATTGTTGAGAATTTTAACTCCTCATAATTTTGATATGGGGAATGTCGGTACAATGTTAAAAATACTCTCACAAAAGGAGGATACTGTGAGTACCCGGGGAGTTAATAACGTCATTGTTGCTCTTATCGCGTTGTTAATCGTGGCAGGAACGGCTTTTCCGCAGAGTGAAACAAAAGAGATTCCTGTTGTTACCATTGACACTATTCTCAATAAAGCGGAATGCCCGCTTACTGAAAAACAGGTAGAACAGTTCAAGGAACTCGTCTTGAGCGAAGGACGTGAAGTGTTCAGGACGATTTATGAGATGTTTGACGAGAAACAGATGGAAGCGCTCAAGAAAACTCTCGGTACCTTGCCGGGACGAAACGACCGTCCCGACAGGCCCCGATATCTGATGCAGGTAGTCGTCTTTCAAAAAGCAGAGTGCCCGCTCACCGAGGACCAGTTGAAAGAGCTCAAGGAGCTCCCGAATGAGCGTGGCTCTTGGGAGAAGGCACAGGAGATTTACACTGAGAAACAGATTGAGGAACTGGGGAAAATCTTCAGGAGAAACAGGTAGATATCAAAAATAATTTAGAATTTCGAAAAGCAGTGTCTGATGTTTCAGGTACGGTTTTTTTCATATAATATCTCTTTCGACAACGCTGTAAGTTTCCAATGCAAGGTCGTCTTCATCAGGGTATTTTACAACCCAGTCAGTTTCCCGTAGACCTTACAATCAACACTCAGAAATCGCTCCCTTGAATGCTCTATCCACCTTAAAACCGGTGTTCTTAATACCAGATGGTGTATTCACTCTGAGCAAAATGACCAACTGCAATCACTGGTTAACTGAACTATTGTTGCATAATTATGCTAACTTCAATTCACCAACTATATCCTTCAATGTTGATACTCTTCCAAATCTTCTAACATGAATTAAAAGTGCTTCATCATGCGCTCTCTGTGTCAATGTTGCACAGCAATCCTCACAGATAATTGTATTATATCCTAACTCAGATGCTACCCTGGCTGATCCCAAAACACACATATCGGTGTACACTCCAGTAATAATTACATCCGTGACGTTATAATTTCTTAAAGCATGATCCAACTGTGTAGATGTAAAAGCTCCTGAAGTTAATTTGTCAATGACTAAATCCTCTTTTCTCGGGTAAATTTCTTGTGTGATTTCATAAGGTTGCGTACCCCGCCACATTTTCGGGGGATTACTCAGGGCTTTTAATCTATCTGTCAGTTCATCACCCAAAGAAGTCATACAACCGTTTCTCGTATAAGCTATCTTCAGTCCCCTGTTTTGAAACGCTTTCACCAGAGCAATTATGTTAGGCATTACAACTTGTTTTATTCTATTGTTGAAATATTGTGCCAGCTTAGGATGTTTCTTTCCAAGAGGGGCGTCACTTCCAATTTGTAAGTAATCTTTTTGCATGTCGATAATAATCAAAGCAGTATGATCAGAATCCAAAGTAAAATCGACTGATACCAGATCAAATGGATATTCGGGGTCGTGTTCTTTTGCACTCCAACTCATCGTAATATCCCTTCCGTTATTTTTTTAATTTTTAAGCTAACCTTCTTTCGTCTGCATGTAAAGAGAAAAAGCTACTAAGAGGGTATGTTCAATGAGATAGGGGATTTGTATGCTCAACGTGAGACGATCCAATAGAGCTTAATATACCTTTAGCACATAACGCCATTATCCCTAAGCATCAAAACTACACTAAGCTACTCCTGTCAATCTCTGGGGACACAGGAATGCTCTTGATGGTGGGGCGGATTTGATATCAAGTGAGGCGCACAGAGCATTGAATTTTTTTAGACCGTGCTAATGGGAAAAGTCAGCTAATCTTACAATATATTAATTATTGCGGGAGTGGATTGTGGAGAGGATACCCGAACCGTCTGGACATTTGATGTTTTGGGATAACGGATTGCGGTTTACCTGCCGCCGATATCCATAATAAAAATCGCAAAGAGCTAAGGTGGTCAGGTGGAACCGCTGGTTAGCCTGCCTCCTTACTCAGGTATGCAGGTCTCTTGTCCAAGAAACAATCAAAGTTGCAACATTCTTCATTGTGCTTTTCAGATTCTCTTCAAAATCAGATGCTGCCTTGCTGTTGGCTCCGTCGGTCACTCCGCGAATCTCGATAAATGATACATTGCTGAAATGACAAGCCCTGGCTCCACCTACCCCCTCCCAAGCGACGGCAAGAGCTCCTGTTAATCTATGAAGCACTTTTCTTCTCTCAGTATCTATCACATCCTCGTCTCCACTAGCTATAGGGCCGAAGTGCACTCGGAATGAGTCAAAGGCCGGTAACATACACCTGAGACCATATATAGCAGTTTCATTCCCACTGAACCTTGGAAGGAGAGGCTCACCGAATTTGTTGTTAATGTCATGCTCCACGGTCTCAGTTGACACAACTACGTCCCCGACAGATAGGTCATCTACCAATGCCCCAGCCGCACCGGAACAGATTACCAAGTCCCAGTCGGGACAAGTGTCCAACAAGTGTTGAGTCTGAACTGCAAACTGGACCTTTCCAAGTCCACCACGTGCTATAGTGATACCAAAATCAGGAAACCGCACAGCCGGGAGCCTGCCAATTGCAGAATCCTCTGCTTGCCCCCCATAGTCAGCGCAGCCTTGTAGAAAGCAATCAATCTCTTCCTGCATCGGGATAACGATGAGAATCTTAATAAATCCTCCCAGAGTTTAGAGTAGGCTTTTTGGCTTGACTGCACTTACCGCATACTCGCAAGCGTAAGGCGGCCTAACCAGAGCTTATATAGTTTCTGTGCTAAGAACTTCTATAAAGTAAATACTGCTACTGAACACCTTAATATCGCAAACTACTGTGGTCAACATGCATAGTCAAGTCGAATATGTTACCGACACATTCACAATCCACGCCTCAGTCCTGTCCGTGTATATCGGGTTCAGGCATGTGACCTTGTTTTTTGTCGGGATTTCTCCCCCAATCATAAAATATTAACTGGTCTTACTTTTGAGGGCAAGGTCACCCAAAGAAAAACCTTGTTTTAATTGTATAAATATCATAATTTGAACCTGTTGAATGAAAAATTCAAAGTTATTAGCCCTCATTAATTTGATATGAGGAATACCAGATAGTAAGTATTTCAATAAGATAGACGTTATATACAATGTCAATACCAGGAGGTGTCTGATGCATCGTACATTGTTTATTCACTGTGTTTTCATGTTTGTTATGCTGACCGGCGTAGTCAATGCCCAGAATCAGCTCGATTCGAAGCCTCTTGATCCGGCAAAAGACCCAGACATCGACATGTTCATGGGCGACTACCGGGTCTCGCTTCCGTTCAATACGCACGGCAACATAACCGAACGTGCTGTCTTCAGCAGACTTGCGGGGGAAGATGAGCTGAAACCGCAAAGAAAAGGAGCAGTGCTCACCCGGATAAACCGTTTTTCACACGCGACCATGGACCCCCATGTATCAACAGCTCCAACGACGCTGAAGGGTGAGCAGGAGGTATTCTACTTTGTTTCAGGAACCGGTACTATCACTTCCGGCGGTAAGACATCCGATCTCCGCTATGGTATCTTCGTGCTCGTCCCGGAAGGAGTTGAATTCACCATCAAAAATACCGGAGACGATCTCCTCGAGATGTATATCATCAATGTTCCGATTCCCGATGGATTCAAATCGACGACGAGCATAGTTGTGAAGGATGAAACAACAATGCAATACCGGAAGCAGGGCTTTCTCAGCATGCACTGGGCCCACAACGGCAAGGGAATCTTTAAACCCAAAGACGGTCTTGCTGTTATCACGCAGGTCAACCTCCTCATTTTCGACCCCATGACCATCGGACATCCGCACAGTCACGGCGAAGGTACAGAAGAGGTATGGGCTGTCGTCAAGGGCAAAAATCTGGCGTTTATCGGGAAGGAAATCCGCTGGCAGGGTCCCGGTGTAGCCTACAAGATTCCTCCATCCGGGTTTACGCCTCATTCGAACATCAATACGACCGAAGAGCCGATCTATTTTCTCTATTTTTCATATTTGTAAAAGAGGAGCTTAAATCGCCTGTTCTAAAAAATTAACGTCATTATTGAATTATTGAAGACAATAGGAGACGCATCTTACCTTCAATTTCATACTAGGAGTAAATGCACATGAAAAGAAGAGAGTTTGGAAAGGTTCTTACTGCTGGTACCATCGGTTCTGCGGTTTCACTCAACAAAACAACCATTGCCCAGCCTAAAAAAGCGTTGATGTATGCCGGAAACCATCAGAGTTTTAGGGTTAATGACAAAGATCTTCAATATCTCCAGCGATTCGGTGTAACCAGCAAGATCGCATCTCCCACCTTTATAACTGACAAGGGATGGGATATCAACGAAATTTTACAGTGGAAAGATAAGTGCAGAGAGTATGACATCACGCTCGAGGGACTTGTTCTGCCCTACAGGGCGATTAACAGACCCAACGTTCCCAATTTTATGCTTGGTAACTTCGATAAAGGAGAACGTGAGACAGACATTTTCAATGAGTGTATTCGTGTAGCCTCGAAGGCGGGTATGCGTCTACTTCTCCTCAGTCTCAAGGATCATGAGAATGTAAGTACAAGTGCGGGCATCGGCAGAGGGGAGTATAGTAGCAGGAGATTTAACTTGAAAGAAGCCTTGGAGAAAAAACCGCCCAATTACTACGATACTCCCCTTACGGAAGAACAAAACTGGGAACGTATCACTTTCTTTCTTGAGCGAGTAATTCCGGTTGCCACCGAGTACAAAGTTCAGATCGCGAACCATCCCTGTGATCCATGGCTGCCGCCCGGTTTCCGCGGGATTGATCGTGTACTTGGTGGATTCGAGGGATTTAAGAAGTATATCGAAATCTGCCCGAGCCCCTATCATGGACTTCTTTTATGCCTTGGTTGCTTCGCGGAAGCATGCGATAATCCTGCCACAGAGGTCTACGACCATGTAAAATATTTCGCTGAGAGAAAGAAGATTTTCTGGGTACACTATCGTAACATCACAGGCAGTAAAAATAACTTTATGGAAGTCTTTCCTGACGAAGGTGTTGTGGATATGTTCCGTGTTGCGAAGGTTCTCTATGATGCCGGTTATCCCTACGCGCTCGATCCGGACCACTACCCGAGACATCCAGACGATAAGGGGAGATACCAGTCCGGAGCCTACCAGTACGGTTATATCAATGCTATGATTCAGGCAGTGAGTCGTAGTTGACTTAATATAATTGGTGACCTGCCTCCCTTCATCCTTGTTCGTCCATATACTAACTTAAACTCTGGACAAGTTTTCTGGGGGCAAGGTCATCCTTGTCTCGGACTTTTCAATTGGTTAACGGGACTGAGCGAAGAGCCACTCGATCAACTCCGGTTCCCTATAGGCATTTAGCCAGCTGTTGTGCTTTACTCCCGGGTACTCGGTATATTTGGGATTTCCCCCGGTATCTCTTAATGCCTGAACCACCTCACGTGAGACATTTACAGATATCGTCGAGTCCTCAGTACCATGAAATATCCAAAGCGGAAACTGGGCAATTTTTTTTCCTCTTTCGGCTGAACTCATGCCGATGAACCTGTCGCTAGAGCAGACGGGTACAGCAGCGGCAAAACGATCCGGACGTTCAATAATCGACATCCAGGTACACTCACCGCCCATGGATTGACCTATGACATATTCACGGTTAATGTCGATGGAGAATTCCTTCTCAATGCTATCGAGAATTTCGTGTATTGTTTGAATATGTTTTTTCATCCTGATGGTTCGGGAGGGACCGTCCTGCCTATTTCCGCTGTTGTCTCTTGCTATCTGGGGGACACCGGTATGCTTATGTATGGTGGGGCGGATTTGATGTCAAGCGAGGCGCACAGAACATTGAAATTTTGTTTTTATACCGTGCTAATGGAAAAAGTCAGTTAAAGTCACAATAGATGAATTTTTGCGAGAGTGGATTGTGGGGTAGTCAGACACAGCAGAAATGTCACGTTTCAGATGGCTGAGGTTGCTATAGACTAAAGATAGTTTGCCGATATATTGTCTCGGATAGAACTATTGCGTTTCTATTCTGTTTAACTACACCGTTATT
>JBHPFF010000155.1:0-6428 GCA_042572165.1 Candidatus Latescibacterota bacterium | reverse complement strand
TAATAAAAGAGGCAAGAAAAAGGTCTAAATATAAGTTTAGAAAAATTATAGAAGATATATAGAGTATAACAATATTTTAAAGTAGGTTAAAATAAGCGTCCTTTTTTGTTCTTTAAAGTCTTCTACAATCACATCACTTTCTCATTGTTTATCAAAAAGTTATCATTGTTGTTAGGTCGCCAAAGTTAACTTAATGGTTCGCAAATCGTTCACTTTGATCCACCAAAAACAATAACTTACAAGTATTGTGACACAACACTTAGATGCTTTCTGCCCGGTTCAATCATTATCTTTATTCAGATGCAGGAGCAAATTTTATAGACCATCCTAGAGCTTAACAATAATAGCCCCGATGTTACATCTTACCCTGTGAAATACAAATACGCCGCAGCAATGAGCCCCAGCACAATAATGGAAGACACAATATCTCTAACATTCCAACTGGAGCGGGTTTCCTTGCGGTCTTTGGCGGTCATGGTCGAGAAAGTTAAACCGCTGATTTTTTCATAAGACGGCGCCCCGGTCATATAGCTGACTACAATCATAACCACTACGCAAACAATAAATATCACTAAACTATAATATTGAAAAAAGATGTTATTCACAATCCATAAGAATGAACCTTCAACATAGGAAAAATTATTAATGAGTTTGACCGGTGTATCAACGGCTAACCGGAACAGTCCCATGATAAAGCCGGTAATCATGGCAGCGAGACATCCCTTGCTGTTGAGCCGTTTCATAAAAACACCCAAGAAGAAGACTACAAAAATTGGCGGCGCCAGATAAGACTGTACACCTTGCAGATAGTCATATAGTCCCCTACCGCCACGGATCACCGGAATCCATAGCAGCCCTATCAATACCATGACAGCGGTAGCAATTCGACCCATCAAAACCAGTTGAGGCTGGGTTGCGTTGGGTCTGAATTTGGAATAAAAGTCCATGGTGAACAAGGTGGAAGAGGCATTAAACACACCCGCCAGAGAACTCATCAAAGCTGCCAGAAGACCTGCCACAACAATGCCGCGCACCCCCACCGGCAATACACTCGCCACCAGAAGCGGGAAAGCCTTTTGAGCATTATCGCGCAGCAGTTGTCCCTGCGAATCAAACAACGTTTGCTGAATAATTTCTACCTGTCCGCTCTTGGCCAGGGCAAAACAGATCATTCCGGGGATAATAAAGATGAAAACCGGCAGCAATTTTAAAAAAGCTGCAAAAATGGAACCACGCCGGGCTTCCCGTTCAGTGGGCGCTCCAAGAACACGCTGAACAATATATTGGTCGGTACACCAATACCATAACCCGATAATCGGCGCACAAAACAGCATGCCAAGCCATGGATAATTGTCGTTGAAATACCACGCCATGCGGCCAGTCTCCCGCACCGGCTCCCATGTACCCTGGATACCATCCGGTACCAGCGGCTTCCAGAGGTTGAACATGTCCGAACCGCATATATAACGCAATTCGCCCCAGCCCCCCAGAGCTTTCAGGCCAAAAATAGTTACTAACACTGAGCCCGATACAAGAACGACGGTCTGTAACGCTTCGGTATAGGCTACCGCACGCAAACCGCCGAGGATGGTATATATACCTGTCAGGACGATCACAAGAAAAGAGCCGATCCAGAAGCTATCCAGTCCCATGTAATTAATGTCCGGCAAAAGGACGCTGAAAACAATACCACCGGCAAAAATACCTACAGCAATTTTAGTTAGCACATAGGCCACAAGTGAAATAATCGAAAGGACAGTGCGTGATGTAGGTGAGAAACGCTTCTCCAGAAATTCGGGCATAGTAAATACTTTCGAACGCAAAAAGAAAGGTACCATTACCCAACCTAAAACCAGGAGACACCAGGCATGCAGTTCATAATGAGCCATAGCAACGCCATCGGTAGCACCGGAACCAGCCAATCCCACCAGGTGTTCCGAGCCGATATTGGAGGCGAAAATCGACGTCCCGATAACAAACCAGCCCAGCTGGCGACCTGCCAGGAAATAGTCCGTCGTATTTTTCTGTTTCTGTTTAATTACCCATCCTGCAATGGCAAACAGAATAAAAAAGTAACCAGCAATTACAATCCAATCGAATGTTTCAAAACCTTTCATTCAATCCCCCATTAAATCAATTTTACAAAAGTTTATTTTTATCACAATAGCAGGAGAAATCAATTATTATGAAAATTCAATTTAATTTAACTGCATCCGGGATCAGTATGATATACTGTATGTCATTAAACATTTCGGATATATTGAGTTTAAAATTAAGATGTGTTATTCAATGGATGCAACTGTTTTTTTACTTTTTTCCTAATTCTGATTATTCAAAATTTTATAATTAAAATTAAATATTTATAAAACAGATATATAACAGGATTATTAAAATATTTTGATCGAATACGCTTTATCAGGAAAGTTGAGATGACCAGTGAAGTTTATGGTGAGCTATCAAATAAGGTTAAGTTGGCAAAAATTCAAAAAATACAGTTGAAACCGGTTATAAATATGGATCATCCCAATAATGAGGACCTGCTGAGGAAAATGCAATAAGAAAGTGGACATCATATTAAATTCCCACAAAAAGAACTTCAAAGGAAAGTGGAAAAAGGTGTTAATTTACTTTACCTTCTTTGCATTATGTTTAAATTTTTTATAGCACCATAACCATATATAACATCTATAACCGATAATTTTAAAATAAAGGTATAAATATAATAGTAGTACCATCCCCATAACCGAAAAGCCCAATCTCCTCACTGATAATGTCTCGGCTCTAATATCAAGGGTATTTAAAGAATATCTTGAAGCAAAGAGCATCGGATATATGCTCGCTTCCCCGTAGTATCACCAGACGAATGGAAAAATAAAGCGATATCACCGGTCAGCAAAAGAAAAGATAAATTTGATGGTTTGGGATTCTCCTGTTGAAATACTATCATAAATAGTAAATTTTGTTGATTATTACAACTCGAAACATTATTATATGTCATCGGAAATGTACCCTCTAACGATGTGTATTTTGAAAGACGAGAAGCAATATTGAAGAAAAGAAATGCTCTTAATCAGGAAATATTGGAAAATCGCAGTTAGTATATCGGTTTAGAGAGAGAATACGATGAAAAAGCTTACAATGAGTATGGTAAAAAATAAAAATTTAATATTTATCGAGATTTTCTTCGGTATAACTGTAATTTCTTATTTAATATATTCAATGCGATTCATGCTACTGTTTGGAAAAACAACCCTCATCCATGATAATTTATTATGGGTCTATCCAATTTACCATTTTTTTGCGGAAAATATTATTAACGGAAATTTTCCCCTATGGAATCCGTTCACACATAGTGGTGAACCATTCTATACCCACCTTGTCCAACTCAGATTGTTAGAGCCAATAACTTTATTAGTCATATATATAGGAAAATTCATAACAATTGATACAGTAATGCTTTTTAACTGGAATCGTTTTATCCAGACATTAGTAATGGCTTTTGGTGCTTATCTTGTATTTCGTCCGTTTACAAAACATGTAATTATACGAATATCGCTACTGCCAATTTTGTTTTTCTCTTCTTTTTTTATTGGTTCATTTCGTCAAGACGCCATATTGAGCCAGTTCATGTGGATACCCTATATAACTTATTTCCTTCTCCGCATAATTTATTACAAAGCTTATCGCTGGTACAACTGGTTAATACTATCTGCCCTCATTGGTATTAACTGGCAATCATATTTCTTCACCGGCACATGGATATTTTTGTTATTTTTTTTTATTGGACTAATATTATTTCGGAAAGATTTGCTATTTGAATTACTTACAAGCAAGATGTTTTTTTTAAAATTTGCGATTGCGACAGTCATAATTTTATCTATGGCACTGCCGAATATAATTCTTTTAATTGAAAAAGAGAATCACATTTTTCCCGCACGTATGGCAGATGAATTATTTTTAACGTCAGAAATACTTGCTTTACGATCACCTCTAAACGGTCCTTTACAGTTTGAAAGTTCCCCTTCAAATCAACTTTCCGGAATTGTTATGCCATACAATTTTATTTCCTATACCGGAACTCATTCAACAATTTGGGATTTTATCCATATTATCTACCCGGGAGGGAATAAATGGATTAATACTAATGTAAAAGACAATTGGGGCAACCCATCTGAAGCCTACATATTCATTGGTATTTTACCTTGGATTATTGCTATTATTGGTATGTTGATTGGAAGGCATGATCTTAAGAAAATATGGTTATTAATGGCTATTTGTTTCGGGCTGTTAATGCTTGGGCCTTCTGGAGGATTACATAAACTTCTATATTACACATTCCCTCCTATACGTTTTGTCAGACATACTCATGCTTTTGTTCTATTTTTTGTTTTCACACTTATTTATTTTTATGTAATAGGTTTGAATCATATACTTCTCAGTTGGCCATTTCCTTTTTTTCCTACAAAATTTAATAGAAAAATTCAAAAAATTTCATCTGAATATGAAAAATCAGCAGATTTAAGCAACATCCCTTTGATTAAAATGATTAACAAAATAGATAAAATACTCTCTGGAGTTTTTAGGGTAATTGTAAAACATTTCTTTCGTAGGAGCATTGGAGTTGTAATAAAAATAATTTCTTTAATAACATATTCTACAAAATTTATTATAACAATTTCGATTTTTGAGATTGAGAAGGTAAAACACACATTTTTAGGATGTATTTTAACTATTGTTTGTATTGTTACTTCTGTGTTCACAATGACGCATCTTGGATATCCATTATTATATTATTCATATTTTGGCATTTTTATGGTTGCTGGAATTTGCTGGATTCTAAGTAACTTTGTCAGCCCTAAATGGTTTTTTATCAGCTTAATTATCAGCCACATACTTATTGTGAGCATATTTATTAATAATCATGTTAAGTTTTATATATACCTTTTGTTAGTTTTATGTGTCCCTTTAGTTTCATATTTATATGGCAGAAAATATAAGTGTTCTGTCTCAAAAAAGGTAAGGAGTTGTATATTTAATATTATAATATTAATCTTTTTAATCTTTTTGTTCGGTGACTTAATATACAATTTTAATCTATCGAAAATGTTATATGTTGGTCAAAAACATCCTGGGCTGGACTTTAATTTAAAGACAATATCTACATATCCAATTTTACCTCAAAAAAGAAAACTCTTCCCAACTGAAATTTTACACACAGTTAAACAATCTATACGGTATATTTCTGTTTTACATCATAAACCTTATGTTTTTTCTCCCTTATCTATTGCTAATTCTATTTCAAAAACCTCTTTTAGAAATAAAATGAATGAACATAATATTTTTTCTCCTTTAAAAGAATTTAAGAATAATTCATTTGAAACCTGGATAACAAATGATTTCGGTCTATTTTTACCCGAGCATTATAATTATATACAGGATGGAGTGGATGGGGCTGTAAAGAGAAATACTTCGGTTGATAACCTCAAAGATGGAAAGTATTCTATTGAAATAATTCCAACTTCAATAAGAAACTCTCTACTAAGATATAAAACTTCGGATATCGAAAACCTCAAAGGACGTTTTATAAAACTTGGCGTCTGGGTTAAAAGTAAAAACACTATTCCAAATGTTATATCTCTGGATTTGCAGATATGTAAATATGGAGAAGAGTATAAAATTGCTGACATCACTCACTATAAAAACAGCGGTAGATGGGAATATATTTATGTAATAGAACACATTCCATTTGATACAGATTCTATTATGTTAACATTAAATGTCTATCAAACTTCCTCTTTCAGCGCTTATTTTGACGGAGTAGGGTTAGAGGTATTAGATTCAGAAAAGGTAACATTTTCGATGGCTATGGACGCTTATCGATGGTCAAGCTTTTCACTTCTTAAAAATTATTTCCAACTAATACACTCGGAAATTTATCCCGCTGTTTTAGAGGAAATGTTTGCTGTGGATAAAACACCGTTTACGTTTAAGAGAGGAGTGATATCAGTAGAAGATGATAAACTTTCATCTTTTTTCAAGAAAATGGGCCTTTCAAAATCACTTAAATTACTACAAGATTATGTTATTATTGAAAAGCTAAATGAACACACTTTAGACGAACTTGGAGTGCCTGTAGAAAAACATGAAAAGATATTGGAAACTTCTTTTGAGAAAAAAGATAAGAATGTGTTTTCTTATATTATTGATAACTACAATTATTCTTATTTTAATTTCAAAGTCTCTTCTGATGAAGCGGGTTTACTATACTGGGCCGATGGCTATAATAAGGATTGGCATGCATATGTGGATGGAATCGAGGTTCCGATTCTTCGCGCTAATATCAACTTCAAGGCTATCCCCATTTCAAAAGGTAATAATTCTATCAGGTTTGTTTACAGGCCCTTCAATTTTCTGATAGGTCTTTATAT
>JBHPFF010000154.1:0-6535 GCA_042572165.1 Candidatus Latescibacterota bacterium | reverse complement strand
CAGGAATTACACTATTGACCCGCCCTGACAGCTCTTCTAATTTACCAGCCGGAAAACGTACAAATGCAAAACCGGACGGGTCAGACAGTCCTCCCATGCTGCCGATTCCCCTGTCTCTCAACAGGGTAACAGTAAGGGACGGGCATATCGAGCTTGACAACAGGAAAACAAAATCCCGTATTATCATCGATATGTTTTCCAGCACACTCGACCTTCACATAGATAAAGGCCTCACCGATATAGCATCTACCGGCAAAACCACTATCGAGGATATCTCTTTTGCCAGTGACAAGACCAATAAAGTGTTACACGGCATTAGGGCTGAGTTTATCCACGAGATTACTGGTAATCCGTCAACCGGGGATTTCACCCTGTCGCCTGGAGAGTTGTATATTAATGAACTGCCTATCTCGGTGACCGGAACTGTAGCCGGCTGGACGAAAACCACGTTTAATATCGAGGCCGGCAATCTTGACATGGAAAGCGTTCTGAACGCAGTCCCTTCTGATGTAATACCCGAAAAAGACACCCTGAATGCAGTGGGAACCTTTACTCTCTCTGTCAGCGGCTTACTCGACACTGTGCCCGAAGAACCCGTACTGAGTTACAGGGGCAGTGTGGATATTCCCCATGCAACTCTTGCCTGCAGGGGTATGCCAAAAAAGGTGGATGACATCACCAGCTATATTACGTTTACCGAAAAAGAGATCGATATCAATACTGTGTCTGTCAGAATAGGAAGTTCTCAGGTTTCCATTTCGGGAACTGTAAATAACTACATTGACGAACCTGTTGTAGCACTCTTGTCTGAGGGCGATGTTGACATTACCGATGTCACCGATGCGTTCCCGTTACCCAAGGGAATGGATGCGGAAGGCAACGTTGATTTCGATATCAGGCTTGATGGTACACCCTCCGATCCGAAGTCCTTTGCCGCCCGGGGAAGGATAAACCTTAAGAATGTTACAGCAACCGTTCCCGAAACGCTTAATAATCCAGCCACACTGAACGGAACTATCGCACTCTCTCCGTCCCATGTGGAAATCGAACGGTTAGGCGTTGTATCGGGTAATACTGACGCTGAACTAACCGGACGCCTTGGCGGTTACATGACACTCGCGGGACCGGGCGGGGACACGGCTGTGTTCAACGGCATGATAAAATCGAACGTAATTGATATTAACGACCTTCTTGTTACCGGTAAAGAAAATAAAAAATCAGTTAAACCGTGGGATTTCGAAAAAACCCTCAAGACGCTTCCTGTTCCGCCGCAGCTTTCCGCAAATCTCGATATCGGTCTCGGTTCGGTTATTTTTGGAAGACTCAAAACCGACTCGGTCAGGTGCCGCTTATCGCTTGACGGTGGTATCCTGGGGCTTTCCGATCTGAACGCAGCAGCATACACCGGCATCCTGATAGGAAAAAGTACAATTAACTTCGCCGATCCAGAAAACACTTCCTACAGCGGTTACTTTTCGCTCAAAGCTCTTGAATCCTCCCGGTTCATTGCCGATTTCTTCGGTATCGGCGAACACTTTAAGGGTAAACTGTCAGGCTCCCTGAGTTTTTCGGGTTCGGGACTCGATTCTGTCTCGGTTGTACAAAATCTGAAAGTATCGGGTGGCATGCTTTTCGAGGACGGCAGGATTGACAACTGGGAGTTCACCAGAAAACTCGGCAACTATCTGAAATTCCTGGATTTCGATACGCTTGAATATGATACTATTATTAACACGTTCAGGGTGGAAAACCAGAAAGTTTTCATTCCTGACATGGCAGTAAAATCAACTTATGGTGATATCAGGCTGGATGGTGTTATCGGCTTCGATACTTCCCTGGACAATAACATCACTCTGATTCTGAATAAAGAGTATTCGGCAAAAGCGCTCAAGAGGCTGGACAATCTCTCCAAACTGCTGAAAAACCAGCCCGAGCGGCTTGATCTGCTCGTAACAGTCGGCGGGACAATCAATTCGCCATCATTCTCACTTGATACATCAAGAGCAGAAGAACAGCTCAAAGAGACTGTCAAAGAGGAAGTGACCAGGTTCCTCGATAAGCAGAAAGATGATATAAAAGAGGCGGGGAAAAAACTTCTCGACAAGCTTTTCAAATAGACCTGTAATCCACTTAAAGATTTTAAACAGATCCTTAAGCTGGACATCTGCGCGGTAGAGTTCGACTTCCTAAAAACAAACCGCTATTTCCCCGCCATCCTGCCCCGTGCAAGTGCAGCCGCCATCTCGACAGCCTCAATCATGCTCACCGGACTTGCCTTGCCTTTCCCCGCAATGTCAAACGCTGTACCGTGATCCACGGATGTTCGTATGATGGGCAGACCGAGGGTTGTGTTAACACCAGCGACCTCTCGCTCTCTTTCGCTGAACCTGAACCCGGCAAGCTTCACAGCAATATGCCCCTGGTCGTGGAACATGGCGACGACACCGTCGAACTCCCCGCAGTACGCCCGTGTAAAAACAGTATCGGGCGGGAGCGGCCCTGTAATATCCATGCCCTCAGCCCTTAATTCCTCAACAGCGGGGATGATGTGCTCCCGTTCCTCGCTGCCGAACATGCCCGACTCCCCGGCATGGGGATTGAGCCCCGATATGGCAATGCGCGGGTGTTTGATACCAAGCCGGTTCAGCGCCCCGAACATGAGTGCTGTCACCCTCATGATACGTTCCTTATGTATCATGTCCGGAACTTCACGGACAGCGACATGCGTCGTCACATGGACAATCCTGAAATTGCCGAGTGACAGCATCATTGCGATATCCTCCGCACCGGTCAGGTGACAGAAGAACTCGGTATGACCCGGATAGTCGTATCCGGCAGAATTGAGAGATACCTTGCAGATGGGCGCTGTCACAACAGCGTCAACATCACCGGAGAGAGCAAGATCGGAAGACCGCTCGATACACAGGGCTGCCGCCTGACCACAGCGCCTGTCAATGATTCCGTAATCGAGGGGAACAGCAAGCGCTGTCCCGGGAACAATCAGGTTAAGGATATTTCCCTCAAACACCGCATCGCCGGGCGAAGCGATCTCGTTTATTTTTATGTCATGGCTGAGGAGTTCCGCATCACGCAGGAACGGTTCCGGAAAACCCACGACAACCATTCGTGCAATGTCATTCCCCCGTTTCGAAAACAGCGTCCCGAGCACAACCTCGGGCCCGATACCGGCGGGGTCTCCCATTGTCAGCGCGCAGAGGGATTTATCCATTGGCTATAATTTTTCTTTTAATTCACTGCGATACACTGGGTAAGTTTAAAACAATATAATGTATTCGTCACCCGAGTGAAGGGTTTTTTTATATAAACACCGGGCGGAGAGCATGAAAGATTGCGTTTTTGATAACTATTTCAAATACAAATAAATGCTTTTATATTGTTTCGTATTATTTCCTTTATGGAATTATTTCCCATGACCGAAAAATTGCCTTTTATATCAGATTTTACGCTTGTCAAAACCCGTCGATGTTATAATATTGTTTATGTGCTTTCCGCTGACTTATGAATGTTGATTGCTGCGAGCTGATAATCACCAAAAAAGAAAGGCTTCACACTATGGCTGACATTGAAAAACTCTTTAACCTTATCGATGATGACGAAGTTATCCAGATCACCCAGGAGATGGTGAGGATTCCATCACTTACCCATCAGGAAGGTCACGGAATGGTCAATTACCTCGAAAAGTGGTTCAAAGACCTTAACATCCCGGTACGCCTCTATCCCTACACGGAGAACCAGACGAATTTTTTCGCCGATTACGGCGCCACGAGCGGTCCGGGCAGATACATGTTTAACGGGCACCAGGATATTAAACCTGTTGATGGCATGACCATCGATCCCTTCTCCGCAGAGATTCGCGACGGTAAGATGTACGGCAGGGGCGCCTGCGACATGAAAGGCGGAATTGCCAGTGTATTATGCGCTTTCAAGGCTCTTGTGCGAGCCGGTGTGAAACCTAAAGGCGGCATTACTTTCTTCAGTGATATCGAGGAGGAGTACGGCGGCTACTGCGGTTTCAAATGGGCGAAAGACCAGGGTCTTTATGACGGTATCGAGGGATTGATCTCATGTGAGCCAACTGAATTAGAGGTTCAGATCGGCAACCGCGGATGCTTTGTCACAGCCTTTGAGACGAAAGGCCTTTCTGCTCATTCAGGACTCGCACACCGCGGAGTGAATGCCATCCAGAACATGGCGCATTTCATCATGGAATACCTCAAGCTCCCCTATATTCAGGTCGAGAATCCCTGGTTTGGCAAATGCACCGTAAACTTTGAAAAGATCGAGGGAGGACTGTACCTTTCCGCTGTCCCCGACCGATGCATCGCCTGTCTTGATTCACGCCTTATCCCCGAAACACCCCCGAAGGTTGTGCAGGAGCAGGTTGACAAACTTATGGAACGCATGAACAGCGAGTACGGCATCAATATCAGGGAAATCGATCCTCCGAAAGACTGGCGCCCGAAAGGCGGCAAGGAAAAAGCCGAAGCCATTCCCGCCGACCACAGGCTCCCAAGGATGGCTGCAGAGGCGGTCGAACGTGCCACCGGCGAGAAAGCCAAAATCACCGGTTGTCCGGCAATAACCATCGCCATGGTGCTTATAAGCATGGAGATACCTGCAATTATCTGCGGTCCGGGATCGATAGCGCAGGCACACACCGAAGATGAGTGGATCGAGGTCGCTCAGCTTCCCAGAGCAGCACGGATATATACGGCGCTCATGGCAGAAATGTAAAAAAGTATCATTGCGATTGGGAACGTTGACTGGTTAGGTACCCGTCTTTTTTAACTTATTCCCCCAACAAGCTCGATTCCACGCATGTATTTCGAGGGTCCGGCGGGTTGAAGGTCGAACCGTTCGGCAAGCCAGGCGCCGACATGTCTCAGGTCGTCGTCCATCCCTGTCAGTGATTCCACCTCGAGTTCAAGTTCCCCGGCTCTCCCTCTTGGCCCGCAGAATGTGACATCGTCGAGAACCAGCTCAAAACACAGTACATCACCACTGTTGAGCAGAAGAATACGGCGTTCATTGGTCACTGTCAATGATGGTGACAGGGTAACCATGCCCATGCGGTCGTGAAGCGCCCTTACCGGCGGGAGGTCGGGAAGATCGTCTTGAGAAATATCTTTTGCAGTCGCCTCAGTTTCTGACTCGACCTCGATACGACGGAATATGTCGCTGTCAGGTTCACCCCGGGCTTTGAATGTGAGCATGGATTTCCGGTCACGTGTCCTGAGCCTGAAAGCTACTTCCCCTTTGAGGAGTTCGAAATCCTCCGTATCGAAATAGGTGTCGGTGTGGGTTTCCACTCCCCTGTTCTCGACAGTGTAGGCGGCAATCTCGTCGAGAGAGGCGATGCGGGTAAAAGTATATCTATTGGTTATTGTATATTTTATTTCGGATTCGATTTTCACGGATATCTTGTATCTCCGGTAATATTACTATTTTGATTCTACGTATTCCCTGACCAGCTCCCTGAACCTCACACCCCGCTCCTCGTAGTCGTTGAACATGTCGTATGAGGCGCATCCCGGGGAAAGGAGGACAGTATCGCCATCACGGGCACGTGAAACACAGGCTTTAAATGCTTCGTCAAGTGTAGTATAAATTGACGACTGCACGCACGCCCGTTCAAGTGATTTTGCAATATTCGGTGCTGTAGTGCCGATAAGTGCCGCCCATTTCACCCTGCCTGAAATGGCGTGTGCCATTCTGTAAAACGACACGCCCTTGTCGTAGCCGCCGAAAACAGGAATGACCGGCGTATCGAATGCCATTACCCCCGCTGTCGCAGCTTCGGGAGTGGTCGCCTTTGAATCATTGTAGAATTTCACTCCGCCTGCTTCACCGACCGGTTCAAGCCGGTGTGGTAGTCCCCTGAACGATTCCAGTCCGCGCAAAATTGCATCGATTTCGATACCCATTTCAAGTGAACAGGCGGCTGCTGCCATGGCGTTCATCAGGTTATGGCTGCCGGGAACGGCAAGGCGGTCTATACCGATAATGTCATTTGTCTTCCTCCACGAGCGTTCTACGATTTTCCCTTCCCTGATGGTTATCCCTTTGATGTCAGGATCT
The DNA here is from genome assembly GCA_042572165.1 of Candidatus Latescibacterota bacterium. GTDB lineage: Bacteria > Latescibacterota > Latescibacteria > Latescibacterales > Latescibacteraceae > JBHPFF01. The sequence continues at coordinate 436 of JBHPFF010000154.1, read as the reverse complement.
GTGCCAACCCACCTCACACGGCCTCTCGCACGATCCGCCAGCGAACGCGACCCGGGATCGTCACGCACCAACACTACTCTGTTTCCAATTTTCTGATAATCGAGAATAGCGGCTTTTGCTTCGAGATAGCTTTGAAAGGTCCCGTGCCTGTCGAGGTGATTGGGCAGGATATTCAAAACAGCAGCGATATGTGGGCTCCACGCCATGTCTCTGAGCCACTCAAGCTGAAACGAGGAAAGCTCAAGAACTACCGTATCACGTGGTGAAATATGCTCAAGTTCGGAAAGCAGTGATCCGCCAATATTACCGCCCACCCAGTGCGTCAGTCCCGAACATCCCAGTATGGACTTTATCATTGCGACAGTCGTTGTTTTGCCGTTCGAGCCGGTGACATAAAAATAAACGAGATCGCTTCGCCCGGCGATGCGGTGTTTGA
>JBHPFF010000153.1:0-6574 GCA_042572165.1 Candidatus Latescibacterota bacterium | reverse complement strand
GTGTATAATTTCGATTTTGAATCGGGCGGAATGTTCATATTTTATCCGGATGAGGAAAAAACTGAATCGACCGGTGTCAACTGGGACAAGGAGGGTGTATATACTACCAGCATCGCCATGAGCCCGAAATACCGTTACCTATATTACGTTCCCGGTTCGCACGGCAGAACTATGAACCTTGACACACCGGTGGTGCAGTATGATACACAAACGGGACAGAAGAAGGTTATCGCTTTTCTCGGGCCTTACTACCACGAGAAGTACGGATATGCCACAACTGGAACATACGGTATCGAACTCGATGAGGAGGGTTCCTTCCTGGTGATCTGCATGAACGGCGGTTTCGGACCTGACCCTCACGAGGCACTGTTTGAACAAACGGCTGTTTTCGTGGTTCATATTCCTGAGTCAGAACGGAAAGAATGAAGAACCTGAATTAAGCGATTCTTTTATGGAGGAATTATTATGAAAAAAGTTGCATTCAGTTTGTTAATCTGCTTTGTGATGGTCACTTTTTTTGCTCATATACTCTATGCCGAACTCCCGGTAAAGAAATTTTTTCCGCCCGATTCAAAATCGAAATTATACACACCAGGGGTTTTGGTAGGTAAGACTTTCTATGTGTCTGGTCACGGCTCTGCGCTTCCGGGTGGAGGCCAATTGGAAACATTTCCCGAACAGGCGGGGCAGTGCCTGAGAAATATCCGTCGTATACTACAGCTTGCCGGGCTGGACATGGAACATGTTGTCAAAGCATGGGTGATGCTTGATGATCTGGAAAACTATCAGGCTATGAACGGGGTATTCAAAGAATTTTTCCCTTCCAAGTCACCGGCACGCACAACACTGGGAGTCAAGAGAATTCCTGGCAGCAATCATATCGAGATCACAGTAATAGCATACACAAACCCTTCAGAAAGAAAAGTGGTTGGCACTCCTAATCCTAACCTGCCTTTCAGCCCTGGGATACTGGCGGGTAACACCCTGTATATTTCCGGCAAAGGTGACCACCTGCCTGGCGGAGGTCATCCCGCAACGTTCGAGGAGCAGGTCAGGCAGTCGCTAAAAAATGTTGGCACTGTGCTAAGTCAGGCGGGGCTTGACTACCGTCATGTGGTATGGAGCAACATGTACCTGGATAATTATGACAACCTTGGGATAGCAAACAATGTATACAGCGAGTTCTTTGAGTCTGGTAAAGAACCCGCAAGTTCAACCGTGTTTGTCGATGAGCTGCCCGGAGATTCGCATATTGAGATCACATGTATAGCCACGACCGACCTTTCGAGCCGTAAAATTGTCCGACCACCCGGTATGAAATACGGACATGATGAAAGAGCACCTTCGACCAGCCCCGGAGTATGGGCAGGAAATACACTCTATCTTTCCGCGCAGACCGGTTATACCCCTGAAGATGGGCAAGGAACGATTAACCTTGAAAAACAGGTTCGCCAGATGATGCAGAATCATTTCGCTGTCCTCTATGAAGCCGGGCTGGGATTCAAAGATATCGTTTCAGGTAATGTTTTCTTGCGTAATATTGACGATTACAGTCCGATGAATGAAATCTACGGACAGTATTTTTCGACCAGTTTTCCCGGTGTTCGTACCTGTTTCCAGCCTTTTTCCGGTTACGAAAGAAATGATGTTCGCCTGCGCGCATATTTCTTCGCGGCAAAGACAGAAAATGAATAGACAATAAATATCCAGTTGATATCTAAAAGATAAAAACACCGTACCTGCACATCACTTACAGCGCAGAAAAAGAGTCTCAATATACCCGCAAGCCGTTGCTACAGCTTGAAGAGGAATGTTGATGGGATGTTATCATGCCGAATGAACCGCCACATACATTTTTCATACGACGCATATGGATATGGGTTCTATCCGTAGGCCCGGGAATTTTTTGCGCCGGCGCAGCGATAGGCACCGGTAGTGTCACCACAATGGCTAAATCAGGTTCCCAGTTCGGACTTATGCTCTTATGGGTGCTTTTTCTCGGGTGCCTGTTCTCGGGAATAATGATGGAAGCCATCGGTCGTTTTTCGCTGGTTACCGGAGATACCGCTTTATATGGTATTAAAACACGGCTGAGGTATGGCAGGATTATAGCTCTTTTGTCGATGATCGGGGTTATCATCGGGCTGTGCAGTTCAACTATCGGTATTCTTGGATTGACATCCAATATGATTTACGAGGGGCTGCATCTGTTCATACCCGGTTTTGGACTCCCTGAGTACTCTTCTGTTCTGGGAATCGCCGTAATTATTATTCTTATCCTTTATGCTATGTTGAGTGTCGGCAGGTATTCCTTTTTTGAGAAAGTGCTCGTATTTTTCGTTACGCTCATGGGAGTATTGTTTATCATTTCACTGTTTATTGTTATGCCACCGACAAAGGATATTGCGGCAGGATTGATCCCGCGTATCCCGGATATAGAAGGTGGAAAATTGATGAGCACTGCAATTGTCGGCACAACCATGGCTGGAGTAATATTCGTTATGCGCCCGCTGTTGATGAAAGGAAAAGGGTGGAACTCCGGGAATATTACTGATCAGCGCAAAGACGCCGCCATTTCGGCTCTCCTCACTTTCATCATCAGCGGCTCTATCATGGGTGCAGCAACCGGAGCACTGTTCCACCAAGGGAGAGTTATAACCAGGGTTCTGGATATGGTGTACACGCTTGAACCCATCGCCGGTAAGTATGCTATGGCGATTTTCCTGATCGGAGCCCTCAGCGCCGGATTATCGTCACTCTTCCCCATCATGATGCTTCCGGCAATGCTTATATCCGATTACAGGACAGGAACGCTGGATACTAATTCTCTGCTTTTCCGGATTATTGCCGGAGTGATGTGCATCCTGGGGCTTACCGTGCCGGTATTCGGCATAAACCCGATTACAGCACAGATAGCAACCCAGGTAACACTGGTTTTCGTGCTCCCGCTGGTCGTTGCTTCGATATTTTCACTGGTGAACAACAAAAGAGACATGGGAGAATACAGGGCGGGACTTCTTTTAAATCTGGGGATTATAACCGCTTTCATCTTTTCGTGTTTTATAGCGTACACCGCTATCCTTGCAATTTGCGAACTTTTGTAATTGATTTGACATATAGGATTCCAAGTTCCAAGTTCAAAACTACAAAATAAGTAAGTTTAAAAACCTCTTTCTTGAATCTGAAACCTGAAACCTGGAATCTTGAATTATTTTTACCGGGGTGCGAAACATCTGAGAAAGTTACACAGTTCCCTGAGCCGTTCAGGTTCGTTTGTGGCGTTGAGGTTAAAAGTTGTGACAGGATGATAGGCGATCACATCGGGAGCATAATGATCCGATAATACATTGATATTAGTGCCGGGTGCAGTTTTTGCGATACGGGAGCGTGTTTCTCCTTCGTAGTATTGATACAGATTGGTGTATGACAGCTCGGCAGAGGGTGTTATGGCAAATGAATTATACTGGAGTTTGACAATACCCACGCCCGGTACCAGCCACCAGTTTCTCATAAAAGTGTTCTGAGTGATGGTTACAGGGATGGCGGTAAAAGTATTATTGCCAATTTTTATTGTTTCCTCTTTTTCAACAAAAGTATTGATTTTCACAAAAAAGGTTTCGGAGAAAGTTTCCACATCATATTGCCAGACAACATCGAGTCTGACATCATTTTCGTATGAACTCTCCTGCAAGGGGTCCATTGGATTTTTCAGAAGTACATAATAAGGGGTATAGATAGTTTCGATGTCCAGTTGTTTTTTGTATTTGTCACGAATTATCAATTGTTCAGTGGTTTTATTCACATATATGTTTCCGTCTTTTTTTTCAAACTCGTCAATCACTGTGTATTGATAAACTTTTTTCCTGGTACCCGCTGAAGCATTATAATTCATAATGCAAATGCGTCTATCGTCTTCGTCAATTGTAATATTGATTTCCTTTAGTTCCCAGGTTTCATCATCTACAGTAAAACTTGAGTTCGGGTGCCTGTAAATCCATTGTGCGCCTGTGGGTAAAGGGAAATAAGAATCGGGGTGGTAGTCAACTACAAATATTGTTATTGATTTGCTAACTACCTTGTTGTCGGAATCTCTCGCCCTGAGTGTAATAGTATGTTCTTCCAGCGTAAGATCGTTCAAAATGAATTCTCTTCCGCGTCCAATCTCTCCTTCGATGTCCGAATACCAGACGAAAGCACTGTCAGGAAGTACCCCGTCTTCCAGGTCAGTCCCATCACAGACAAATCTGCTGTTGAAAGAGCTGACAAAATTATCAGACCTCGGCAGGAGAATTTCTATATTTGGAGCTATAGATTTAACAATCATTATCACATCTTCAATATTTTTTTCAAAAGACCTATAAATTTTTTTACGGATGGTAAAATCTTCACGGAATATGAAATAATATCCCTGCACCGGAATGTTTTCGAATACAGCGCGTCCCTGTTCATCTGAAACAACTTCCTGTGTGGGAGGATCGGTAATAATCGTGGCATTGACAACAGGACGGTCGAATTCATCTTTGACAATGACCGTAATATCCGCAAATTCAATCTTCTCGGGTTCGACGGTACTTTTTTTGTCACACCCTGGAAGGATTGTCACCGCCAGTAAAATGAGAATTAAAAATGTTTTGATTCCGTACATGATTTCAGTTTTACCTTATTATAGTGAATTTTCTCGTTGGTGACAGGGTTTCCCCGCGCACCCGGAAAAGATAAATACCGGATGATAGACCATCGGCACTTATCCGAACCGTGTGCATTCCAGCTTCCATGTAGCCTTCATCCACCAGTAAAATCCTCTGCCCGAGGATGTTATAAACCTCAAGCGCAGCATGACCGCTTGCCGGCAAAACATAAGAGATTGTTGTCTGGCTGTTGAACGGATTGGGGAAGTTCTGTCTGAGGTCAATGGTATAAGGCTGAGTTTCTGTGCCTGAAACACTGTAAACTTTCTGGACATGTATGGGTTTATTTCCGGAATTTAATTCTTCCAGGCTTAGATCAAAATTAGCTATTATACTCCTGAATTCATCCTCGGGGACATTACGCCTCAGGATACTTGAACTTCGAAGGTGAAGATTATCAGTGAGAAGCCGCTGCATTACAAGTATGTCCACCTCGTTTTCCTCGAGCAGGTCCAGACGTTCCACAGTTAAAGATTCGTTGTCTATTGTCACGAGGGCTTCCGGTTTTGAATATTGACCAAATTTTAAAAGATAGAAACCCTGTGCTGCCGGTTTGGAACTGCCATAAATACTTGGAGAAGCAAATCTCTGGAAAGCCGTTCCTATGTAGGGGTATTTCTCCTCAAACCAGTTTGTAAAGGGCGGGGATATACAATCGAATACCATATCCTCGCCATCACGGCGGATGTTAAAAATCTCTATGCCGGTACTTTGTAAAGTTTCTTTTGAATATGTGTTAGGATTAGTGTTTGTTCCAAATGTAGTATACCGTTCCCCGTCAAAGATATCATAGGCATCACCAAAGTTGCCATAGTGTTCGATACGGTATGTGACATCATGGGACCAGAAATCCAGATTGTCACCGCCGTTTATAGGATCAGGTTTTTCCCCGTAAGGGTAACCGACATCTTTGAATCTTCCGTCCGGGCATTCAAGATCACATGATTTTTTATTTTCATTATTATTAGTTTCAGTGGTGAGTACATGCCAGATAAGAAGACCGCTTTGAGGTATGTTTCGGTCATAATAGAAACCATCATTTCGACGGAACTCAATCATAAAATACTCTGAATCAGAAACCCAGAGGCGATAAACGGTACCGTCGTCCCTCCCCAGATCTTTCACTCTTATATTCTGCTGGAAACCCTTAAGGTCAACGATATTACTATTAAGGTAACCAGCACAGTTCATTCGCATGCGATTATAAGCATTTGGTCCGATGGGACCGTCACGCTCATCCCATCCCAGCGCTCCTCTTCCGAGAAGATCCCAGTAACCTACACCAGCAGAATCACTCTCAGGATCAGTCCAGTATTTATCCATGAGGTCGAGTGTACCGTAGGCATGCGACAGCTCTCCACAAATTGATCCGAGAGCCCCGTTCTTATCGTTTGCTGTAGCCAGACAACCAGAAAAGGCATCCAGCTTTATATAGAAGCCCTGGGAATTTTTATCGCTTGTGAAATAGGTGTCTTTCAAACCATTGGTCATGATCCCGGTAGCGTATTTGGTTAAAAAATCATAGGGCCGCGATCGAGGCATAAACACCATGTAGTCGACATACCCGTCATCATCACCGCTTCCACTAATCCCGTCAACCCCGTCATTATCAAAGTGCTTGAAATTTACGGATCTATCCGCATCAAGAAGATCGAGAAGGTCTCTGGCATACGCATCAGCGTTTTTCACGTAGTATGTGGCATTATGGGGGAGTTCGTATCGTGTCGGGAGATAATGGCCGGTAACCTTGTACTGACCGTACGAGACTGTGTCAAAGAAATGCGGAACACTTCCGGGTTCTCCAGTAAAAAGCTCATCCGCCCATGGCGGCGCCTGCGTGTCCCCGGGAGCTTCATCTTTAAATTTTGAAAAAACAACTACCATAT
>JBHPFF010000152.1:0-6601 GCA_042572165.1 Candidatus Latescibacterota bacterium | reverse complement strand
GTCGGGATCGATGAGATCGGCAACCTTGTCATCATCCAGTTCAAAACCGGTGTAGCGAAAAAACGCCATTCCCGATTCGTGGAAACTCCTGCCTTTATAGAGTTCGCTAGAGAAAGGTTTGCCGAACAGCGTGAGGCTACCGGGCCGGATTGTGACCTTGGAATCGATTTTCACGGCGCTATTCCACCTGCGACCGCCATGCTGCTCATCAAAGCCCTCGAACCGTACCAGCCCATGTTCATCGAGGAACCTATCAACTGCCAGAATGTTGACATCATGGCAGATATAGCACGTAAAACCCACCTTCCCATTGCCACAGGAGAACGAATATTTACCAAGTGGGGTTTCCGGGAAATTCTTGAAAAAAGAGCCGCCACCATTCTTCAGCCCGATCTATGCCATGCGGGGGGAATTACAGAATGCCGTATTATCGCCGGATTGGCAGAGGCGTATTATGCCGGTATCGCTCCCCATAATCCCATGGGGGCAATTTCTCTCGCTTCGGGGCTGCAACTTGCGGCGTCTATTCCAAATTTTGTCTGCCAGGAACAGATAACGCTTGGCGAAACTGTCTTGAAGAAACCGTTCGAGGTCAGGGAGGGTTATATTGACCTTCCGAAAGGACCCGGGCTTGGTATTGAACTGGATGATGACAAGGTTGCCGATCTCATCGATCCCGACCTTGTTTTCAGGCTCGGACAGACCTATGACAACGATGACGGCTCAGTTGTCGACTGGTAAGAAAGGATACATACCGGTTATTAACACGGTGAGAAAGTTTCATAGCCGTGTTGGGTAGAATAAATTTGCAGTTGTTATGACAACTTATCATGTAATAAAGCCGCGGGGCACCTGGAATCTGTGAGAAGCAATCCCCGCGGTTTTGTCATTTACACGGACTTACTCACCTGTACAGCGGACCCAGTTTCTCGCATACCCTGAAATCATCTCCACCGAACCTGTCCCACATGGTGGGCCTGAATATCCGGTCTTCGGGAATATTGTGGAAGTCGACCGGTATCCTTAACATGGCGTTGAGTGTGATCATGTCCGCGCCTATGAGACCGAACGAGTTGGCATCATGGTTCGGGCCAATTTTCGTCATATATTCAAACGAGGTCATGTCACGGGGCACCCAGAAGGTTTCGGGCCACGTTGGGTCTGTACAGCTGCTGACATGATCGGCAACCTTGTCCGGCAGTTCTATTGTCTCACCCTCGACAACCGAGCAGGTAAGCATATCCCCTATCACATTATAGCGGTAAGCGGTCATTGGGATACCGCCCGGAGTTCGGTAATGACTGGACAAACCGTCACCAAGGAAATACTCAAGCACCGCAGCAGTATAAGTGGTTCCCCTTACAGCCGCGTCAATAAGTTTCTCCTGGAGTGCCGGACTTGTCCGGATCGCTTCGGCTATATCGCTTACAGGTATATCCTTCTTGCCTGTCACGAGAGAGATAACATCCAGGGCATAGTCAAGCGCGCCTGCGCCGGAGTTCCGTTTGTCAATAAATCCCCCGGGAGCGATCTTATAGATATTCACTCCGGTGGCGGTCTTGACGCTTTTAACGGTCCAGTTCGTACGAATATCGGCGAATAACTGCGGCATACCGTTCAGGAGCATGGCGACAAGCATTCCGATAGCGTTCTTACTGTCATTTTCCGTTGCCACGATAAACGCTTCACGGTAACCGTTCCAGTCGAATGAGCTGTTGAGAATGGACTCGGTCAGGTCGAAGTTGGGATAGAGATCGGTCCATGCCCTCTGACCCTGGGTTCCGGCGGCTATGGCGTTGTATCCCTGGGCATGTTCAACGTCGGCTTTGAAACCCTGTGAAGTGCCGATTTCAGGATCAGCGAGCCTGTAGTTACCAATCATCATATCCCTGACTATTATGGTCATTTTAATACATTCGCGCAGGAGTTCATCAGGGGGATACGGGCGGTTTCCGATACCGAAATCGAATTTAAAACGCTCTTTCATGAACGCAAATGCCCGCTCAAGCTCCTCATGATCATAGAAACCCTGATCCATTCGACCCTTTACAGTCACCATATCAACCGAAACAGTGCCCATACCGAGATACTGCTGCATTATGTTACGGCGCACATCGGAACCGATAATTCCCATCGAGACACTACCGATGGAGAGATAGTTCTTGCCGCGCATTTCGGCCACAGCGGCAGCCGCTTGTGCGAATCCAAGCAGACGCTTTTCCACAAACGGAGCAAAGTCTTCCTCTTCATCCTCGAGTTCAGGATTATAGATTGAAAAAACTGGACGTTCTTTCTCGTCCATTGCGGCACAGAAGGCTTTGAGCCATACAGCGCCGGGACGGTCAGTCTGGTTGAGCCCGTACGCTGCCTGCTGCCATTCGGAGCTTCCGATTCCCTGAGATGCCGACAGCAATTCGTCGCTATACGCCCAGGAGCGGCTGACCCAGATATTTGCTGTGACACCTTCCCGGGTATAATATTCCTGTGCGAGTGCACCTGTCCTGGCGCCATAAACTATTTCAGGAGCAACCACAACTTTCACCGGCGTTCCGTCTGGAAGTTTTACCCTGCCTGCTATGAGATTATACACCCGTTCCACCATCCGCCACGTTTTTTCCACATTGCTTTCATATGCGCCCGTCCTGCCGTCCGCAACGGGAGTGATGGCAATAACAGGCAAATTTCCTGCAAGCCTTCGTGGAATGCGGGCAAACCTCCTCATCGATCGTGCCAGTGCATCAAAATCCGGAGCAACACCAGCCGTACTCATATTCCACACTCCTTTCCCTTGTTTAAAGTCCTCAAAAAATATCATTTATCCATAATAATACATCTTTTTTTTACTAATTTCAATCGCCTAAATTACAACGAGATGGAATCATCCTGTATCCTGTATGCAAAAAAACGCGGAAGGCTTTGCAGTTTCTATTGATAACGTCTTATAAACCGCCGACTGAGTTCAAGGATCGTCCATACCAGACCAACAACAAAACCTGCAACATGGGATATCCACGCCACGCCTCCATGACCCGCTGCTCCTGCAGCCGAAGTCATACTCGACATACTGGCTCCAAGCTGAATTACAAACCACAGCCCGAGCACAAAAAATGCGGGTAACGCTATTATTCTGATGAAAATAAACAGGATAATGAGACAATAGATACGAGATGCCGGAAACCTTAAAAAATACACGCCAAGAACGCCCGCAATGGCTCCGGACGCTCCAACAAGGGGCACAGTACCGGCCGGAAAAGCCCACACGAATGCCACTGTGGCAATAATTCCTGATGCGATGTAAAAAATTAGGAATCGTAGATGTCCAAAATCATCCTCGACATTACGACCGAACACCCAGAGATACAGCATGTTGGAACCCAGGTGAATATACCCCCCGTGCATGAACATGCTGGTAATCAATGTGAACGCAGGATGTATCCTGCCCGGAATAATAACCGCCCCGGGATGAAAGAGATCATAAGGGATCATGCCATACATCACCACAGACTGCCGGATAGCACCCGGACCGGATAACTGAAACCAGAATATTACGGTGTTAACGAGTATGAGTAATATCGTAACAAACGGAAAACTCGACAACGATTTATCGCTGTAAAGAGGGATCATAGCCCGTATCTCCCGTCAATCATTTCCGAGACAAGCAGAAATAGTTAACCGGTGATTTCACCGTAGAACTCCGGACGGCGCATTTCGAAAAGGTCATTGTACCTATTGAGGTGTTTATCAGCTGCAGCCGACGGGTCGATATCAATGATGGAGACAGCATCACCGCTTTCTGTCGCCTTAGTGAGTACATCTCCGCCAGGGGAGGTTATCTGGCTCTCACCGGTAAATGTAAACGAATACTCTCCCCGTGTCTCGGTACCGTAACGGTTAGCAGTAACGACAAACACCCGGTTCTCGAGGCTTCGGATAACCATTGCCCGCTGCCCCCACGGCAGGATGAAATTCACCGGATGACAGATGATCTGAGCACCCTTGAGTGCCAGCACTCTCATGGATTCCGGGAAAAACCAGTCGAAACAGATCATCATTCCGATTGTAACTCCGTTAAGGTCATGGATATTAAAAGGAATATCGCCGGGTTTGAAAAAGAGATTTTCAGCACCGAACAGGTGAACTTTGCGGTACAGGTGACGGGAACCGTCCGGTTTCAAAAACGCCGCAGAGTTGTAAAGAGCTTTCCCTGCTGATTCGCCGAAACCAACCACGAGCGCGCACGATCGTTCCCGGGCAAGATCCTGGAGACTATCGAGAGAGTGTGAGTTGTCAAACGGTTCGGCTATCTTAGCCAATTCTTCAGGGGAAGTGAATGTATATCCAGTTGTTGCCAACTCGGGAAGCACGAGAAGATCGGCTTCCACCGATGATATGAGCCGTTTCATGGTTTCGACATTTGCCTCGACCTCGCCAAAAACGGGTTTGAACTGTATGAATCCTATTTTCATAGAGTTATATCCTTTTTTTCTTATTATTTAAAAGCCTGATTTATTAGTAACTTAAAATTAATGTTCCGGTAAGTCAACGGATAATTATGTGAATTTGAAAGTAGCACCCGGGAACGGATAGAAGAAAATATGCGACAGAGGAAATATTTACTGATTTAGGACAGGAAAACAAAAATGAGCTTTGTCAGCCTTCGGGAATATATCCCCTGCAGCAGAAAATGGGTGAATTCACAGCAACAGTTAAGATGTTTTTGAGGAAAAAAGGCGGGCAAAAGATACACCCGCCAATAAAAAAAGTTAAATATTTCATTTATTCACTTATTCATGTGTAATCGCCTCGACCGGACAGCTTTCTTCGGCCTCGATAACACAATCTTCAGAGTCTCCGGGAACAGGATCAGCGATCACCTCGGCAACATCGTTCAACTCGAAAACATCGGGACAGATGTCGACACATAACCCGCACGCTGTGCAGAGATCAGGATCAACTTTGGCTTTCATGGCATCTCCTTACTTATGAAGTGTGTGAAAAATATTAGTACATACCTGAAACAATATTTATACTCTTAAAGTAATAAACATTAAAGGATTGTTATTTCAGAGATTCTTTTACAACCGTGGCAATACCCTCAGCATCAAATCTGTATTTTTTATAAAGGTCAGCGGAAGCACCCGATTCGCCAAACGTATCGTAAAGGCCGTGCCGCCTGAGCCTGCCGGAGCCGTTTTCCGCAAGAACCTCGGCAACAGCGCTTCCCAACCCACCGATGATATTGTGATCCTCGACAGTAACTATGTGACCTGTTTTTTCTGCGCAGCTCACAACAGCCCCGGCATCAATGGGCTTGATGGTGTGAATGTTTACTACAGCAGCGTTGATACCGTCATCTTTCAAAAGTTCCGCTGCCTCGACAGCATGAAAAACCGTGCCACCTGAGGCCATGATTGTAATATCCCCGCCGGCGACCAGTTCAACCGCTCTGCCGATCTCAAACGTATACTCCTCGCTGTTCACATCCTTTACATTCTGCCGTGTAAGACGAATATAGCTGGGGACATCGTTTTCGGCCATCCACTTTACAGCAAGCCTCGTTTCTATATCATCCGCCGGCTGGATAACATGCATATTTGGAAGTCCCCTCATCAATCCGATGTCCTCAAGACCCATCTGGGAATTACCATCCTCTCCTATACCGATACCAGCGTGGGTTCCGACTATCCGAACCGGAGCCTCGGAGTATGCAACCGAAATACGAATGGTATCATAGCGCCCCGTGACAAAACAGGCGAACGAGCAGATGAACGGTTTTTTCCCGGCAAGCGCAAGACCTGCACCCACACCTATCATATTTGCCTCCTGGATACCCATTTCAAAGAACCGTTCCGGGTACTTTTCAGCAAATATCTTCGACATGGTAGATTTGGACAGATCAGCATCAAGGACAACGACACGCTCATCCTGCCCGCCGATTTCCACAAGAGCCTGCCCAAACGATTTTCTTGTTGCAATAAAAGCCATCTGTTTTCTCCTGTATATCTACGAGGCAGTTAGTTCTTTAAGTGCCTGTTCAGCCTGTTCGGCATTCGGGGCGACTCCGTGCCAGTCAACCTTATTCTCCATGAAGGATACACCTTTCCCTTTTACCGTATCGGCAAGGATAAAAGTCGGTTTCCCCTTTGTTGCAAGAGCCTCATTAAAAGCGTCAGCAATCTGTATAAAATCGTGTCCGTCTACCTCTATTACGTGCCATCCAAAAGAACGCCACTTGTCGGTAATTGGCTCAATGGGCATCACATCTTTTACAAAACCGTCAATCTGAGCCTTGTTGTAATCGAGGATACAGACCAGATTGTCGAGCTTGTATTTCGAAGCACTTAACGCAGCTTCCCATATCTGCCCCTCCTGGCTTTCACCGTCGCCGATAATGCAGTACACACGGTACGCATCGTTATCGAGTTTCGATGCGAGCGCATATCCAACGGCAATACTCAGTCCCTGCCCGAGTGAACCTGTGGATGCTTCGAGCCCTGTCAGCCTGCACCGGTCGGGGTGCCCCTGGAAAGCTGAACCTATTTTTCGCAATGCAAGCAGGTCATCACGTTTCCAGTATCCCATGTTTGCCATGACAGCGTAC
>JBHPFF010000151.1:0-6628 GCA_042572165.1 Candidatus Latescibacterota bacterium | reverse complement strand
TGTTTATACTATATTGCAGTACTACGATTATAAAACTCTATGGTTGGGAGTTTTTCCATGGAAATTGATTCTGGCTTAAAAGCACTTACTGATCTAATTAGTTTATTTGGTAATTACGATTTATCAAAATCAAACGAAGCAGATACAAGAAAAAAAGTGATAGATGGAATATTAGAAAATGTGTTAGGTTGGGACAATATTGCTGATATTCACTACGAAACAAGAATTAGTGAAGATAAAACTGTTGAATATGCGGACTATATTATAAATACAGCAACAACTTCAATTGTGATTGAGGCTAAAAAGATTGGTAAAACATTTGTTATTCCCAGTAAAAGAAAAACTGGAAAACTTGGAGGTTTTCTAAGCCAAGGTGAAACTGGAAAAGCAATAAAACAAGTCCGCGAATATGCACGAAAGCTTTCAATTCCTTTTGCAGTAATTACAAACGGTAATACTTGGATAATTTTTCCTGCTGTGAGAACAGATGGAATAACATTTAAGGAAACACAAGCAAAAATATTTAGAAATCTTGCAGATATTAAGGACAGATTTGTAGAGTTTTGGGAACTACTATCGAGGCAACGTGTTATTGAAAGCAATTTAGAAAATGAATTGCTTGGATCAAAAACCATTTATGAATCACGTCGTTTATTATCTAGATTACATGAGCCTGGTTATAGATTGGGAAGAAATTCATTGTATGAGCACATTGAGCCAGCTGTAAATGTTGCACTGACTGATGAAGCATTATTAGAAGATGTTGAAGCTTTACGTGAATGCTATGTCAGGAGTTCAGGAAGAGTTAAGCACGATTCAAGATTACATATGTATTTATCTGACATAAAACCCTCACTTGATCGTAAAGTTGTGCGAGTAAAAAAGTCGAAAGGGACTCGATATTTAGATAATTTATTGGAAAAGGGTAATATAGTTCAACATTTTATTTTAATTTTAGGTCAAGTTGGAGCAGGGAAAACAACATTTCTTTATTATACACGTCATGTTTCAGCTTACTCATTGATAAACAAAAAAATAATTTGGTTATATATTGATTTTAAACAGGCGACGATTGCTGATAATCCTAGAGAATTCATTTATAGGGAATTATTGAGAAAAATTGAGGAAGATTCATTTTTTTTATTGGGTGATTGGGATAAATCAATCAAACCAGCATATAATGAAGAAATAAAAAACTATAAACGGGGTCCATTAAAACCAATTTACAGAGCGGATGAAAAAGAATTTGATAAACTTATCTCAGAACAAATATATATGGATAGAAAAAAAGTTAATCCTTATGTGGAAATGATCTTGTCAAATGCTTCAATAAAATGGCCAGTGTATTTGATAATTGATAATGTTGATCAAATAGAAGATGAAAAAGTTCAAAATACAATATTTTCAGAAGCACAAGCAGCTGCACGAAAAATGAATATGAATGTTATTATGTCTTTACGAGACTCAACTTATTTACGTCACAGAAATTCCCCTGTATTTGACGCATTTCAAGTTGACTCGATATACATTGATCCTCCGCTTATAAAGCCCGTTTTATCGAAGAGGTTTGAATATGCTAAAAGGGTCTTAGATAATAAAAAAGCTGAAATTATTTCAGAAAGTGGTAAAAGATTTATTGTACCTGATCTAGGTGTTTTTTTTAAAATTGTATCTTCATCATTATTATCTGAAGATTCTGGATATTTATTAGAAGTATTATCGGAAGGAAATGTAAGACGAGGAATTAATTTAATTCGCGAATTTTTAACAAGTGGTCATGTAAACGCAGACTATGCACTCAGTACATATTTAACGAAAGGGATTTATAAATTTCCAATACATGAAATATTTAAGGGTGCAATTTTTGGACAAAAAAAATATTACCGGGAAGAGGGATCATTACTTCTGAATATTTTCGATAGTAAATTGGATGCACCTTTCACGCAATTATTACGTTTACGGATATTATTTCTATTTGTTAATAAAGCGTCTATAGCTACTTTTGAGGGTATTTCTGTACAAGATATTATATCTGAATTATATCAAGTGGGAATAAGTGAGAGACAAGTTTTCAAAACACTCCAAGATTTGTTTAACTTTCATGCAATTCGAAGTGTTGATGGTATGCCTTTAGCACATGAATCAAAGATTATTTCAACACGACTTGGTGGATACTTAATACATTCTCTTGCTTATAAGCTTATGTATTTAGAACCATGCCTAATTGAATCTCATATTTACGATGATGATTTTTGGGGGGATTTGTATGAATATACACGCAAAATTGAAATAGTTTCGCATTATGAAAGGATTGACATACGGTTAAAAAGAATTAAATTGTATATTGAATATTTGAAAATAATTGATCAAAGCTGGATTGTAAAATGTAAACGTTTTCTTTTGAAAGACCTCTGGTGTGAAAATATTATTGGTAGCATCATCGTTCCAAAAATTCAAGATGAATTCGATAAAATAACAAAATCAGCTATCAGGACTCAAAAGAGAAGAGATGAAGCTGATTTTTAGTAGTATTCAATAGAGATAGTTCGCAAAACGTTACGTTTGCTCCACCAATAATAACAAGGGCTTAGCCGAATTTGGTTAGGTCTTTTTCTTTCTTGGGTGCGGATGGTTGCGGATGCAGGAGTATCATCGAGCCTATCAACTGCTTCTTTATTCCCTCCTGGAACAAGATGTCCATAAGTATCAACTGTAATTCTTATGGAACTATGTCCTAATTGATCTCCTACGTATAACATCAACTAAAATCGCCATAGTAACCCGGATAAAATTTTCTTACCTCCTCCTTAAATTTTTCTGTTATAATGTGAGTATAGATTACTGTCGATGAAATGTCTTTGTGGCCTAAAAAGTTTTGAACATATCTCAAATCTAAACCTTGATTTAGTAAATGTGTAGCAATACTGTGACGTAACATGTGTGGCGTTAGTCTTTTACTCAGTCCCGCTTGTTTGCGCCAGTATTCGATTCTTATTTCAAGAATAAATAGATTTATGCGTTTTCGACTTTTACCTACGAATAACGCTTGTTCACCATGATTGACCCATTTTTCACGTATTTTCAGGGAAATCTTTTATGAAATCGCTCATTTCATTACTACTTGCATTTTTCTGCCTCTCAAAGACAGCTTACTCCCAGAATCTTTCAACTGATAAGGGACGGCTGGTTCAGTATAAGGTTAACCCGGTAATTGAGAAAATACACGGTATTTCTGGAGAGTATCGGGGATTTATCGGCAAGAGGCTTTCAGCTATCACAAAAGGCTGGCTCATACCGGCACCCCGGGCAAATCCGGCGATGATAGGTGTTTTCCTCACTAGAGACAGGGAACGTCCCCCGGACAGTGTTAAATGGCATAAGGGAGCAGGGAATATTCTGCCTTGGAGCGGAGAATTCGCCGGGAAACACCTTTTATCCGCTCAGCTTGTCCATCGAATGAACTGCGATTCTGAGCTTGGGGCAAGTAGTGACGATCTCGTAAGGAAATTGATTACAACCCAGGATAGTGACGGCTACCTGGGACCGTTTCCGAAACATTTAAGACTAACCGGTATCGATACGTGGGATTTATGGGGGCACTACCATGTTATCCTTGGATTGCTTATGTATTATGACGATACCGGTTACGAACCAGCCCTCAAAGCCGCCTGCAAAGCTGCCGACCTGATCTGTGATACCTATCTGGGAACAGAAATCTCCATGACCAATGATGTTAGTTCAATGGGTGCTGCTGCCGGTCCGGGACAGATGAATTACGCTATCATTCATGGAATGACCATTCTTTACAGGTATACCGGAAACCCGCAGTATCTCGATATGGCTCGATGGATTGAGAATATGTGGGACAGACCCGGCGAACCACAGTACATTCGATATGCGCTGGATGGCAAACCTGTTGTTGAATTTCCCGCCCATCGCTGGGAAAGCGTCCATGACTGGCAGGGTATCATGGAGATGTATTTCCTCACTGGTGATAAAAAATACAGCAGGGTATTTTCGCACATATGGTGGGATGCTCTCCGTGGAGACCGTCACAACACCGGTGGGTGGACTGCAAGTGAGGCAATGCAGAATAATCCCTACCACCAGGGAGGTATCGAAACATGCTGCACTGTGGCATGGATAGCCATGTCAGTTGATATGCTGCGTCTTACAGGTAATCCGCTAATCGCCGATGAACTTGAACTATCAACATTGAACGGGAACATCGGTGGCATGCATCCTTCCGGGCGCTGGTGGACATACAACACCCCTATGGACGGCACTAAAAAAGCGGCAACCGACGATATTAATTTCCAGGCACGGGCGGGCAGCCCCGAACTCAACTGCTGCTCGGTAAATGCACCACGCGGACTCGGCATGATACAGGACTGGGCGGTTATGAAAACCGACGACGGTTTCGCCCTCAACTGGTATGGTCCCTGCACACTGAAAGTGCCCCTCGACTCGGGGGAAACTCTTGTCATAGATCAAAAGACCGCATATCCGAATGACGGGGATATAACAATCACTGTCGGGCTGAAGAAACCCCTCAACGCCTCGGTAAAACTCAGGATTCCATCATGGTCAGATGAGACAACAGTCATGCTGAATGGAAAACCTTTTGGGAATGCTGTTCCCGGTACATATCTTGAACTTGACCGTAGGTGGAGTGACGGCGATTCGATAGTGCTGTCCCTTGACATGTCACCACATTACTGGATCGGAGAACGTGAGTGTACAGGCAAAACCTCCATCTACCGCGGTCCCATCCTTCTTGCGTGGGATCAGCGATTCAACGAGGGCAGGGTAGATGAAATTCCGGTTCTAAATGCAAATACTCTCGAACTGGTGCCGGTCGTGGTGACTGATTTCCCGCACCCACTCAGCGCTTACCGGGTTAAAGCGAAGGATGGTAGCACTGTTGTTCTCTGCGATTTCGCCACAGCGGGGATGACAGGTACGCTCTATCGTTCGTGGCTGCCAGTCGAAGGAATTGCATTATCACAAACAGGCGGGGAAAAACCGGTGTGGACAATGAGATAAAGCTAAGATAAGAGGAAGGCAGGGTGATATCATGAAAAAGAAATCTTCACGGCGTAATTTCATCGGAAAAGCCGCCGCTGCAGGAGGAACGGTGATCGCAGGCGCTCGCAGGGCACATGCGAAAACGGTAAAAAACATTCCCGAAACCGATCTTATAAGGGTAGGAGTTATTGCTCTCGGCGATAACAGCCATATGAATTACAGCATCTGGGCGCCGATGATAAACCAGACGGAGCCGGGTAAATGGCCGGTCGGACGCACGACTCGAATGCTCATAACTCACGCATGGGATTCGAGGTCGGAACTTGCGGAAGCGTTTGCAAAAAAATACAAATGTGAGGCGGTGAAGAACTATTACGACATGGTCGATAAGGTCGATGGTATGATCTTTGCAGGTTTCAATGAGTGCAAATGGTGGCCTCAGCTCACAAAGCCGTACCTCGAGGCTGGCATTCCCTGTTTCATCAACCGTCCGTTCGCTTACAGCATGAAAGATGCACATTTTATGGTGGATATCGCTAAAAAGCACAATACTCCCATACTCTGTACCGACGAGCGCGAGTACATCCAGCAGGCTATTGTCGCAAGAAGCAAAGTCGAGGAACTACTCCGGCAGAAAAGAAGAATTCTCGGTGCTCACTCTTCCAACGCCTCCGGCGAGTGGTCGCAGCACGGGGTTCATGGTCTTTACTTCCTGCTTGCGGTACTGGGACTGGATGTTGAAACGGTTGGATACCAGGCTGACGGCTGGTGGAAGGAAGTGACACCCACAGCGACATTACAGAGTTACGGTCAATTATCGCTCCAGTACCGGGGAATCAATATCGATGGTATCGGAGAGCAATCCCAGCCATTTATGGTTTCACAGTTTCAGACCTGGCCGAGGGCAGATATTACCCTGCGTCTATACCACAGTTCAGGCTGGTGGGACATCGCCCATGAGCACACCACCGGCGACGGCGGGTTCAACCGTCACTTTTATCTGTTCTTCCCGACAATACTTGCCATACAGCGTATGTTTGAAACCCGTGAGATGCAGTGGAGTTACGATTATATCCTGAAAAAAACCAGAATATTTCTCGCTGCGTTCAAATCGCACCTTGAGCATAACGGTGCCATGATACCGGTGGACGACCTGCCGGATGACTGGGAGGCGCCGTCGCCCTACGCCGACTGGATCGACGAGGCAATTTTCGAATAAACATTAATCTTGGTTATTTATTTGAGGTGATTTTATGAAAAAGAAATCTTCACGACGTAATTTCATCGGAAAAGCCGCCGCTGCAGGAGGAACGGTGATCGCAGGCGCTCGCAGGGCACAGGCGGAAACGGTAAAAAACATTCCAGAAACCGATCTTATAAGGGTAGGAGTTATTGCCTTAGGCGATAACAGCCACATGAATTACAGCATCTGGGCGCCGATGATAAACCAGACGGAGCCTGATAGATGGCCGGTCGGACGCACGACTCGAATGCTCATAACTCACGCCTGGGATTCGAGACCGGAACTTGCGGAGGCGTTTGCAAAAAAATACAACTGTGAAGCGGTTAAGAACTATTACGACATGGTCGGTAAGGTAGA